>JAAYTY010000100.1 GCA_012523605.1 Candidatus Fermentibacterota bacterium
GACAGAGGCCTGCTCTCGGTCATCCTCGACGGAGACAACGTCAGACACGGGCTGAACAGCGATCTCGGATTCTCTCCGGCCGACCGGACGGAGAACATCCGCCGCATCGCGGAGGTCGCGAAGCTGCTCACCTCGTTCGGCCTGA
The DNA here is from genome assembly GCA_012523605.1 of Candidatus Fermentibacterota bacterium. Taxonomy (GTDB): domain Bacteria; phylum Fermentibacterota; class Fermentibacteria; order Fermentibacterales; family Fermentibacteraceae; genus JAAYTY01. The sequence goes on from JAAYTY010000100.1 coordinate 146, forward strand.
TAAACATCGTCGCCTTCATCAGCCCCTATGCCGCCGACAGGGAGAAGGCCCGCTCCATGCAGGCCGAAGGGGACTTCATAGAGGTATTCGTAGATGCGCCTCTGGAGGTCGCGGAGAGCCGCGATCCCAAGGGGCTCTACAGGAAGGCCAGAGAGGGCCTGGTTCCCGATTTCACAGGCATCTCGGCACCGTACGAGGCTCCAATGGAACCCGAAGTCCACGTCCAGACCGACATCCAGGACCCCGACGAGTGCGCCAGGCAGATCGTCATGCTCCTGGAGTCGATGGGGAAGCTAAGCGCGGAGCCCTGATGTCCGAAACCGCGCTCGCCGGAGCGCCGTATCCTCTTGTTCCGATCGACCTCTCGCCCAGCGAGAAGCGTACCTTCAGGCTCCAGCTTGCCTCCTCGGTCGCCGCCGGCCTCTGCTCTGGCGTTCTGCTCAACAACGAGTACATAGCTGCCAACGGGCTAGGCGCATCTGTCTGGCAGATCACCCTGCTGACGATGATCTGGCCCATGAGCAACTTCCTCTCCGTCTTCATCAACCGGATGGTAGAGAGCCGGGGCTGGTGGGGTAAGGCTTTCCTGGCCGCCGCGGCCATGCGCGTGCCGATATGCCTCATGAGCCTCTCGGCGAGCGTGGATGTCCTCCTCGTGCTGCTCGCCCTCTTCAGCGCCGCGGACAGCGTTGTCAGCCCCGCCCAGAACACGATCATCCGCAACTGCTACCGGGAGGGCAGGAGAGGGGTGCTCTACGGCTGGGCGGTCAGCTTTTTCACTCTGATCAGCGTGCCCGCGGCCCTGCTGGTGGGTGTCCTTCTGGACCTCGACTTCCAGTGGTACAGGACCCTCTTCCTCGCACTCGGCCTCTTCGGAGCCGTTCATGCCGGAATATTCTGGCTAATGACTCGTGGCCTGCCCGATACTCCCCGGGGCGGACCAGCCTCCCCTCGTGAAATAGCCAGGTCGCTCTGGGAAGTCTTCAGGAGAGACAGGGAGTTCGCGAGGTTCGAGGCCTACTTCATGCTCTACGGTTTCGCGTTCATGATGATCCTGCCCGCCGTGCCGTTCTTCGCGAAGGACTACCTCCACCTGGACTACGGCGAGTACGCCACGGCAAAGGGTGTCATCGCACAGGTGGGGATTCTCCTGCTCAGCCCCTTCATGGGCATACGCGCCGAGCGGATGCACCCGTTCAGGTTCACCGGCTTCGTCTGCCTGGCGCTGGCCGCCTATCCCGCCCTGATCGCCATGGGGGCGTTCCTTCACCCGCAGGCCAAACTGCTGTTCTATGCCGCCTTCGGTGTCTATTCGGTGAGCATGGCGGGCGTGAATGTCTCCTGGAACATGTCGAGCCTGTACTTCGCTCCGCCCGGGCAGGAAGCGACCTACCAGGGCCTCCACATCACCATGACGGCCGTGCGGGGATTCATGGCGCCGATCCTGGGCAATCTGCTTCTGCAATGCTGCGGCCACGTGTCGCTGTTCGGTGCGTCCACCGGGCTGTTCCTCCTGGCCGGCCTCATGTATCTAAGGCGCTTCTCTCAGAGGAAGAGGCTGGGGCTGTGACAGGTCTCGCGGGGAGGAGGGTCTGGATCGCCACCGAGGACTTTCCCCCGAAGCTCGGGGGAATCTCGCGCTGGAGCGCGAATACAGCGGCGGCTGCGTCCGAACTCGGAGCGGCAGTCACCGTGCTCGCCAAGCGGGCTTCCTTCCGGGGTGACTCCGCATTCTTCACCATGGTGTCGGTCGAGGGGAGGAGCTTCTGCGCTCTTCGGCACCTTCACTTCATGAGGGCTCTGCGCGGTGAAAAGCGGAAACAGGGGGGATGGCCGGATGTCATCCTCTGCTCGACATGGAGGGTGGCCGAGGGCGCCGTCCTGGCGCGCGCCGCATGCCCCGTCACCGCGATGGTGCACGGGCTCGAGGTCTTCTCCCGTTACACTCCTCTTCTTCGCGCAAGGCGCAGGAGGGTTCTCGAGAAAGTGTCTCTTGCCGCCGCCGCGAGCAGGTTCACCGCGGGCAGGCTTTCGTCGGTCGCCCCCGGATCGAGGGTCTTCATCGGCATCAACGGAGTGGACACCCGAGTCTTCAACCCTGACGGCCCGCGCAGGGAGAGAGCACGCCCTGTCCAGCTCGTGTCCGCCGGCCGGATGGTTCCGAGAAAGAGGTTCGACCTGGTTCTCGACTCGCTGAAACTGCTCCTCGACTCGGGCATCGATGCCGGCCTGTGGCTGGCGGGCGGCGGCCCGCTCGAATCCGTTCTGAGGGAGCAGGCGGTCCCGCTCGGAGACAGGGCGGAGTTCCTGGGAGAGGTGCCTGACGACGATCTGGCAGTTCTCTACAGATCGGCCGACCTGTTCCTCTCCCCGTGCCAGTCCGACGCTTCGTCGGGCGACGTAGAGGGATTCGGCCTCACCTTCATCGAGGCTTCGGCCTGCGGTACCGCGGTGGCCGGCCTTTCCGAGGGGGGAGTAACCGATGCCGTCGAGCACGGAGTCTCAGGAATCCTCTCGACGCGCAGTGATTTCGCCCGGGATGTCCTCGATCTCTGCAGGAGGCCCGATCTGATGGATTGCTATGGAAGGCAGGGGCTAGAAAGGGCGCGACGCAGATTCGACATCTGCAAAGTCGTGACGAAGCTGTTGTCCGAATCCCTGGGGGAGGAGGGCGGGGAGCCTGCCGGCTCCCCGCATGACGATCCCGCGAGCTAGAAGTAGATGCCTGCCTGAACGGAGAGCCAGATCTCGTCGAAATCGATCCACTGCGCCTTGCCGTTGATTTCGATCTCGCTGCCGCCCATCGGGAGTTCGGTTCCCACCGTGCCGTAGGCGCCGAAGTAGCTGTCGCTCTCCTCGACCTCGCCGTCGGGGGTGTCCCAGCTCGTGCTGAACATGTGCAGAGCGGCGCCGCCTCCGAAGAAGAGCGTGCTGGTGTATGTCCGGACGCCGGCCAGGATGGGGATGACGCTTCCCGAGAAGTTCTCTACCTCGTCCTCCGGAGACAGGAAGACGTAGGAAACGCTGCCCTCGATCGCGTACATCGGCAGATGGAGCAGTATCTGTCCGCCGATCATGGGGCTGGGCTTGTAGGCGTCGGCAGCGTCTCCGGTGGGGAGCATGAAGCCTGCATGCAATCCGTACTGCGTGCCTCCCGCGAACGCAACGGCGGCAAGCGCCAGAGCCAGGAACTGAGCCCTCATCTCCACTCCTTCCCCCCGGATTCGACCGGGATCACCTGAAACACTCCAGCTCCGGGATTTCGGAGATGGACCCGACAACCGCGACCGTCCTTCCCGCAGTTCGGACCTCCCCGGTCGCGGATACGAATATGAAATCCATGCCGGCGGCTTCGGCTCCCGCCATGTCGCTCGAGACGCTGTCCCCGATCATCACTGCATCGCCGGGCCCGGCTCCGAGGAGATCCAGGGCCATCCGGAAGATTCCCGGATCGGGCTTGGCGACGCCGACTTCGCAGCTTATCACGAGCGCATCGAAGAAGCCGGTGAGACCGGAGACTTCGAGACGGCTTCTCTGCACGTGGCCCAGCCCGTTCGAGACCGCGGCGAGCTTCCTGCCCCGCCTGAGGGATTTCAGACAGGCATGTGCGCCCTCGATCGTGTCGCCCCGCTTCGACAGCGCCTTGAAATAGCTCGTCAGGAATGCGGCGGGCTGGATGGAGGGTACGGCAGGGAACGCCTTCGCGACCGCGTCGTCGCCCAGGGCCGGCGCCCCGGGCCTGCAGGACTCGAATGCCTGAACGGGGGGCGAGTTCACGAAGGTCATCAGATCGCCGAACAGGTCTTCCGGGATTGCCATGAGCCGTGAGGTTTCGCGAACGGCCGCGGCCTGCGCACCCGGGTAGTCGAGCAGTGTGCCGTCCAGGTCGAGCAGAACCGAGGAATAAGCCCTCATTCCCCTCCTCCGGTTTCGGAACGCGACACAACCCCTGCGCTTATATAACAACCTCGGGTTTCGGCGGCATCAGCGGACGAGAGCAGGTCGCCGCAATCGCAGGTGTTCGTCAACTCGATGCATCAGGGGCAATGCACCCGCGTTCGGCTTCGTCCAGCTTCGGCTGGACCTCCAGGGTCGGATCCGCCAGCGATCCGGGCGATTAGATCCGCTATGTATCGCTTTTTCCGGTCCGCTTCCTTGTCATGCTCGGGCAGCGCCGCTGACCGCCGGGCGCACGTTGGAGCGCCCGAAAGAAGCCTCGATGAGGCTATGGCGGAGACAACCGCCCTGGGGAATACGGGCTTGAAGGCCTTCGCACGGTGCGATCCCGACAGTATCAGAGCCTGGAGAGGCGCCTCCGCCTGCTGTTCGTCGAATGCCAGCCACGAATGGGTGATCCTGCTGGATCGATCCTTCACCCGAAGTCGAGCCCGTGCCTCTCCAGCAGGTTCCTGTCGGCGCTCAGCTCGTGGAACGGGCCGTCCGCGGCTATCCTTCCTCCATCGATAATCACCATTCTCTCGCAGATTCCGGCCGCCTGCCTGGGATCCTGCGTCACGACCAGACGGGTTCCCGTGAAACGTTCCAGAATGCCTGTGACGGCCCGGCAGGCTCTGGCGTCGAGCCCAGCCCAGGGCTCGTCCAGGGCGATTATCGAAGGTCTGCAGGCCAGCACTGACGCGATGGCGGCCTTCTTCTTCTCTCCCACCGAGAGATGATGGGGGGGCCGCTCTTCGAATCCTGCCAGATCCACCGCGCGGAGCGCTTCACAGACACGCTCCTCGACCTCTGCCGCCGGCAGGCGGAGGTTCCTCGGGCCGAAGGCCGCGTCATCCCTCACGGTCGTGCAGAAGAGCTGGTCGTCGGGATCCTGGAAAACCAGGCCGAATACCGACGGGTCGCGTCCGCGGGAATGCCCGGCATCAGACCGCGCCCCCGCCACTCTTATCACGCCATCGTACTTCAGGAGCCCTCCGATGCAGAGAAGCAGAGTGCTCTTGCCGGCGCCGTTCGGCCCTGCGATGCACACGGATGAGCCCTTCTCCACCTTGAAATCGACACCGTCGAGCGCAGTCGTGCCGTCCGGATAGACGAGCCTCAGGCCCTCGATCTCCACCGCCGGTGTGCTCATGCCAGCAATACCCTTACGGCGGCTATCGAAGCCAGGGCGAGAGACGCCGCGGCGATCTCCGGAATCCGCAGCCTGCCCGGCGGAACATTCGGCATCGTCCCGCCGTACCCCCGCAGGAGCATCGCCCAGTGCACCCTCTCGGCCCTCTCGTAGCTCCTCAGGAAGAGATTGCCTGCGAGCCGCCCGACGACGGTTGCCTGGGGAAGCCATTTCGGCCTGCAGCCCCTGGCGGCGGAAGCCCGCACGAGTTTCCCGGCCTCCTCCGAGAGCAGGAGCATGTAGCGCCAGGAGAGGGCTAGTATGTCTGCGAA
>JAAYTY010000101.1 GCA_012523605.1 Candidatus Fermentibacterota bacterium
ACAACTGGTGCAGCGGCAGGGCGTACATGGCGGCAGGGGAGCTGGCCCGGGCGGCTTCGCACCTGGAGAAGGCTCTCTTCCTCGCGGAGAACAGGGGTGACATACCGGTCGTAGCGGAGATACTCAGCTCTCTGGTGCTCTGCCAGGAAAGGCTTCCCGGCTACACGGTCAGACAGATGATCGAGAGCCTGGACAGGGTGGCTTCCAGGGCCGCTTCGACCGGCAACGTCTCGTACAGGGCGTCGGCCGTCAGCAGGCTCATCGTTCTCTGCGTCAGATCGCTTCAACTGAACCGGGCGACCGGTCTTCTTGAAGAGTACGGGCGGCTCGGCCGCGGACCGGACTCTCCGGAGAGCCCCTTCCTCGCCTGGTATGTCTGCCTGCTGAACCACTTCTGCGGCATGGAATCGCACCAGGAGGGCGCCGAAGCCTTTCTCCCCGGCACTGCGGACCTTCTCGATGACCTGAGGAGAGGCGTCGAGAGAATCGAGGACGCGAAGAGGGTGGCCGGGGCTTTCGGGGGCAGCCAGAACAACGATCTCATACCGGCCGGCATCTATCTCGCCCTGGAATGTGCAGCCTGCGGCTTCCTCCAGTCGGCGAAGATCGTAGGCAGGGCTCTGGCGGATGCCTATCGCCCGAGGCTGGAGGAGGTCCTGCAATGCTGGCGGCTCTGCATCAACGGCATCCTGGCACCCAGGGTCTCCGAGGCGGAAAAGGTCTTCTGGTCTGCCCAGCAGATCAGCAGACAGCTGGACAGACTGCTCCTGGTCTGGCTGATCCTGAGGGTGCGGCAGAGACTGGAACCGGGCGGCGGTCCCGGAAGGGATGCCGCGGTGGCTGTCCTCCTCGAGGAGATGGACAGGCACATACTCTCGGGCCTGCCCCCGGAGATGGCGGCCTCGTTCGAGTCGAGCAGGCTGGTGCGCGAGAGACGTGAAAAGCTCGCGGTTTTCTGTGACGATCCTTCCGCCCCTCTTGTCCAGATCCGCGACAGCGCCGCCGAGCGGGCGTTCGGGGGCGGGGGCGGCTTCCAGGGCCTGGAAACGATCAGAACGGACTACGGGATGCGCTCGGACCTGAGCTGGGGGCTCGAGGTCCTTGACACGTTCGCATCGGCCAGCAGGGTGATGATCATCTCCCTGGAAGGCGAGAAGCACTCGGTTCTGGAGCGCAGCGTCTCGTCGAAGGATCTGCCCCCCTCACCCGAGGTAGTTCAGGCCGCAAGGAGCTGCGAGGGCCGTCACCTGGTTGTGGACAACTTCGGGAAGACCCCCTTCGGAAACCGTTTCCTGCACGCGGTGCCGCTGGGCCGCCGTTCGCAGGGACTCCAGCCTGCCGAGCGCAGAAAACGGGTTTTCGAGGGTTCGCGGGACGGAAACTATCTCGTAGTGGAGGCGGACCTGCCCTTCGACACCCTTTCGAAGGGCCGCGCGAGCATGCTGATGTGCTTCGCGAGGCAGATAGGCGCGGCTCTGGCGCTCCGCGACCTCGAACAGCAGACCTGGCACGACGGCCTTACGGGAGCGAAGATCAGCGCGGTCTGGGTAGCGCGCCTGAAGGACGATCTCTCCTCCGGCAAGGTGACGAAGGAGAGGCCTCTTGCGGTCCTGATGATGGACCTGGACTTCTTCAAGTCCGTCAACGACACCTTCGGCCATCGCGAGGGCGACAGGGTTCTGAAGGCCTTCGTGGAAACAGTGTCCAGCACCATCCGCCCCGACGACATGATCGCGAGGCTGGGAGGCGAGGAGTTCGGCGTGATCCTGGAGGGGACGAGCGAGACAACGGCCTTCAGCGTGGCCGAGAGGATAAGGCGCAAGGTCGCCACGTCGGTGCTCAGACCCGACAGACGCCCCGTGACGGTAAGCATAGGAATCGCGGTCGCCCCCACGCACGGCGAGATCGCCGAGCTGGTCATCAGGCGCTCCGACATCGCCTTGTACCACAGCAAGGACAGCGGACGCGACAGATGCACGATGTGGGATCCCTCGATGTCCAGCACCTTCACGGAGAGGTCTCCCGTCTCCCTGCTGGACACGGGCGACCCCGGCTGGGACCAGCACATCTCCCGTGCCGTCCTGAAGATCGTCTCGTCCGGAGAGGCCACCCTGAATTCAGTGGCCGACGAAATGAGAAACGCCCTTCGCTGCGAATACCTGAAGCTGGAATCGGCCTCCGGGGAGAGGGTGGTCTTCGGCCCCGAGGAGATACAGAGGAGCATCAGGATGCAGGAGCCGGGCCCTCCGGGAAAGCCGGTCGAGGCCATGAGCCAGGACTGGAAGTACTTCTGCCTGTCCTGCGCGCTGCCCGGGGGCGGATCGATGGTGGCGGCATGGAGGGCATCCGAGGCCCTTCCCAAGAGCCTCCCCATGATCATAAAAGCCTTCGCCGGCCTGGCGGCCGCAGTTCTCGGAAGGTCCGAGCGGGGCTAGCCGGCGACAGCCCCCCAGCCCTTGTCGAACAGATCCCTGAAGGCTTCGACCAGGCGATCCAGCGAGACGCGGACCTGCGCGAGAGAATCGCGCTCGCGTATCGTCACGGCGGAATCCTCCAGAGAGTCGAAGTCGAACGTCACGCAGTAGGGCGTGCCCGTCTCGTCCTGCCTGCGATATCGCTTTCCGATCGATCCCGTGACGTCGAAGTCGACCTTCCAGCGGGGTCTCAGCATCGAAGCCACGCGGGCGGCACCCTCCTCGAGCTTCCTGGAGAGGGGAAGGACGGCGATCTTTACGGGAGCCAGGGCCGGAGCGAGCCTGAGGACCACCCTGTCCCTGCCCTCTATGACATCCTCGAAGTAGGCGTCCAGCAGGACGGCCAGGAAGGTCCTCCCCACTCCACCGGATGTCTCCACCACGTGAGGGATCAGCTTTTCGTTTCCGGCCTGGTCGATGTACTCCAGGTTCTGGCCGCTCACGGCCATGTGCGCCCTGAGATCGAAGTCGGTACGGTTGGCTATTCCCTCCAGCTCCCCGAACCCGCCGGGCGAGAACGGGAAGGCATACTCGATGTCGGTGCATCCGGCGGCGTAATGCGCAAGCTCCTCCTTCGAATGCTCGCGGAGCCTCAGGTTCCCGCTCCTGATGCCTATCGAGCCATACCAGGAGAGCCTCTCGGAGATCCAGTACTCCATCCACCGGGGGGCCTCCTCGCCCCGGCAGAAGAACTCCATTTCCATCTGCTCGAACTCGCGCGAGCGGAAGACGAAGTTCCTGGCCGTGATCTCGTTCCTGAAAGCCTTACCGATCTGGGCCACGCCGAAGGGCAGCCGGGGTCTGAGGGCGTTGGTGATGTTGCGGAAGTTGGTGAAGATGGACTGGCAGGTTTCCGGCCGCAGGTAGACCACCGCCGCCTCGTCCTCCACGGCGCCCATGTGCGTCCTGAACATCAGCCCGAAATCCCTGGGCTCAGTGAGCCTCCCCCCGCAGTCCGGGCAACGGCCGTCGGCGGTCTGGTCGGCCCTCCAGCGGGCCTTGCAGTCGAGACAGTCGACAAGCGGGTCGTGAAAGTGCTCCACGTGGCCGGAGGCCTTCCATGTGTCGGGGTGTGTGATGATGGCGGTGTCGACCCCGAAGACGTTCTCACGGGTGCGGACCATGGCGTCCCACCAGGCCGCCTCGATGTTCCGCTTGAGCTCGACTCCGAGCGGACCGTAGTCCCACGCCGACTGGAGGCCGCCGTAGATGTCTCCGGAAGGGAAGACGAAACCCAGCCTCTTGCAAAGGGAGACCAGCTTCTTCATGAGGTCGTCATCTGACGGCATTCTCGAGATCCTCCAGCACGGCCAGGGACCTGAACTTCAGCCTGGCCTGGACATGGGCCTCGGCATATTCCCTGAGGAAGTCATGGCATTGCCGGAAGCCCCCCTTCCAGAGACGGGTGCCGCCCGTCGATTCGATGTCAGTACGACGGCAGAGCCGCAGGAATTCCAGGAGCCCCGGGGCGATGCCGGCGTCTCCTGGACGCAGGCATCCGCGGCAGACCAGCCCGCCGGAGGTGTGGCTCCATGCAGGCTCCTCTCCGGTCATCTCCCCGCCGCACCTCGTGCACTTCTCCAGCTCCATCCTCACCCCGGCGAGCAGGAGGAGCTTCTCGATCCCGGCGCAGGTGACCGACCAGGGGGACGGCGCCGAGGCAAGCCTCCCGAAGACGGCCCCGATCAGATGGAACGTGGGACTGCAGGGCTCGCTGCCGTACAGGAGTCCCGACACCCATTCCGAGAACAGGCCGGCGTGGGCGTAGGCCCGCGGATCGGCCCTGAGGGCGGGGATGGGCTGCTCCACCGCGGCGTCGATCAGGGTGTCCATCTCCCTGCCCTCGCGCCGGGACAGGGTCGCGGCGATTCCGGAGAACGGTTCGAGCGTGCCGTGGAGCCTCCCTCCGGGGCGAAGGGCGCCCCTCGCCATCGCGGAGATCCGGCCGTAATCCAGCGAATAGAGGTGCAGTATCAAGGACGTGTCGCTCCAGCGGATCCTGCGGAGCACCCAGGCCGGAGTGGTGCTCCTCACTGCCCGGGTTTCTCCGACTTCGAATCCTCCGGAGTTATCTTCAGGAGGAGTATCCTCTGCGCACGCACCTTCTCTACTGTGAAGGTATGGCCTTCGAGGGTCACCTGTTCTCCAGGGCGGGGTATCTTCCCGAGCGCGTGATAGACCAGACCCCCTGCAGTGGCGAAGTCGTCGTCCTCGAACGAGGTGTCGAGCAGCTCGTTGAGCCTGTCGATGGGCAGCATGGCGTCCACCCTGTAGGAGCCCATTCCCAGGGACTGCATCTGGGGCGCCTCCGAGAGATCGAATTCGTCCCTTATCTCCCCGAAGACCTCCTCGAGGATGTCCTCCATCGTCACCAGCCCGGCCGTGCCGCCGTACTCGTCCACGACGATCGCCATGTGTATCCTGTGCGACTGGAACTCGCGCAGGAGGTAGTCGATCTTCTTGTACTCGGGTATGAAGTATGCCTGTCTGAGGATCCTCTCCATCTGGAAATCGCGGCCGCCGCCTGCCAGGACGCGCAGGAGATCCTTCGCATAGAGGACTCCGACCACCTGGTCGATCTTCTCGCGGTATACGGGTATCCTCGAATGGCCTGCCCTGAGGACCTCGGCCAGCACCGCCTGGAGGTCGTCGCTGAGCTCGATGCAGACCATGTCTATCCTGGGGACCATCACCTCGCGGACTATCCTGTCGGAGAACTCGACTATTCCGTCCATGAGCTCGCGCTCCTGGTCGAAGTCGTCTGCGTCGCCCTTGCCGCGCCTCTGTTCGAGCCACATCAGGTCGGGCGGAGTGAAAGCCCACTCGCCGCCGGAGGTGTCTCCTCCGGTCGGTGGCCTTCCGAGGAGGATCCTCACCGGGAAGTGGAGCAGGAGCCTCAGGGCCTCGAAGGGCAGGCGGAGAGCCTTCGCCGCGGCGGCCGGACGGGTGTGTCCCAGCCATGACGGGGCCAGTTCGCCCAGGAGGAGAACGAGAAGCGTTCCCCCTGTCACCGAGAGGGCGGGGTTCACGCGGTCGGAGAAACCGCACGCAACGAGCACCACGCCGGCGCCGGACGCCATCAGCGCGAGCAGCCGCGCCAGCCACAGGACCCTGAGCCTCACCATGGCCTCGTATCGCCTCTCGGAGGGATCGCGTCCCTTCTCGATGATCATCTCCGGGAGGCAGGCCCTCACCGCGCCGACCAGCGCCAGCAGAGCGAATCCGGAGGCGAGGATCGCCAAGCCGGCCGTGATCATCCTGCGGCCTCCATCGCCCTCCGGACAAGCTCTGCCGTCAAGCCGGACATCTCCTCCTCGTCCCGGGGGGAATCATGAGTGTGTCCGGCGAGGTGGAGGTAGCCGTGGAAGACCCTCTCCAGGACGGCCTCGAGGGGAGGGAACAGGCGGCAGTCCACGTAGATCACGCCCTCGGGCGCCCCGGGGCCCTCGGACATGTCGAAGGTCAGGACGTCGGTGGGCCTGTCGATCATGCGGAAGCGCCGGTTGAGGACGCGCATGCATCCGGGGTCTGTGAGGACGATCTCTATGTCGCCGTCGAGCATGGTGCCCAGCAGACCCTCGAGCATCCCCGCGTCGATGCCCGGGCGGTCACACTCCGCCGCTACGGTCAGGCTCCGAGCCATAGGGGTAGTCCTTCACCCTTTCGTGGAAGCGCCCGCGGAGGACCTGGAGGAAGGCACGCTCTATCGACTTCAGATTGCCCCTCGTGATGTGGCAGTTGTCGAGCTGGCCGTCCGTGTCCTTGTCCTCTATCACCGCGGCCACCACCGAGGCGATGGTGTCCATCGTGGGCGACTGGAGGCCCTTCGCGGCGGAGTCCACCGCGTCGGCGAGCATGACAAGGGCCGCTTCGCGGGACGCAGGGATCGGCCCTCTGTATCTGTAGTCGGACTGTTTCACATCGTCGGGCGAGGAGGCCATCTTCCTGGCCTTCTCGTAGAAGCTCTTCACGCAGGTCGTTCCGTGGTGCTGCTCTATGATGTCCACTATCGGCGCCGGGACCCTGAATTTCCTTGCGAGCCGCACGCCCTCGGCCACATGTGCGGTGACCCTGCGGTAGCTCTCCATGGGATGCATGGAGTCGTGCGGATTCGCCTGATCGCCCGGGCCATGGGCGAGGTTCTCGATGAAATAATAGGGTTCCTTCAGCTTGCCCACGTCGTGATAGAGGCCGCCGGCCTCGGAGAGGTCCGCGTCGGCCTCGATCGCCCTTGCGGCCTCTGCGGCAAGGTCGGCTACGTCCTGGGAGTGCTGCCATGTTCCCATGGCGAACCTGCTCAGATCAACGAGCAGGGGATGGCTCCTGTTCCTGGCCTCTCCGATGGAGAGGATCGTATAGACGCCGAACAACTTCTCGAAGACCTGCAGCAGGGCAGAGGCGAGCCCGACGCCTGCGACCGAGGAGAGGACGATTTCGACGAGCGGCACGAAGAGGCCCCTCGTGCCTGTGCTTATGTCCAGCAGTCTGCACAGGAGAAGCATGGAAACGCCGCCCGCGGCAGAAAGCCCGATGCTCCAGGGTATGCTGCTGCGCTTCCGGAGATCCCACGCCGCGTAGCCCGCGAGAGAGCCGGCGGCGGCCGTGACCAGGACGCTGCTGTAGGCATGGGGCTGAGCCGCGGCCGTGGCCGCGGCGAAGACGAACGACAGGACGGCCGCGTGCCTTCGCCGGAAGAAGATCCCGGTGAGTGCGGCCCCGAACGTGACCAGCGAGGCGAAGGAGCCCCTGAGGGGGCTGCCGACCACGAGCCACGCGAGTCCGGTCCCGGCCAGGGAGAGAATCCAGGCGGCAATCAGGAGGAGGGATCTGCTCCTGGACTTCCAGGTCTCCGGCATCGAGTCCCTCACGTAGAGGATCACCACGTACACCAGCCCGGTCACCAGAAGGAGCCGCGCGACGAGGTATCTCGTCCATCTACCTACCGAGATCGAGTATTCGGACTCCCTCAGGGCTTCCAGCCACCTGATGTTGTCCCTCGTGATCCTCCCGCCCGGCGGGACGAGCACATCGCCGCTCCGGAAGGTCGTGTCTATGCCGTCGAACGCCGCCATCCTGGCCTCGATGATCCCCGAGCGCCTGGCGCTGTCCGGAATGACGTTCGGGAATAGCAGGGCTGCCAGCGAGTCGGCGGTGTGAGGGGGCATTCCGCCGCCTTCGAGCGCCTGGCGGAAAGCACGGGTGACTTCGGATATCTGGTGGAGGTTGAGGTTCCCGAGCGGGAGCTCCCGGCTGTCGTCGCCGCCGCGGCGCACCACGGCCGAATCCCCGGTGAATGACGCTCTCAGGGATGCGATGTCCACCATCACGCCCTTGTCGTACATTGTCTGCAGGAGGCCGACGGCGCCGTTCACGAAAGTGGTGTCGCTGGTGGCGGCCAGCATCCTGCTCCTGAGAACGGGCTCGAGACGGCTCCATCCCCCGTCGTCGTAGTTCAGGTAGACCGGGGTCTCGAGCTCAAGCCTGCTCCTCATCTCCTCTTCCTCCGCGGCGCCCATCGGAACCGCGAAGTCCACGGGAGCGACAATCCCCTCGGGGACGAACTGGCCCTCGCCCACCTCCATATCGAACATCGGTTGCTGCCTGTCGAGGAAGAGCAGAAGAGAAACCCCGGCGAAGGCGGCGACGACCATGAGGATCCCGAAAGGACGCTTCATGCCTGCCCGGCCTCCTCGGCCGAAGCCTTCGAGAAGGCGGAGATGATCCTCTGGACGAGCGGGTGCCTGACCACGTCCTGCTCGCTCATGTAGACGAACCTGATCCCCTCGACCCCGCCCAGTATTCCCTGGATCCTCACCAGACCGCTCGCCGTGACCGGACGGAGATCGATCTGCGTGATGTCGCCGGTCACCACGACCCTCGACCTGAATCCCATCCTCGTCAGAAACATCTTGAGCTGGGTGAGCGTGGTGTTCTGCGCCTCGTCGAGGATCACGAACGAGTCGTTCAGAGTGCGCCCCCTCATGTACGCCAGAGGGGCGACCTCGATGACCTGGTTTTCCATGCTGCGCTTCAGTCTCGCGGGGGAGAGCGTATCGTTTAGCGCGTCGTAGATGGGCTTGAGATACGGGTCGATCTTCTGCTGGAGGTCTCCCGGCAGGAAGCCGAGGTTTTCACCGGCCTCCACGGCCGGCCTGGTGATGATGATCCTGCCGACCAGCCCGTCGCGGAGTGCTCCGACCGCGGCGGCCACGGCGAGGAAGGTCTTGCCCGTTCCGGCGGGGCCGATGCTGAAGACAACCTCGGACTCCCTCATAGCCTTCATGTACTCGGCCTGGCCGGGGGTCTTGGGAACAACCCGCCCGGCCTTGCCCGGAACCGTCAGTTCGAGCCGGGAGTCGCAGGGTGCTGGGAAGTCGAGGGCCTTGTAGAGGGTCATCTCCCTCACCTCGCCGGATGCGGCGAGGTCCTCCCTGAGGCGGTCTATTACGCAGGCCGCCTTCTCGGCGGCGGAGGCTTCGCCGGTGAACACGATCCTGCCGTCGCGATACACCGCCTGTACGCCCAGGCGGGAACAGACGAGCCTGAGCCAGGAATCGCCCGGTCCGAGGACCAGACCGGCTTCCTCGGGGGGCAGATCCCTGACGGCCGTTCCGGTTTCGGTTGTCATGCGGATATCATATTCCGGCGCGAAAAGGGAAGCTCCCCCGTCTCCGGAGGAGCTTCCCCTCTGCTGGCTCTTCTAACGGCCGGATCCGGGTCTGGAGCCGGTCCTGGGGATCGTGAGGACCTGGCCGGGATAGATCAGGTTGGGGTCGCTGATCTGGTCGCGGTTCGCCTCGTAGAGCTGGGGCCACATGCCCCTGTCGCCGTACACTATGCCGTAGCCGGCGATCTTGCCGAGGAAGTCGCCCTCGACGACCGTGTAGCTGCTTGCGTAGGGCACGGGGATGATGATCGTGTCGCCCGCGTAGATCAGGTCGGGGTCGTTGATCTTGTCGCGGTTGCGGTCGTAGATCAGAGGCCACTTCGTGCCGTCGTTGAAGTAATAGTGATAGGAGGCGATGAGCCAGAGGCACTCGCCTTCCACAATCCTGTGAGGCACGCCCGAGTTGCGGAGACGCTCGATGTCGGCACTGAGCTGGTTGATCTGATTCTGGAGGTCGGCGATCTGGGCGTCGAGGTCGGCAGCCTGCGACCGCAGAGGCAGAACCTGGGGCTCCCACTCCGCGATGCGGGCGTCGGCCTCGGCCTTGACCCACTCCCAGTATGCTATCTGGAGCGGGAGGTTGTCGTTGCCCATCGCCTCGATGTCCTGGCGCGAATACTGAGACAGCTCGTCAGCGGTCCAGGTGCGGGCCCAGGCGCTGCCGGCGAGGCCGAGGCAGAGCACCAGAGCGATCAGCATTGTACGCTTCATGTTGTTCTTCCTCCCCTCCTGCTAGCGGCCGCCGAGGGCCTGATACTCGGCCTGCAGCTCGGCAAGCGTCTGCTGGAGCTGCTGGATCTGGGCTTCCTTCTGAGGGATCTCCTCGAGAAGCCTGTTGTACTCCGCCTCGAGGCTGGCGGCCCTGGCTTCGGCGGCGAGAGCCGCGGCCCTGGCGTCGTCCCTGGCGCGGATCTGCTCCTGGCTCGGACCGCAGGCCGAGACGAGGAGAGCCGTGACAAGCATGGCCAGGCAGAGCCAGACCATTCTGGATCTACGCATACCCGGAACCTCCTCTCATCTGATTTTCGGTAATACTGTACCCCTGGATGCACCAGAATACGCTAATAAGCAACCCATCCCGGTTTCGGAGACCCCTTCCCTTTCCTGGATGTTATCCCTCCGAAGGCACTGTGTCAAGAAGGTCCGCTTTCATCAAGGATTGTAATCATACTCCTTGTAAGGGGTGTCCGCCAGTACTCTGCGCTCGAACCGCCTGCGGGCCGCCAGAAGAACGAGACACAGCCCGAGGGCGTCCGCGGCGAAGTCCAGCGCCGAACAGTCCCGCCCAGGAACCCACGACTGGTGCGCCTCGTCCAGCCCCGCCCACGCCATCCCGGCCGCGGTCATGACGATCCAGCGATGCCTCCCGCCGAAGAGGTCACGGTTCGTCGAGAGGGCCAGCCCCACCACCGCGAATTCGATGACGTGGAACACTTTGTCCTGGAAAGGGAAGAGGGGTTTACGGATGATGGACGGCCTGTCGCTCTGGATCCATACCGCGGCGGCCACCGCGGCCAGCAGGAGCCGCTTCCAGAAGCGTCTCCTCACTTCTGCGCGCCGGCCTGAATGGGGGTCAATTCAACCACCCGGAAGGATCCGGGCCCGGCCGTTCGGGCGGCATCGAGCGCCCTGCCGGCCTCTGCCGGCAGGGACTTGAGCTTGCGATCGGTCCTTGTACAGGCTCCCCCGACGCTCACGGTGAAGGCGGTCTCCCTGTCTCCGATCCGGAAGGGCTGTCTGGAGAAGGTCCTGGTGATGCATTCGGCCATGGCCTCCGCGGCGGCCCTGTCGGCTCCGGGAAGACAGGCGGCGAACCTGTTGCCTCCTATCCTGGCGAGCATCACGCCCTCCCCCAGAACAGCCCTGAGACCGGAGGCGAATCGTTTCAGCGCCAAGTCTCCGCTGCGGAAGCCCAGATCCTCGTTGATCCTGTCCAGGCCGTCGATCGAGGCGACGAGCACCGAGACGCTCTTCCCGAAGCGCTGGACCTCCCTCGCGGCATGCCTGAGATGCTCCATGAGGTCCGTCAGGGTGGGCAGTCCGGTGAGGCCGTCACGCCCCGTCTGGGAGCGCCTCCGTTCCTCCAGCAGCAGCTTCTCGAGAGTGAGGCCGAGTAGGGCCGCGGCGGAGAGGAGGGCGCTCTCGACACCCGGCTCCACCCCGCCTTCATCCTGGCTCTCGACCAGGACAACGCCGACGGTCCGCCCGGACGTGACGACGGGAGCCGCGGCGCAGGAGGAGGCTCCGGGAGCGGTCGCAGGACCTATCGTCTGGACGGGCCTGTCTCCATCCTGGAGGCCGCTCCTCCTCGCCGCCCGCCCGCTGGACACCACCCATGCCGCCACGCTCTCTCCCATGGGGACGCTCCGCCCCGTCCTGCCCTCCGACAGGGGGCCCATGGACTCGTAGATCTCCAGGCAGTCACCCGTACTCCCCATGAGAGCCGTAGTGACCGTCAGCCCTTCGGAAAGTCCGTGAACCCAGGCCGTGATCGTGTGGATCGCCCCCGCGACGCCCGAGGAGGCGCTGCACTCCTCAACCAGCCTGCGGAATCCGTCCTGAGGCTCGCCGTGCGCCTCGCAGGATCTCTCACGGGGCTTCTCCCGGCTCTCGCGCAACGACTTCCCGAGCCTCTCCAGCATGGCTTCGCACACCAGGCCGAACACGGGGAAAGCGAGCATCGTCGCGAAGGCATCCAGGCCCCGGGACAGCATCTCGTCGACGCTCCAGCCGCCAACGGATGCCAGGGCCACGGCCTCGGCGACTCCCATCAGGAGACCGGCTTCCGAGGCGGGCCCGCCCGTCAGGGGATGAGCGAGCCATACGAGGTAGGCGAAATAGAGGGGGGAGAGAGGGCCTCCCATACCTCCGACGAGGCTCGCCGCCGCCGAGACCATTCCGGAGGTGAGAATCCAGAGCCCGGCGGCCGTGCGCCGCGGCGTCAGCACGACGATGGCCAGAACACCCGCCGTGAGCAGACCCGAACAAGCCCATGCAGCCCATACAGGAAGGCCTCCCGGGGCCGTCACCCGCAGAGACACCGCTGCGAGCAGGGCCACGCCCAGCGCGGAGAGAACGAAGCGAAAAGCCTTCAAGAACGCCACTCCTCGGGGAACGGACGGGGGGAGTATGGCGAAAGCGACGGCCCTTGTCGCATCCCGGGGGGCGGCGCGAAGCGGTCATGAGGGGGAATGGAACAGCGCCCCGGGGGTTGACGCGGAGTACTGACGGCCTAATGTATTCCACGCATTCCGGAGAAATCGAAGTCCCTGGGAACAGTGCTGGGCCATCGAACCACGATGCGACGCCTATCATCCCGAACAGATGACCGAGGGCAGGCGGGCCGGACGCCACCGCCGACCTCTTTCGCAACCCGAACAGGACAAGGAGCCGAAGTGGAAAAGTCGCTCGACGGACTACCCTCGATCGATACCGATGACGAGAGCAGCTCGACCGAGCTGGAGAACGGTGCTTCGAAGGAGATGGAGGAGACCCCGCCCGATCAGCCGGAGGTCCCGCCTGAAGAGCCCGCCGGGCAGGAGCGGGAGGAGAGGCCTCGCAGCCAGCACAGGTCGGAGCGGCCGCACGACGGGCTCTCCCTGTCCGACCTCGAGGAAAAGACCCTCGTGGAGCTGCAGGCGCTGGCCAAGACCATGAATGTCAAGGGCACGTCGGGAACCAGGAAGAGGGAACTCATCCAGAAGCTCCTCGAGAGCCAGACGGAACGCAACGGTCTGGCCTTCGCCACGGGAGTCCTGGAGATACTGCCCGAGGGCTACGGATTCCTCAGGGCAACCGAGTCCAACTACCTTCCCGGCGCCAACGACATCTACGTATCTCCCTCTCAGATCAAGAGGTTCGGTCTCCGCACAGGCGACACGATAGCCGGACAGGTGCGCGAGCCCAAGGAGGGGGAGAAGTACCTGGCCCTCCTCCGGGTGGAGACCGTCAATCACAAGAGCCCCGAGGCGGCGAGGAGCCGGAGGAGCTTCGACGACCTGACGCCCTACTATCCCGACAGGAGGTTCTTCCTGGAGACGGACCCCGAGGAGATGTCGGGCAGGATAATGGACCTGCTGACGCCTCTCGGCATGGGACAGCGCGCCCTCATAGTATCGCCCCCGCGCGCAGGCAAGACCATGCTCCTCCAGCATATAGCAAACGCGATTGCCCGCAACCACCCCGAGGTCGTCCTCATCGTCCTCCTGATAGACGAACGGCCCGAGGAGGTCACGGACATGAGGCGCAACGTCCATGGCGAGGTGATAGCTTCGACATTCGACGAAGCGTCGAAGCGCCATGTCCAGGTGGCCGACATAGTCCTGGAAAAGGCCAAGCGGATGGTGGAGAGCGGCCACGACGTGGTCATCCTTCTGGATTCGATCACCAGGCTCGCGAGGGCGAACAACACCGTGATCCCGCACTCGGGCAAGATCCTCAGCGGCGGAGTTGACTCGAACGCGCTCCAGCGGCCCAAGCGGTTCTTCGGGGCCGCGAGGAACATCGAGGAGGGCGGCAGTCTGACCATCATTGGAACCGCCCTCGTGGATACAGGCAGCAGGATGGACGAGGTCATCTTCGAGGAGTTCAAGGGCACCGGCAACTCCGAGATCGTCCTCGACCGCAGGCTGGCCGACAGGAGGGTGTTCCCGGCGATAGACATCACCAAGTCCGGCACCCGGAAGGAGGAACTCCTGCTCGACGACGACACCCTCAGCAAGGTCTGGATCATGAGGAAGATCCTGGTGGATCTGAACCCGGTCGACGCGATGGAGCTCCTGAAGAAGCAGATGTCCCAGCACAAGTCCAACAAGAGATTCCTTGACGCGATGGCGAGCATGTCTGAATGATACCGCCCGCAACGTGGAACTTAGAACGGGGAGCTCGGAAGTGAAGAAGGACATCCATCCGAAGTACGAAGCCGCCGTCTTCTCGTGCGCCTGCGGCAACGTGGTTAAGACGAGATCTACGGCCGGCGACATCAAGTTCGACATCTGCGCGAAGTGTCATCCCTTCTACACCGGCAGGCAGAAGCTGGTGGACTCCGCAGGAATGGTTGACAGATACGTTAAGAAGTACGGTGATGCCGACTCCAGGAAGGGCGGAAAGAACTCCTAGAGGGGCGTCCGGATGTGTGCGGGGGAGCTCTGCTCCCCCGCTTTTTCACACGGGGGGTCGAAGGGTGCCCGGTGATGGCCGCGGAGACGGGAAGCCCCGCACCGGCGGGCAGGCCGTCATAGAGGGCGTGATGATGCGCGCCGTCCCGGGAGGAGCGGCGGTGGCCGTGCGCGCTCCCGACGGGACGATAAGGGCCCGCATGATCCGGAAGAGCCTGCTGGGACCGCGGGGCGGGCTCTGGCGAAAGCCCGTTCTGAGGGGGGCGGCGAACCTGCTGGACACCCTGCGCCTGGGCCTCGAGGCCCTCTCCTGGTCGGCCGACGTGGCCGAAAGCGGGAACGGGGACGGCAAGCGGCAGGGGGGGAGCTTCCTCACGACGGCTCTCGGGATCCTCCTCGCTGTGGTCCTGTTCGCCTGGCTGCCCCTCCGGCTGGCCATGCTGGCCGCCGGAGGGGAGCACAACCTCTGGATCAACCTGTTCGCGGGGCTGATCAGGGTGGCCGCCTTCTTCGGCTACGTTGCTGCCATATCCCTCGTACCGGCCATCAGGAGGGTCTTCACCTTCCACGGAGCCGAGCACCAGACCATCCACGCATGGGAGCGGGGTTCCGCCGAGGAGTCCCTGGAGACGGCGGCCCTCGCCGAGGCGCCCCTGCATCCCCGCTGCGGGACGAGCTTCCTCCTGCTCGTGCTCCTCGTGAGCATCCTGTTCTACGCCCTGGTGGACACCGCGGCGGCCGCCATGGCCGGCGGCACGGTGGAGGCCCACTGGAGAGTGCTCTATCACCTTCCTCTGCTCCCCCTCGTGATGGGCGCAGGATACGAGATCCTCAAGCTGGTCGACCGGAACCTCGACAGGTCGCCTGTCGCGAGGGCGGCTGCGGCGCCGGGCATGCTCCTCCAGCGGATGACCACAAGAAAGGCCGGCCCGGACGAGATAGCGGTGGCTGCGGCAGCTCTGAGACTCGCCGTGGGCCTGGACCCGGGAGCCGGGGTCTCCCTCTCGGCGGAGGACGGTGATGATAGACCGGCCTGCGATAGATGAACGAATCGCGGCGATAGACAGCGAGCTCTGCAGCCCCGCGGTGCAGAAGAACCCCGTTCTCATGAGATCGCTCACCTCCGAGAGGGCGCATCTGGCCAGGATAGCGCAGACGATGGACGCGATCGAGAGGACGCAGGCATCGCTCGAGGAGATGCGGGAAGCCCTGGAGAGCGGTGATCCCGAACTCGCGCTGATCGCCCGCGAGGAGACTCCGGCTCTGGAGGAGAGCCTGGCCGGGCTGGAGGACGGGCTGAAGCGGCTGCTCCTCCCCCGCGACCAGAACGAGGACCGCAATGTGATAGTCGAGATACGGTCTGGCACGGGGGGCGAGGAGGCCGCTCTCTTCGCCGCCGACGTCTTCCGGATGTATTCGGCCTATGCCGCCAGGAAGGGCTGGAAGGCCGAAGTGCTGGCCAGCAGGCCCTCGGAGCGGGGAGGCTTCAAGGAGATCATCTTCTCCCTTGCCGGCAGGGACGTTTACGGACGGATGAAGTACGAGGCCGGAGTCCACAGGGTCCAGCGCGTGCCCGAGACCGAAGCCTCGGGGCGCATACATACGTCGGCCTGCACGGTCGCCGTCCTGCCCGAGGCCGAGGAGGTCGAGCTGGACATCCGGCCCGAGGATCTGAAGATAGACGTTTACAGGTCCACGGGGCCCGGGGGGCAGAGCGTCAATACGACCGATTCCGCCGTGAGGATAACCCACCTGCCCTCCGGCCTGGTGGTGACCTGCCAGGACGAGAAGAGCCAGCACAAGAACAAGGCGAAGGCCATGAAAGTGCTCGTCTCGCGCCTTCTTGCGCTCGAGCAGGAGCAGAAGGAGTCGGAAAGGGCCGAGATCCGCAGGAGCATGGTGGGCAGCGGCGACCGCAGCGCGAAGATCAGAACCTACAACTTCCCGCAGTCCCGGGTGACGGACCACAGGATACACCTCACGCTCCACAGCCTCGACCAGATCATGGCGGGGGATCTCGACCCGGTGATAGACGCCCTCGTGAAGGCCGATCAGGAGCGCATGCTCTCGGAGCTCTCGTCAGGCAGGCCCGGGCAGGGAAGGTGACCCATTCGGAGGCCGTCAGGGAGGCCGCCCGTCTTCTGAGGGCCGCAGGCATCCAGAGCCCGATCCGGGACTCCGAGGACATGCTGAGACACCTCACGGGAATGGCCAGACACGAGCTTGTCCTCGCGGCGAACATGCCCGTGCCAGGGGAGACGCTGGAGAGATTCCGGGCGCTGGCGGCGAGGAGAGCCTCCAGGGAGCCACTCCAGCACGTCACCGGCGAGGCCTGGTTCATGGGGCGAAGGTTTCTGTGCAGTCCAGCGGCGCTCGTCCCCCGGCCCGAGACCGAGCTGGTCTTCGAGAGGTTCCTGGGCGCCCTTCCCCGTGCCCCGGATCTGCTGCTCGACCTCGGGACCGGCTCAGGGGTCATGGGAGTGTGCCTGGCGCTGCAGTTTCCGCAGGCGACGATCGTCGGATCGGACGTGTCGAAGGAAGCCCTGCACCTGGCCGCCTCGAACTCGGCCCTGCACGGAACGGGCAACCTGTTCCTCGTCCGGTGCGATCTGATGTCGGCCTTCTCCTGCCTGTTTGACGGTATAGTGGCGAATCTCCCATACATACCGGGAGTCGCGATGGACGACCTCCAGCCCGAGGTGCGCTTCGATCCTGCCGTTGCGCTGGATGGAGGCGCAGGAGGCATGGAGGTGATCGAGCGGTTCGTTTCATCAGCGCACGAACGGGTGAGGCCGGGGGGAGTGCTTGCCCTGGAGGCCTCCGGGAGGCAGATCTGTCGAATCGTGAGGCTCCTCGAGGGAAGTAACGAGTGGGATCGCATCGCGCACGGACGGGACCTGGCCGGAAGGGCCAGATGGGTGACGGCGGTGAGGAAGCCGGCATGAGGAGGATTTCGCGCCTGGTCATGGTCGGCGGCGTCCCTGTCGGAGGAGGCGCCCCCGTAACCGTGCAGAGCATGACCAATACACCCACGCGGGACGTCCGCGCCACTACGCGCCAGATAAACCGGCTCGCCGCCGGGGGGGCCGACCTGGTGCGAGTGTCCGTTCCCGACGATGAATCCGCCGCCGCTCTGGGGGCGCTGGTCGCCTCCTCTCCGGTTCCGCTCGTCGCCGACATACACTTCAGGGCCGACCTCGCCCTGCGGGCCGTCGAAGCCGGAGTGGCGAAGCTGCGCCTCAACCCGGGAAACATCCGGCGCAGGCGCGACATCCTGGAAGTGGCCGGGAGGGCGTTTGAGGCGGGAATCCCGATACGGATCGGCATCAACTCGGGCAGTCTTCCGGGGGATCTCCGGGAACGCTACGGGGGCGTCAATCCCGATTCGATGTGGGCCGCGGCGGAAAGACATCTCTCCATCCTCCGCGAGGCGGAATTCGAGAACGTGGTCCTGTCCTTCAAGGCCAGCAGCGCCCTCCTCACCGTGGCGGCGAACGAGAAGGCGGCGGCGGAGTGCGACCTTCCTCTACATATCGGGGTGACGGAGGCCGGCCCCTCGGTCATCGGCGCCGCACGCAACGCCGTGGCGGCATCCATACTCCTGTCGAAGGGGATCGGTGACACTCTGCGGGTCTCGCTTTCGGGCCCGCCGGAGGACGAGGTGCCCGTCGCACTCGAGATCCTCTCCTCGCTCGGACTCCGCGGGGGTGTCCCGAGGCTGGTGAGCTGTCCCACCTGCGCGAGGTGCAGGATAGACGTCGGCAGACTTTCGGAGATGGTCATGAAGAAGCTCCGCGGCGTGCAGGGCGACTTCACGGTGGCGGTGATGGGCTGCGAGGTGAACGGCCCGGGAGAGGCCCGCGAGGCCGACCTCGCGGTCACGGGATCACCTTCGGGGATTATCTTCTTCAGGAGGGGGAGGAGGCTGCCCGGGCGGGTGGCCGCCTCCGATCTCGCCCAGCGGCTTGAGCGGGAGCTGGCCGCCCTCGCCGCAAACAGTGGAGGTAGGAGTTGACGGGCTCTAGCAGCATGATCCAGATCCTGCTCCGAAAGCTCGCGGAAGGAGCTTACGAAGAGCTGGACATCCGCTTCACCGACGTTCAGGGCATATGGCGGCATGTCACAATCCCCGCACGGAATGCGACGAAGGACCTGTTCGCCAAAGGAGTGGGCTTCGACGGCTCCACGCTCGGAGCGATGACGCCCACCGAGGCGGGCGACCTCGCCCTCGTGCCCGATCCCAGACGAGTCTTCGAGGACAGGTTCGCCACGAAGCCCACTCTCGCGGTAATCGCCGACATAGTCCATCCGGACACAGGCGAACCCTTCTCCAGGGATCCCAGGGGCGTGGCCCGCAAGGCGCAGGACTACCTGCGGGGCACGGGGCTGGCGACCGAGAGCTTCTGGGCTCCGGAGTTCGAGTTCTACCTGTTCGACAGAGCCTCCATCTGGAACGAACCCTGCCGGAGCGGATTCGAATTCGCTAGCCTGGAGGCTCCCTCGAATTCCGGCAGCCCCGACTCCCTCGGTCTCTTCCATCAGACCCACAGCGCCTACCACAGGATGTTCCCCGTGGACAGCCTTCACGACGTCCGTGCCGAGATCGCCTCGGCCATGCACGACAATGGAATCCAGGTGAAGTACCACCACCACGAGGTCGGCCGTATGGGGCAGGTGGAGGTCGAGGTCACTTTTTCCCCGTTCATGAGCGCCGCCGACAACATCATGATAACCAAGCACATCGTCCGCAATGTCGCTCTTCGTCACAAGCTGGCGGCCACTTTCATGCCCAAGCCGATGCGCGGCGAGCCGGGGAGCGGCATGCACTTCCACATCTTCCTTCTGCAGGGCGAGGAGCGGCTCTTCTTCTGCGCCGACGGCTACTGCAGTCTGAGCGACGCGGCGCGCGGGGCCATCGCTGGCATCCTGCACCATGCACCTGCGCTGTGCGCCTTCACCAACCCCTCCGTGAACAGCTACCACCGGCTTGTACCCCGCCAGGAGGCCCCCGTCTACCGGTTCTTCTCGGGACCGAACAGGAGCGCGGCGATAAGGGTGCCCTCCTATGCCAGGACGCCCGAAGCCATGCGTTTCGAGTACAGGGTGCCGGATGGGTCGAGCAATCCATATCTGTGCATGTCGTCATTGCTCATGGCATGCCTCGACGGGATGAGGAAGGGGATGAAGCCGGAGGAGATGGGCTTCGGCCCGATAGAGGACAACGTCTTCGAGGACGGCTATGACACGTCCGGCCTCCAGAGGCTTCCCGAGAGTCTGGACGAGGCTCTCGAAGCGCTCGAGGCGGACAGGGCGTTCCTCGAGGAGGGAGGGGTCTTCACCCCGGATTTCCTGGATGCTTACATCGAGCTGAAGCGCGAGGAGACGGCGTGTTTCAGGGGCGATCCTCATCCGCTGGAGCACTACCTCTACTTCAACATCTGAAGGGAAGCGATATGAAAAAGCCGGTGGTGCTGGCGGCCCTGGCCCTCCTGTCGGCGGCCTGTGGATCTTCCCCCGCAGAGAAGCCCGGCTTCGACCCGGAGTGGGCGCAGGGCGTGCCTGTCAGGACACTGACCGTGACGGACAGCATCGGAGTGGAGCTGGGCGACTCGGACTATGTCTTCGGGCAGGTCGCCGGAGCGATGTGGACCCCCGACGGAAACATAGCGGTCATCGACATGAAGAGATGCGCGATCCTCTTCTACACCCCCGACGGCGAGCACATCTCCACGCTGGGCAGGCGGGGAAGCGGCCCGGGCGAGTTCCAGATACCCACGTCCATGGCCTGGCTGGGGGACGGACGCCTTCTGGTGACCGACGCGATGTCGCGGACGATAAGCATCTTCGACGACTCGCTGCGTTTCGCCGGATCGCTCGAGGGTTTCTTCCCCACTCCGCCCGTGGCGATAACGTCGGTGGACAGCGCCTCGTTCGTCGGGCTCAAGCCCGAGTTCGAGCAGAACGAGCAGGGCATGTTCACGGGGTTCACCCTCGCGCGATGGAGCATGGATTCCATACCCGCGACGGTGACCTACTTCGCCGACCTGGTGCCGTTCGATCCGGGCAACCTTGCCGCGAGCTTCGCCGGGAACATCTTCTCTTTCGCAGCCGCCCCCGACGGGACTGTGTACAGGGCGCCGATGACGTCCGAGGGCTACACGATCGAGTGCTACCAGCCCGACGGCACCCTGCGCATGACGATCGAGCGCGATTACCAGCCCGTTCCCAAGACCCCCGAGGAGATCGAGGAGGAGAGGGCCTTCGTGCAGGAGCGCATGGAGGCCTCGGGCGCGCCCGCCGGGATGTTCACCTGGGAGCCTGAGCCCATGAAGTCCTCGATCGGCGGCCTCATGGTGGATCCGGAGGGCGACCTATGGGTCAGGAGGGGCTGGACGGACGAGGTGGTCTTCGACGTGTTCGACTCCACCGGGACTCTGCTCTACACAGCCCGGCTGGACCGGACCGGAGATGCCGAGATGTGGCAGGTCTCTTGCGGAACCGGCGGCTTCCTGGCCTTCGACGCCAACCCGGAGTCCTGGTCGAGGGTGTTCATCCTCTCGCTCTCCGATTAGCGCTCTTCACGAACGGAGAGGGGGCGGCCCGCCGGCCGCCCCCTTCTTCCCCGAACCCCGGATCAGTCGTACAGGGAAAAGGCTTCCGAGTCGCTCATTCTGTCTTCACTCAGTTCGACGTCCACCGTTCCGGCAGAGCCCTCGTAGAGGCCCCTCACGGTCAGGATCACGCCGCCGGCCTGCTCGGTCGAGGGGTAGATGTGGAGGAGCGAATTGGGGTATCCGCCCCCGTCGTCGTCGGTGAGGAGGGTCCCGTCGGGCAATACGGCCTCTATGAAGGGGTCTATCGTCGAGTCGCCGGCCGAGTCTGTCGCTTCGGCGGAGACGGTATAGCTCCTCCCCGCGACGATGTCGAAGGTATAGGTGAGCCTGGGCGTATCGTAGCCTATGACTCCGCGCGAAACCCGTCCCGGGATCAGCGGGACGGGCCTGACGCTCGAGGGCTGGTAGCTGAAGTCCACCTCGCCGGAGCAGGTCTCGTCATAGGAGCTCACCATGGCCACGTATGTCCCCTGGGGCAGAACCCAGGTCAGTTTCGAGTCGGTGCTGGAGGAGGCGTCGTCGTTCGAGGCGATGTAGGTGACAGTGCCGTTCTGCTCCAGTCTCACTAGGGTCAGGAAGGTGTCCAGGACGTCGCTTCCGGCATTGATGTCGAAGATCCCGGACTGCCCGGCCCCGATCACGAACTCGAAGAAGGCGCAGGGCGTCGCGGCCGATACGGTGAGATCGTAGGGCTTGCTCTGGGTTATGTCCGGCCACACTCCCGCGGCGAGGCCGCGCCCAGGCTGAACCGTCCCCGTGAAGATGGCCCCCGGCATGTCGGCATTGACCTTTTCGGGCTCCAGTGCGGCGGAGTCGTATCTGGTCAGCGTCAGCGTGTAGTCTCCGTCGTCGTTCTCGCCGTAGCTCATGACCACTGCGCCGTACAGCCCCGGCTCGAGAACCTGGTCTATCCTCGAGTCGGTGTCGAAGGCGTAGTCGTCGCTGTAGCCGACGTACTCGTATTCGTCCGAGTCGATTTCCACGAGCGCGAGACTGGCGTCGAAGTCGTTCGAGGAGAGAGAAAGAGATACGAGCTGCTCCTCCTCGATCGTGAAGGGGTGGATCACCGCCCCGGCATAGGAGCTCGCGTAGACGTAGTCTTCGAGATTGTCGGACAGCAGATCGTCCATCAGATCGTCGTCCTTGTCGTCGACCCGCTCTCCCTCGAGAACGCCCGAGTCCAGGCTCGTGGCGGCCGTGAACTCGTCCAGATCGCTCTGGTCGGCCTCTTCGACCGAGAGATCGAACTCGCCTCCCCTGCCGTCCACGCCGAATACGAGCAGCGTGGAACCCCGCGGAAGTTCCGACACCACGACCCGCGCCGCAAGGTCGCCGTCCCAATCGTCGTTCATGCAGAGTACGGCGCCCTCTCTGTCGATGACTGCGAGCACCGGGTCGAAGTCGTCGCTCTCCACCGTGATCGCCATGTCGCGCCCGGAGGCGAGGGCGAAGCCCGCGCAACGGAAGTCGGCCTCGACGGGCCGTCCCATGCGGAAAAGCGCCTCTTCGGCATCCTCGCTGTAGGACTCCAGAGTCCTGTCGCGGGTTATCTCGCCGACCATCTCGTCGCCCGGCTTCAGCGCCCTTCCGCAGCCTCCCAGGACGAGCATGCCGGCGGCCGGGACCAGCAGCATCAGGATTCTCTTCACTTCGACACCCCTTCCCCCGCACCGGAGAACCGGCAGCGCTCCGCGGGCGGGCTAGTACGTGATCGGAATCTCCCTCCGCACTGCGGGAGGAGAGACGGATGCATCCATCATCCTCAGCGTCAACGATTCAGCCGGGGCCACCTCGAGGTCAATGAACGAGGGCGGGAACAGAACGAGGGGCCGTGTGAGGGAGCCGGCATTGGCCGACGGTACCGGGCCGGGCAGGAGCAGCGGCACGTGGATGGTTCCGGACAGGAGCAGGTCGGCCTTTCTCTCGAGAAGCGCCGCAACGGCGCCGTCGAGGCAGTTGTCCCACCTCCCCGTCCTGCTGTGGGCGACGACGATGACCAGCGCGGAGTCGGGACAGTCTTCGAGAACCTCGGCCAGAAACTCCCTGGCGGCGGGAGTGAATGCCTCCAGCGGGTCGGCCGGCTGATCGGGGAAGTGGATGGATACGATCCGGACGTCTACACCCTCGAGTTCTAGCGATGCGGCATAGCTGCAGCCCTCGATACTTGCGAAGGATGCGGCGCCGTATCCGAGCAGGGGGAATCCCGCTCCCACGTCGGCCTGCGATCTGCCCCAGCAGGCGTTCTCGGCGTCGGCTACGGCAGGCCAGAATATCCCGGCGAAGGACGGCTCCGCCTCCAGGAAGCGGAGGAATGCACAGGACGGGTTTGACACGTGGTCTCCTGTCCCCACTATCGCGAGGGGGCCGACCGAGTCCACCCAGCAGGCGAAGTTGTCGAACGGCGGGGTGCCGGGGCCGTCGCCCTGGTTGTCGCCGAACACCGCGATGTGGAAGGCGGAGAGAAGGGCGGTGGCGAGCAGAATCATCTCGTTCTGATGAACTTCAGACCCCCCGCGGGTCCGCTTCCCATGACCAGCGCCATTCTCCCCGTTAGGAGGGCCTCGAGTTCGTCGCCCAGGACCTCCATCCTCCATCCGGCGAGGCATCCCTGCCTGAGGCAATCCACGGCGGCGGTTCTGGGAAGGGCCGCCAGCTTCTCGAGAAAGTCGCGTGGAAGGAGCAGCGATGGGGCGATCTTCAACTGGTGCGCCTTCTGCTTCAGGTAGATCCTGAGGATGTCGGCTCTGGCCGAGGCGCCTCCGTCCGGCCTTCTGACCGGGATTTCCGGAACGTCGGATGGAGGCGAATCGAGCGCATCTCTGACGACAGCCAGGACTTCCGCGCCCCACCTGGCCTGGAAACCTGATGGAAGCCCCCTCAGCCTGTCGAGACTGTCGGCGGTGGTCGGCGACATCGTCGCGAGCCTCGCGAGCATGGAGTCCGTCGCGATGTGGGCCCGGGGTCTGTCCATCTCCATGGCCCGCTCCTCGCGCCACTTCACGAGCGCCCACAGGACAGGCAGTCCCGACTTCTTGAGCTTGCCCGCCGATCTGGCGCGCCGATACATCTCGGGAAGGTTCACCTCGTATGCGCCCGGCTCGGTGAGGGAGGCGGCCTCCAGCTCGTACCAGGAGGACCTGCCCTTCCTCGCGAGCTGCTCCGAGAGCTTCGAGTGAAGCCCGTGGAGGTGCCTTACGTCGTCGAGCGCGTATTCGATCTGCTCCGGCGCCAGCGGCCGACGGGACCAGTCGCTGAGACAGAATGCCTTCCTCGCCCTGATACCGCAGACGTCCTGCAGGAGGTTGTAGAGACTGCACTGCTCGCCATAGCCGAGGAACGCAGCCGCGAGCTGAGTGTCGAAGACCCCTGTGAACTCGCAGGAAAGGTATTTCCTGAGGATTGCGATGTCGTTCCGGGAGGAGTGCATGACCTTGACCACCGCCGGATCGGAGATCAGAGCGCGAAGGGGCGAGAGATCCCTTACCGCCAGCGGGTCCACCAGCCAGGCCCCGGTCGTGTCGGCCAGCTGGACGAGGAACAACTCCGGCCAGAAGCGTCTCTCGCTGTGGAACTCCGTGTCCAGAGCGACGGCGGGAGACCTGGAGAGGCGATTGCAGAGGTCCGTAAGAGCCTCCCGGCTTTCCACGAGCGTATCAGCCGCTTCCGCGGCTCCGATCCGGTGGGCCTGCATGCTGTCGCTCACGGCAGGACAGGCGTGCCGGCCCGGTGAAAGGGACAGAAGACCATCGAATCCGAAATCACGTAGAAGCTGTATCCATCGTCGGGGCACCTGTAGCCGCCGGGCTGGCCGTACTGCCCTCCGCCCTCCTCCCACATCTCCTCGAAGCTCGTCGGCATCGGATGGCCGCCGGCAACGTAGGCGGCCACCTCGGATGCCGCTACAGCCCTGCGGTCCGCGCAGGCTCCGCCGCCGATCTCCAAACCCTCGCCGAGATGGCCGGCAGGGCAGACGAGAAGGCGGCCGGTGGCGTCCATTCCGTAGGGAAGGCCCGTCACGGGACAGAAGAAGGAATCCGCGGGGGTTCCGGACATGACGGCGGGAGCAATCGAGAGAGCGTAGCTGCGGCAGAGCGCCGGGGCCGATCCCATGACTCTGTCCAGGAAGGTATCCCCGGACACCCTCCATAGGTCGTTCTCGCGCCTCAGCCAGATGGTTCTGCTGCCACCGCCCTGCTCGGGGACGAGAACCTGGAAGCCCCTCTCGTCCCGCCCGCCGAGTACGGGGCCGCCGACGGCCCGCCGGACGCCGCCTGCCGCGAAAACTTCCGGCCTTGCTAGATCCGAAAGACTGTCCGTCATCAGCGCAGAGGCGGCGGCGGGATCGCTTCCGGAAAGCTCGGCGTATTCGAGAGCGGTCTTTCTGAGGGCAGACCCCGGAGGGTCGAGGAGGCCGGCTGCCGCGAGGAGCACTGCGGCGGCCAGAGGCACGGCGGCGGCGGAGATGCGCCTCGTCATCTCGATCCGCCGAATCCGAACAGATCGGTGAAGTCGATGCCGAGGCCTGTTATGGCGATCCCCCACTCCTTGTTCGTGTTCTCGCCCGAGAGTCTGTAGTAGATGTCCCCCCTTACGCCCGACGAGTTCGCGAGATCGAAGCCCGCCCTGAGGTCGAGCTCGGTCCGCCCCGTATAGTCGAGGTCCTCCCAGCCGTCACCGAAGTCGGCGCGAGTGTCCCCGCGCGTCGCGGCCTCGAGCCCGATTCTCAGGTCCAGCTCGGGATTGGCCTCGAACACCAGGAATCCAGTGCCCCTGAGTTCGACGGGGGGGCGCGTGTCCGCGGAATCCCTGGGCGAGGTGGGAAGGGCGCTCCATGCCGCGAAGAAGTACCTGAGCCCGGCGGTGGCGCGGACAAGCATGCCCGGGCCGGAGAGGGGGCTCTCGACAGTGACGGACCCGTCGAGCGCCATGTGCGGATCGCCCTCCCTGTAGTCGCCGGACTCGAGATAGCCCTTGAGAGGGATTCGGAGGGCGCCTCTGGCGATTATCATGGGATTCCGCTCGATCCAGCCGTCGAGGGTGATCCACGGGTCGGCGATGCCCCCGCCGGTCGAATCGCTGCCGGAGATCTGTATGTAGAGGGGGATGACGACCCCAACGGTATGGCTGTTCGTAAGACCGTACGATCCGGTCGCCAGCAGGCGGAGAACCGACAGGGAGGGATCGAGGTCGTACTCCAGGCTCTCCCCGGTGGAATCGGTCCTCCAGTAGCTGCCGGAGCTGAAGAATCCGATCGCGATGTCCCCGTCGGTCTCCATCGAATGCAGCACGGATGAGCGGTTCTGATAGTAGAGCGGATCCCAGGCGAGAACGGCTCCGGCGATCAGGACGGCTGCAAGCAGGTGTCTTCCCATGAGTCCAGCTCCCTCCATTTCATCCCCTGCCGTCCCGCAGGATCGTGAACCCCTCCACGCCGGGTTCGGGGCACGGGAACGCGGATACGCCCGAGACCTCCGAGGCGGAGGGGCCCTTCAGGCAGAGTTCCATCATCTCGTCAAGCGACTCCCGTTCGCCGGAGACCACCAGCTCCACGGAACCGTCAGGAAGATTGCGCACATGGCCCGAGAGCCCCAGCCGCGAGGCGTGCCTGGCCGCCCACCAGCGGAATCCCACGCCCTGGACCAGGCCCCGGACAACCATTCGCAACGCAGGCATCGTCTTCTCCGGCTTGGAGCCATTCCACCCCATTGACACGACCCGGGCGATCGGTGTCATATATGTTGTTCTGTATCCTGTCATCAAGAGGAGGGCAAGCATGAAGTTGTACGGTTTCCTGGCACTCGCGATACTTGTTCTCGCGCAGACCGCCATGGCGATCCCCTCGTTCATGGGCTACAGCGGCATAAACCGCATAGTCTCCGCGAGACCCCTGGAGCAGGGCGGCATCGCCTTCGGCATCATGTCCAAGTACTGGGCGAGCACCAACGAGATAGACGGCCTGGTATTCAATTACTACGGCCCCGACTACAGTGACACGCTGGATGTCTCCGACAAGGAGCACTATGCCGACGGCTACTTCATCGTCGGCTACGGCGTCACGGACTTCCTCGAGCTGGGCGCCAGGCTGTCCTACGTTCTGAGCTGGTACGAGCGCGACATGGTCCAGCCCCGCGGCCTCATCACCGGCCGCTGGGACGGCGTGGACGGGCTCGGCGATCTCCAGGTGGGTATGAAGCTCGGCTTCACGCCGACCACCGACACCGGCCTCCTCTGGCTGGGCCTGCAGAACTGGTGGTCGTTCGCCCCCAGTTCCAACGACCTGGCTCTCTGCGAGGACTACTGCGGCCGCTGGTTCGACGACCAGCCGATGTACGAGATGCGCAGGCCCTTCATCTCAACCGGGCATACGAGCTACGGCATTGGAAGCCTGATCACGTTCGACCTGGCGAAGATCTCCCCCGGGGCGCCCCTGCGCTTCCACAGCAACGTCGGGTACTCCCACTACAAGCAGTCGTTCGACATGACCGACTTCCGCTACAACTACACTCCCGACAGCGTCTATTTCTACGACAGCACCGAGGTCGCGCTCGACGTCGAGGACAACGTTCTCGACCTCGGCTTCGGCATGGAGTTCCCGACCCAGTACGCGATCGTCTTCGTCGAGTACTCCCTCAAGGAATGCCTCGACCGCAACGGCCAGAACTCCGTCGCCTATCTCACTCCGGGGCTCCGCTTCATCACCCGCAGCGGCGCGTTCATGGACGTGTCCTTCGATCTCGGCCTGACCGAGTTCGATCCGCTCTACCACGACCTCGGCCACGCCATCTACAGTGACACCGGAGTGGTGACCGAGGACGAGAGGGCCGAGCGCTCTCCGTTCCCGTTCGCCGCCAGCAACGACTGGGGCATCGGCGTGTCCCTGGCCTTCTCCAGCGACCTGATCCCCGGTGAGCGGGCCCCCGAGCCCGGCAGGATCTCCGGCATGGTCACCGACATGGAGACCGGAGCCGGCCTGGCTGCCACCCTCAGCTTCCCGGGCACCACTATCGCCAGCGTCCAGACCGATCCGGTCACAGGCTACTACACAGTCACGGCGGGCACAGGCACTATCCCGATCACCGTCGAGGCCGAGGGCTACCAGCCCGGCTCCGCGACCGTCGTGCTCGAGGCCGACCAGTCCATAGTCAAGGACTTCATGATGCGCCCGGTCGCCGAACCCGGCATGGTCACCGGCGTAGTGGCCGACGCCGAGACGGGAGATCCGCTGATCGCCACCATCTCGGTGCCCGACCTGCCCGAAGTCGCCCCTGTGACCTCGGGCTCCGACGGAGTGTACCAGATCTCCGTCCCGGCCGGCACCTGGACCATCAAGTGCGAGGCGACCGACCACATCGGCAAGTCCCTGCCGGCCGTCATCAACGCCGGTCAGAGCACCGTGCTGAACTTCGATCTCAGACCCGCTCTCGTACAGGGGCAGGTGCTGAGGTTCAACAACATCTACTTCGACGTCGCCAGCGCCAACATCAAGCCGGAGTCCTACCCGGTCCTCGACCAGATCGTGGCGACCCTCCTCGAGAACCCCAACGCCAGGGTCCAGATCGCGGGCCACACCGACTCCGACGGCAGCAACGAGTACAACCAGACCCTGAGCGAGCAGAGGGCCGCCTCGGTGTTCAACTACCTGGTCAGCCACGGCGTCAACGCGCGCAACCTGACCACGATCGGCTTCGGCGAGACCCAGCCGGTCGTCCCGAACACATCGTCGGCCAACAAGGCCCAGAACCGCCGGATCGAGTTCACGGTCCTGTCCGTGAACTGAGCGGCGCGGCAGCGCGGGGGGCGGCCCTCCTGGGCCGCCCCTTTTGCGTGATGGAGGTCACGAGGAAGCAATGCACAGACCGCCCGTCCTTCTGATCGCCCTGCTGGCCCTGTCGGGAGCTGGCTCCGCTCTTCCGGGACAGCTGGGGCTGCGCGGCCTCTACAGGGTGGTTGACGCGAGGACACCGCCCCCGGGCGCCCTGTCGTCGTCCATCTGGTTCCTGTACCAGACGGCTGCCGTCCGCGACAGCGTGGCATACATCCCGCCGTTCCAGCCGGAGATAGACACAGTGCTGGCCATCGAGGACACCGAGCACTACGCCGACGCCTCGGTGCAGTTCGGGGTTGGAATCGACGAGAACTTCGAGGCGGCCATCACGCTGTCGGGACAGGCGTCGGCCTGGCAGTACGACCAGACGCCTCCGCGGGGCAATCAGCTGGGGATGCTCGACGCCGTATGGGGATTCACGGATGTAACTCTGGCGGGCAAGTACAGCAGGCTCCTCCAGGAGGACATGACCTACGGCGGCCTCCTGTGGCTGTCCATCCCGACCGGACCGGCCTTCGCCGACACCGCCGCTGACTACGACGGATACTGGTACGCCGGCGACATCATGCACGAGGTCAGGCGCCCCTACATCGGCACGGGCGGCGTGGGATTCGGAATCGCCGGGCTCTTCACCTACGAGTCGCCCTACGGCGACGCCCTGGGGAACCTGGGTGTCTCGAACTACCGCCAGGAGGTGCAGGATCCCGTGCTCGGAACGATGAGGCGCACCGACACGGCCCTGGATTTCGCCGCCGGATACCAGTACAGGACGGACTTCGCCCTGCTTTACACGGAGCTCGCCATGAAGGCCTTCCTCGGCCGCGGAGACGACCCCGGCTATCACATGCCTGCCTGGTTCATGCTGGGGATCCGCGCATACCAGCGCTCGGGCGCATGGCTGGATCTCGCGGTCCAGCTCGGTCTCACCTCCCACGACAGGGACGAATGCAACCCCTACGAGACCGGCTGGATGGCGGTTCCGAAGGGCGTGCCGGGAACGATCGGCGTGCTCCTCAGCCTGGGCTGGGACTCCGGCATGGCGGCGCAGACCGGAGGCAGGGGCAACCTCGGTGGCCTGGTGCTGAACGCATCGACCGGGGAGCCGCTGTCCGCCACGGTCAGCTTCCCCGGGTCGTCGGTGGAGTCTGTGGAATCGGATCCCGTGACGGGCTTCTACAGGGTTGATGCACCGGAGGGTGTGCATATCGTGAGCGCCGCTGCAGAGGGCTTCAGGACGGTCGTCGCCTCGGTCGCGGTGCCTGCGGACGGGCCCGCCTCGCTCGACTTCCGTCTCCAGCCGGCCGCTCCGCAGACGGGGACGGTCACGGGAGTGGTCACCGACGGCGACACGGGCATGCCGCTGGTGGCGACCATCTCGGCGGAGGGATCGGGCGTCTCGGTGACCTCCGGGCCGGACGGGCGCTTCAGCATGGATCTCCCCGGCGGGGCCTGGACTCTCCGGGTGACGGCCGAGGGGCACAACCAGTCCATGGTGCAGGTGCAGGTTGCACCCGGAGGCTCTACACCCGTCTCTTCTTCGCTCACCGCCGCTCTGGTGAGCGGCCAGGTGATGAGCTTCGCCAACATCTACTTCGACTCGGGCAGCGCCACCATCAAGACCGAGTCCTACTCGGTCCTGGACGGCATAGCCGATCTCCTGATCGCAAATTCCTCGGCGAGGATCGAGGTGTCGGGGCACACCGACTCGCAGGGCAGCGAGTCATCGAACCAGAGCCTCAGCGAGCGCAGGGCGGCCGCGGTGAAGGACTACCTGGTGCGCAGAGGGGTCCCTGCCTCGATGCTGACCGTCGTGGGCTACGGTGAGACGCGGCCTGTAGCGACGAACGATACCGCGGACGGCCGCGCCCGCAACCGAAGAATCGAGTTCCGCGTGCTCTAGCTATTTCTCCAGGCTGGGTTTTTCGCCGGTCTCGAGGAATCTCAGGAAGTCGCGCAGGACCTCTGCGTGGTCGAACGCCATCTCGTCCCAGGGGATCTCCGAGAAGCGGAATGCCCGGGCAGTTTCTGCGTCGTCGCCTCCACGGGGCGCGCCCTCTGCCGTGCAGTGGTACATCACGCTCACCGTATCGCCCCTCGGATCGCGCCAGGGCCGGGAATAGACGTGGAATAGGTCCTTGATCTCGATCTCGAGCCCCGTCTCCTCGAGAGCCTCCCTGCGTACGGCCTCGGCAAGGCTCTCTCCAGGATCTACGAACCCCCCGGGGATGGCCCAGCCGGCAGGGAAGTG
Source organism: Candidatus Fermentibacterota bacterium (assembly GCA_012523605.1). GTDB lineage: Bacteria > Fermentibacterota > Fermentibacteria > Fermentibacterales > Fermentibacteraceae > JAAYTY01. The sequence goes on from JAAYTY010000101.1 coordinate 30,946, forward strand.
CCCTCTCTCGATCAGGACGATACGCTTGCCCCGCATGACTATCAGGGCATCGACGGTCACCTGTGGCGTCAGCGGTCTCACTTCATCTCCGATCCCGGCGCTTTCAGCCGCTCCATCAGGAGTTATATACTCCCGCCAGTACACCCCGGGGAGGAAGAAACATGAGAAGCTTCTTGACTGCCGCGATCCTTGCTCTGCTGAGCCTTTCTGCCTGTGGCTCCCCGTCTCCTGGCGGTTCCGGAGACGCGGCTTCGGGCGGAGCTTCGGAGCTGACCTGGATCGAAGAGGACTTCGAGGCGGCGGCTGCCGCCTCGCGCGAATCAGGGAAGCCGATCCTCATGGACCTCTACGCCGACTGGTGCGGCCCCTGCCGGACACTGTCGGAGGAGTTCTTCACGAGCGAGGAGATGAGGGGCGTCCTGTCCCGGTTCGTCCTGTTCAGAGCCAACGTCGACGGCGCCGGGGGCGGGGTGCTTGCCGAGCGCTACGGTGCGAGTGCGATTCCTCTGGTCGTGGTCGTCTCCGCGGACGGCACCGAGTACGATCGCATCGTCGGAGTCCCCTCCTCGATCGCCGAATACGTGTCCGACCTCGAGAGCATCCTCGGGGCGATAAAGTAGCTGGAACGGGGCCGCATGCGCGGGGGGCGGGCCCGAAGGCCCGCCCCCTTTCTGCAGTGTCGTTCCGGGCTAGAACTTGACCACCCGGAGAGCCTCCACCGCATCCTCGGTAGAAAGGCGCACGATGTAGATGCCCGAGGGCATCGCCGCGGCCTCCCATGGAACGGTGTGCTCACCGGCGGACATCTCGCCGTCGACGAGAGTCGCCACTCTGCGGCCGCTCATGTCCATGACATAGAGATCGACCGATGCGGGGCCGGCCAGTCCGAAGGTGAACGCGGCGCTGCTCGAGAACGGGTTGGCGATGCAGGCCAGGCTGCCGGCCAGCGGGGCTAATCCGCCGTCACCGACGCCGGTGCCGATCGCTCCGCCCAGGTAGTAGCTGTCGCCGCAGCTGTTGGGGATGTCGTCCCACTGCGGGTGCTCCTGGCCGCTCTGGGCGTAGGAGTCCCACTCCTCGGCGCGGTAGGCGGCCTCGTAGTAACTGACATGTCCGTCGCCGTTCATGTCGGGATTGCCGGGCAGGGCGCCGCCGGGATAGGAGCCTCCGGGAGGAACCGAGCCGTGGTGCGCACCGACCCACCAGTAGGCCCACTCGTCGTACTGCGGGTAGGTCGCGCCGGCCCAGGAGGATTCGTAGCCGTTGGCCGCGGATGCGAACGTTCTGGGGCCCGAGCCCTGGATGGTCTCCTCCAGGAAGCCGCCGGAGAAGCACTGCTCCATGGCCACGTTGATAGAGGCGGCGTTCAAGGTGTTGAGCCAGCCTTCGAAGGTGTCGTCGTCGAGGGTCTGAGTGTTCCAGAGGTTCAGGATGACCTCGGGAGGGTTGTTGCCATAGAGCTTGCCCGTACCGCCGTGGTCGGTGGTGAAGATCACGAGATGATCGTTCGGACCGACCATGCCGGCAATCGCGTTGTATCCGCTGGTGACGCCGGTCGTGGTGGCGTCGAAGTCGATGTCGGTATCACCGTCGCCATCGAGGTCGGGGTTGGAGTTGGCGCCGCCGGACTGGTCGGGCGCCGGGTTGGTCCCGTCGGCGAAGCAGATGACTATATGGTCGTCGGTGTAACCGTAATCGTCGGTGATGGTCAGGTAGAAGAACTGGACGTCGCCGTAGTAGCGGACATGGTTGTTGCTGGAATCGTACCCGCCGGAGATGATCCACGCGTAGGTGTGGGCCGGGTCGTTGCCGGCCCTGGGGTTCGGCACCCACCAGTCGAGAATCTGCTGCCTGAGATCGGCCTGTGACGGCACCGGCAGGTCGCTGTACTCCTGGGTCATGCGCTGGAGGGCCGAGGGAGGGGTGAGCATGTTGACGACCTGCATCTCGCCGGCATGGGACACGAACACCCAGCGGCAGGGGTGCTCCCAGTTGGCGAGACCCATGTCGTCCACGAGAACCAGGTATCCGGCGAACGGCGCGGGAATCTCCTCGTGCCAGGTTTCGATCATCTGGCCGGCGGAGATCTCTGCGGGCAGGGACCAGACGACCTTTCCCTCGATGCTGCCGCCGAGGAGGTCGCAATACACCTGCTCGGCCGCCTGGCGCGGGCTCGAGACTGAAGCCCACGCGGCAGCGGCGGCGAGAAGAACACAGATCGTGACCTTCATGGGAACCACCTTTCCTGAGGGACTACGGTCGGATCACCCTGTTTCCTCCAGAGATATAGTTTCGCACTTCCGGCAACCCCGGTCAAGCATTCCCCGGCAACCAGGCACGACGAACCCGAAACGGGGAGCCCGCGGAGGCGACGCCCCGGACACTGCCGCTTCCGGGCGGAGCGGTGCTGTATCAGTACCCGGCTCTCACCTGCACATGCAGTCTGTTCCCGGCGGTGTCGAGAACTCCCAGGAGAATGTCGAGGACCGCCTCCGCATCCTCGACCGGTCTCGTTTCCGAAGCCCATAGGACATTGTCTCCGGAGGTCCTGCAGGTGTAGAGGCCTTCCCGGAGGTCGAGCGGAACTTCCAGACCCTCGAACGGAATAGCCTGCCGCACTTCTGCCGGGATCGGAAGAGGCTTCCAGCCCATTGCGGGCGCATTTTCCAGGAAGGATTCCTCCTGTTCGTCGGTCAGAAGATAGCACGCGGAGATGGAAAGCCCCTCCCGCTGGCCGAAGCCCATCGTGGGTGGGAACCCGCTGTAGCTTGCAAGCTCTGCATCTCCGGGAATTGCGAAGATCTGCCGGAGCCGCTCCTGGTCTCCGGCATCCTGCGCGGGCTGATCCGGCCCGCAGGACTGCGGGGAGCAGATCAGCACGGCTGCGGTGATCAGCATTCCCAGCGATTCCGATGGAAGGTTCATCCCCGACTCCCGTTGTCGCTGCGCACCGGCCTGCCGTGCTTGTCACGCCCCCGGGCCGCCCTCTCCAGTATCCGTGAGACGACGAAATCGGTGTCGCACGCCAGAGGAGGCGGGGCGGGCGCCTGCACGACGGTGTCAAGGGCATCGGCAAGCCCGCTCCCTCCTATCTCTTCCGGGCCGAGGATCAGGGAGGCGGGCCTCTCCAGGAGGGGCCGGATCAGATAGGGAACCTCGGGGAAGTCGTCCCTGTCCAGTGCGATCACCGGCTTGCCCAGCGCCAGAGCCATCGAGACGGTTCCATAGCCGGGGGTTATCAGGAGGGCGTCGGCGGCGGCGGCCAGATCGGCATACCGGAGTCCGCGCGCCTCCAGTTCCTGCGGCGGGATGTTCTCCACGCCCTGAAGGCCCCTGTGCGGCAGGGAGCAGAACGCCTTCCAGCCCCGGGGAAGAGCCGGTTCGGTCGTGCCCGCCCGCAGGGGATCCCTCAGCGTCACGAGGAGGTTTCGGCCGCGCCCGAGGATCTCCCGAGCCCGGGAAGCGTTCCTGGATGATCCGCCGGGCACCAGGCCCACATCCTCCGAGGTTTCGAAAGGACTGTGAGGGGGGCCCAGAGGCAGTCTCAGGTAGTGCGCGGTTTGATAGAGGTCCGCAATGACATCACAGAGTGCTTCGAGATCCGGGAACATCTCCCTGTAGATCCAGTCCCAAGTGAAGTTGCCGATGGCCAGGCAGTCGAGTCCGGCCATGAAAGCGGCGGCTGCCGGGACGGGATCAATGTCGGTGACCACCAGATCAGCTCCCGTGGATTCCAGGATTCCGCGGCATTCGCCCAGATGATCCTCCATGCGCCCGGGAAATTCCGTCAGGAACACGCGGGTCGCCTCGTGATCTATCCGTCCGGGCTTTTCGCGGGGCACGGGCCCGGAGGCCCACCGGACGAGAGACACCCGATCCACCTGCCTCCAGAACCACGGGGAAACGCCTGTGACGACGGTGACGCCCGCCCCCGGACACGACTCGAGGAGATTCTCGATGATCTCACGCTGCCTGGCGGCATGCCCCCATCCGTGGTCCGAAACGAACCAGGCGATCCGCGGCCCGGCGTGCGAGGAGGATTTCATCCGCCCGCTTCCTCCCTGTTGGTGTCAGGTTAAATAAACTTAAGAAACCCTCTTCCCGGGCACCAGAGAGGGCTGAAACACCCGAACCCTCTTGAAAACGAATCCTATTCCGTCCAGAATCAGGATATGGAAACAGGCGCGAGACTCGATTCTCCCGGATCCCTGCATCACGTCATGGGTCGCGGAGCAGAAGGCGCTGCGGTGTTCAAAAGCCCCGAAGCCTGTCGCGACTTCCTCGACAGGCTGGGCAGATCGGCATCGCAGACCGGGCTCTCCGTCCATGCCTGGACCATCATGCCGAACCATTTCCACCTCCTGGTCGAAGTAGGGGAACAGCCTCTGCAGATAGCCATGCACAGGCTGCTGACAGGGTTCAGCAACTACTACAACCGCAGATTCGAGCACCGCGGACACGTATTCATGACACGCTACAAGTCGATTCTGGTGCAGAAGGACGGATACCGCCTGGAACTCATCAGATACATACACCTGAACCCCCTGCGCGCAGGTCTCGTAGGTTCGTTGGCCGAACTGCAGAACTATCCCTGGTCGAGCCATACCGAAGTGATGACGGGGATCAGGACCGACTGGTACGACCCCCGCAGGGTTCTCGACGCCTTCTCGAGAAGCACTGGAAAAGCCCGCGACGCCTATCGCAGGTTCCTCGAGGAGGGTCTCGACCAGGCGGAGAGCGAGGAATACGAAAACGGCTGTTTCCTGATCGGCCGAAGGGGGATCGTCGAGGAAACCGGAGCCCGGGTCGACCAGAGAAGATACGATTTCCCCGGACCAGTTCTGGGCTCGAGGGATTTCGCACGCAGTATCGCGTCACAGATCGAAGGGAGACATCGAACCGTGCGGAATCGCAGGGAAATGCACGAGTTTGTGGAGTTGGTCATCGAGATCTCTGTCGGTCTCTTCGGCGTGAACAGGGCTGCTCTTCATGGAGGCGGCAGGAAGGGTCGGATTTCCAGAGCGAGACTGGTCATCTCCAGAATCCTGGAGGATGCCGGGCTTCCGCGGATGGATATCGCAAGAGCGCTCCATGTAACACCGAGCGCTGTCTGCCTCGTCCTGCGCAGGCAACCCGGCGACGAAGACGCCGCAATCGAAGCGACGATCAGGGACAGGATCGGCATGCAGTCTCGGGCCTGAACCGAACCCGACAGACTCTCGTTCCTCCTGCCGGATCGAATCATGACCAGAAAGCGACCTCGAGCGGATGCCTGCGGTTTCTCAAACATCTTCAACCTGATACCGCAGCCGGGGCGAGATTGACGAGGAGGAGGGAGAGGGCCGTGAGCAGCATGGAAACGAGGGCCGGGCGGGAAGGTTTTTCTCCGAAGACAGCCAGGGCGGCGGCTCCCGCAACGAGTATCGTGCCGCTCCCGTAGGCCGCGAACGCCACAGGCGCGGGCAGATCGCCCAACGCCGCCAGCAGGAACCTCGAGGCCAGCATGTTCGGCACTCCTATTGCAAGCCCCACCCCCGCGGACTTCGCGTCGATCCTCCATCCGGAATGCGCCAGCATCGGAAGGCTCAGCAGCATGGCCGTGGAGAACACGCTCAGGAGGAAGAGGCTTTCCGTTCCGGGAACGGCGTTTTTCTGGAAGAGCTTGTTCGAGAACTCGGCAAGCCCGCCGGAGACGAAGAGCAGCAGGAGGACGGGGGACAGCCGGCCACGGGCACCCGGCGAAGGAAGCCCCAGCGCCGCGAGCGCGAGCAATCCCAGAGCTACCCCGGCCCATTGCAGGGGAGGCGGGTTCTCGCCCCAAACCGTCACCGAGACGACCAGAGGAATCAGGATGCCGAGCTTGATCACGCTGCTCGAGATGCCGACTCCGCAGTTCGGAACGGCCGACTGGTAGAATACGAAGCCCAGAAGGTAGAACACGCCGCCGGCTACCCCGGCGCCCACGGCCCATCCGATGCCGCCCGACGACCCTTCCCCGGAGAGGAAGGATAGAAGCGACATGACGGCTGCAGCGAGATAGTTCGCCGTGACGACGACGGGCCTGTGCGCGGACATCCTGTCGGAGGCTTTGAAGAGCACGGCAATCGATGCGCTGGAGATCATCGCCGCGAAAAGCCAGAGCAACTCCGTTCACCTCCCCTTGCGGCACGCCCGTCCTCACAGGGCCGGAACATAACCCCGGCCAGGTCTTTGCGCCCTCTTGACATCCTGATCGCCCTGCGCGAGCTTACCCGTGCTCCGGCCTTTTGCCGGGGCTGGATCAGTTCCCTGGGCAGTTGTCGCGAAAAGAGAGCCTGGTAACCATTTCCGCTGCGTCTTTGACGATCCCGTTCCCCGTCTGCGCCCTTTCCAGCGCAATCAGGGTCATCATCGAGGCATGTGGTCACGGACTTCCGGTCTTCTCCCGGAGCCGACGGGCCCCTTTTCCGTCCTGCCTGCAGGGCGTGATCGGCCGCCGGGCCGAATAGCGGGCTGAGACCCGGAAGGAAGGTGTAGATGGGCAACAAGCTGTTTGTTGGTGGACTCGCATGGGCCACTACCGACGTGACCCTGAAGGAGGCCTTCGCACAGCACGGCGAAGTGCGCGAGGCGAGGGTGGTTCTGGACAAGGAGACGGGGCGCTCGCGCGGTTTCGGCTTCGTCACATTCGCCTCGGAGGAGGATGCCGCCCGCGCCAAGGACGCCATGAACGGCGCCATGATCGACGGGAGGGCCGTCCGCGTGGACTTCTCGCAGGAGAAGGACCGTCCCGCGGGGCCCCGCCGCAACCCCCGCGAGCCCTAGAGCCGCGTCCGAAAACCCTGAAACCTGCGGGGGCGAGCACGAGGCCCGCCCCCCCTCATCACTAGAACCATGAACTGCCGACCCCTCCGAAGACTCGCCGGCTTCCTGGGCCTGAGGCGAAGCATCGTCGGGCTGCTCACTATGGCCGTCCTCGTGGGCATGGGCGAGCGTATGGCCGAGCGCTTCCTTCCGGTGTATCTCATGGCGCTGGGCGGAGGAGCCCTCTCAGTGGGTCTCCTCAATGGAATGGACAATCTGCTCTCGGCCCTCTACTCCTTCCCCGGGGGCTATCTCTCGGACAGGCTGGGCACGAAGCGAGCCCTTGGGCTTTTCAACCTCCTCGCCATCGCCGGATATGCGATCGTCATCGCGGTCCCGAAGTGGGAGGCGGTAATAGCAGGGTCGGCGCTGTTCCTCAGCTGGACGGCCATCTCCCTTCCCGCAACGATGGATCTGGTGTCGAGATCCCTTCCCCGGAACAAGCGCACGATGGGCGTTTCTCTCCATTCGCTCGTGAGACGTGTTCCCATGGCTCTCGGCCCCGTCCTCGGAGGGCTCTGCATAGACCGCTGGGGGCGCGTGGATGGCGTCAGGACGGCCTTCATCGCGGCGGCGGCGATGGCCGTCCTCTCCACGGTGGCGCAGCAGATCCTTATAAGGGAGGAGAAGGTCGCGCGGAAGAGGGCGGAGAAGAACCCCCTGAGGCTCTGGCGCGAGATGAGCCCCGACCTCAGGAACCTGCTGACCTCGGACATCCTCATCAGGTTCTGCGAGCAGATACCCTACGCCTTCATGGCGATATGGTGCATGGAGGTGATCGGCACAGCCGGCGTGGGAGGCGCCCCGGTCAACGCAACCCAGTTCGGTCTTCTGACCTCTGTCGAGATGGCCACGGCCATGCTGGTCTACATACCCGTGGCCTGGCTGGCCGACAGGGGAGGAAAGAAGCCCTTCGTTCTCGCGACATTCGTCTTCTTCACGATCTTCCCGCTGGCGTTGTGGCTCTCTAGATCCTTCTGGCCGCTGGTGGCGGCCTTCGTGGTGCGAGGCCTCAAGGAGTTCGGCGAACCCACGCGCAAGGCCCTTATAATGGACCACGCCCCGGAGGACAGAAAGGCAGGGATGTTCGGCCTCTACTATCTGGTGCGCGACGTGATCGTCTCGATCGCGGCTTTCGCCGGAGCGCTGCTCTGGATGATCTCGCCGGCCGTGAATTTCATTGCAGCATCGTCATTCGGACTCGCGGGGACCGTCTGGTTCGCGCTCCGGGGAAGAGACTCGAGCCCCGCACCGACTCGCTCCTGACACCCTCCGGGAATCTCCGCGCCTACATCCTCAGCCAGGCTTCGACCTCCGGCAGGACATGCTCCGGAATGGTGTGACCCCCGTCGAACCGCCGGAAGGTCACGTCGTAGCCCAGGGAGGAGAGAGTGTCGCGCGCACCTTCACCGCAGGAGTAGTCCACCATGCCGTCCATCGTGCCGTGGCAGATGAAGACCCTCAGGTTCCGGGCTTCATGCAGGAGTTCCGGCCCGTTCCTCTCGAGGTCGAGGCGCCCGCCGAAGCAGAGGATTCCTTCGACCCGGTCGTGATTGGAAAGACCCGCGTCGTAAGCCAGAGCGCAGCCCTGTGAGAATCCCAGGAGATACACTTCGGAGACCGCTATCTCCTCGGACACGGCATCCACCACACGCATCACCTGGTCCACAGCCAGATCCCAGCTCCTCGTCCGGCTCGCGGAATCGCCCCAGGCCCCGCCGGCCCATGAATACCCGGGGGAGCTGCCGCCGTTCATCGCGTACGGCGACTCCGGAACGGCCATTGCGAACCAGGGAGACTCGAACTCCCGCCAGAGCCCGGCGAACCTCTCCGCGGAGTCTCCGTATCCGTGCAGCGCAACGACGAGCTTCAGAGGCCTGCCTGGAACCTGCACATCCGGAAGAAAGAGCCTCACCGGCACGAGGCATCCGGTCTCGATCATCATCACACGCCCGCCGGCCAGTTCGCGCTGACGCGCCTCCTCCACGAGGCTGTCGAACACGGCGGAGAAGAATCCGCTGCCCCGCACGGCCTCGAAGTCGGGATCCATTCCCGCGAAGCCCATGTCGGTGAAGCCCGCAGTCACGGCACGCTCCAGCGTCACTGCGGCGAGCGTATCCATGCCAAGCAGGCCGTAGCAGCAGGCCAGATTGTAGATGTTGCGGGAATTCCTGGCGTCATGGGACAGCAGTTCGAGGTAAAGGGAAGCGGCACGGGCGTGATCGCCGGCATGGTAGGCGGTGCCGGCCGCCGTTTCGAGTGAGTCGAGGTCGATCTCCAGGAAATCGCCCGAGGAAGGATCGAACGGATCGGGCCCGGCAGAAGCCGCCAGAGCGGCGAGGAGAACCATCGCCAGGGTTTTCATGCCCTCATCCCTTCATGCGATCGTGGATTGCCATCGCAGGACGCGCCGGAATGCGTCAATACACAGTCCGATGCGGTCACAACGAACAGGACGCTCCCGCCTCGGTGGAAACGCTCCCCCTGTCCGCCCGCAGGCGCCGGGAATTCGTCATCCGGAGGGATGGTCCTGCTGATACTCCCCGACATCCTGGAGTTCAGGCATCGCAGACGACGGAGAGCCTCAGCCCCCGCTCATCAGATGCAGAACGTCCACCTCGGAACCGTCGGGCACCGGGGTCGAGTCGTATGCGGTGCGCTCGACCAGCCGGCCGTCGATGCGCACGATAAGGAGGGGGAAGCTGTATTTCCGCTCCCGGAGGATGTCCCTGACCGTCATCCCCTCACGCCACTCCACGGGCTCCCCGTTGACAGTGATCACACGCCGGATCAGCCTCCCAGCGACTTCACGACATCCACCACTTCGGGATAGTCGATGCCGAGGTCGCGCAGGGTCTCGACCCTGGGAATGCCCTCCGGCGTCCAGCCCTTCCTCTTGTAGACGGCGTCGAGGAGCTTCTCGTACCTCTGCTCCCTGTAGGTTCTCAGAGCCTTCACCTTCTCCGCGGTGGACATGCCGGATGGGTCCACCTCTGCCTGTTCGCGAAGCTGTTTGTCGTACCTCTCTGCGCGGGACTCGTACTCCTCGACGGTCACGGGGCCCATCATCCTGTAGGGCGGCCTGTCGTCGGATCGCCTGCCGCGCCCCATCCTGAGGCAGAACACCTTCTGGAAGTTGTAAACCCTCGCGGACTGCCGGATCAGCTCCTCCTTGTCGATGTTCCGACCGGTGATGGCATTGAAGATGTCAACGTAGTTCTGCACATGCTCGGGAACCTTGGCCGGTTCGGAAGTCTGCGCGTTGTCAGCGGGCTCGATGTCGTTCCATGGCAGCTTGCACAGGCCCTGCAGGCCGAACCACGTCCGGAACATGGGGAAGTAATAGAGAGCCTCGGCCTTGTCCTCGAAGGTCGGAATGCGGTTGTTCACCATGTCCATGAATATCAGCCAGGCCTCGTCGTGCTGGGGCCCCTTGAGAGCCATGCTGTAGCCGCCCTGCTGGGCCAGCGACTCCTTGGAGACGTACTGGGAGTACTCGAGGCCCTTGCACTCGCAGCCGATGTCCGCGAGGAGTGCCGGGGCTGCGCCGAACTCCTCGGCGAAGTGCTTCTTCATCCGCCTGACGCCCATGCCCGCGATCAATCCGAATCCCTCGCCGCGCGCAATCCCGTGCAGCATCTCCAGGACGGCCCGCCAGTTGCCCCAGTTCAGCTCCAGGCCTCCCGTCCTCTCGGAGTTCAGGATCCCCTTCTCCCAGCATTCCATACAGAAGGCCGTCAGTGTGCCGAACGAGATGGTGTCGATCCCGTAGGTGTCGCAGTAGAAGTTGATCTCGAGCACGGCCCGGGCGTCGAAGACGCCGATATTGGAGCCACAGCCCGCCACCGTCTCGTACTCGGGGCCGTCCACCGTTACCCTGTCTCCGGCGTATGGGCCGGTGAGGAGTTCGAATCCGTCGGCCGCCTTGGCGCAGGCGAGGGTGCATCCGTACCAGCACCCGTCGGGCAGGTCGTGAGTGACCATTGCCGAGAAATGATGGGAGTCGATCTTCGAGGCATCGGGATGGGACCCGTACTTGAAGTTGTGGGTGGGAAGCAGATCGTACTCGTCCATTATCTCGGTGAGGTGTGCGGTGCCGATCTCGCGCATCCTGCACTGCTGGTCGTCCAGCTCTACGATCTCCCTGTGGAGCTTCAACCCGGTGGTCTGCAGTGTGGGGAGGTCCGCAGGGTTGTTGGAGGCGACATCCAGCCCGGAGTACTTCACGACAAGCGCCCTTAGCTTCTTGTTCCGGAATACGGTGCCGACCCCTCCCCTTCCGGCCTGCTTCAACCGGGCCACTTTCCTTCGCGGGTCATAGAACGAGAAGTTCAGGCATCCCACGAGCGCATGATCCGCCCCGCGCCCCGCGGATACGCTCGACACGTACCGTCTGCCGGCCTCGTCTGATGCGAAGACGTCGAGCATCTCCTCGGCGAGGACGTGGCTGTCAACCGCGCCGGAGGGGGCCGAGATGATCCGCACTATTCCCTCGTCGCCGTCCACGAAGATAATCGTCTCGCCGGCGGCCCTGCCCTGGATCTCCATGGCGTCGAATCCGGAGAACTTCAGGTATGGGCCGAAGTAGCCGCCCACATTGCAGTCGATCGGAATCCCGGTGAGCGGAGAGAGGGAAACCACCAGTGATTTCCCCGAGCCGGGATAGCTCGTGTTCCCGCAGATAGGGCCCATCCCAATGTTGATCTCGTTCTCGGGATCGTCCCACCTCGTAGAGGGCGAGACGGCGTCCCAGAGGAGTTTCATCCCGAAGCCCTTCCCGCCTGTGAACTTCGCCTTCATCTCCTCCGAGACGGGTTTTTCCCTTATCTCAAGAGTGCCCGGGTTCACATAGAGGGTTCGGTCGTTGTAGCCCCTTCGGACGGGCCTCTTCTCGTACCTGTACTCCGCGAGAACCCTGTAGCCGGCCTTGAGCCCGGCGGGGTCGGCCTTTCTGGAAACCTCGCTCATTCCTCGCCCTCCACTGCTATCTCGATGGCTCCGGTCGGGCATTTCCCCACGCAGGCACCGCAGGCTATGCACTTGAAGGGATTCTTCAGACCGGGGTGAAAACGCATCGCTCCGATGGGGCACACCGCGACGCACGCGAGGCACCCGACACAGAGTCTCCTGTCCAGCACCACGACGCCCTGTCTGGAGACGGTCAGCGCCTGAACCGGGCATTCGACGACGCAGAGCCTGCACTTCTGGTCGCACACGACGATTCGGCCACCCTCCCCGGCAGCCTCGATGCGGATGCACGACCTCGCAGGATCGTCCTCCTTGAAGAAGGTCTTCGAGCATGCGGTCATGCAGGCCCCGCAGGCCGTGCACTTGTCGTCGTAGTGCTTCAGGTACTTGATCGCCGGCAAATCGCCACCTCCGTGCGGTTATCGGAAGGCCCCGGGCGGACCTTCCGGCAATTGCGGAGAGGCCGCCCCCGGAGAATGATATCCAGTGACGAAACCTAGCATCCCGAGGCATGTCCGGGCAATGCCCCGCTGAGCGAGAGGGGGTGTCATGGGCCGCTCGATGGAGATCTTCCGGGACAATCCCCCGGGCACCGCGGAAAAGCTCTCTCTCTGCAGGGCCGGGATTGCAGGCGCGGGGGGGATAGGCTCAAATGCCGCCCTGCTTCTCGCGCGGTCCGGGATCGGCTCGCTCGTGATCGCTGACTTCGATCGCGTCGAGACGGCCAACCTCAACCGCCAGGCCTATCGCGCAGACCAGGCCGGACGGCTGAAGGTCGAGGCGCTCTCGGAGAATCTCGCGTTGATCGATCCCGGGCTGGAAGTCCTGGCTTTCCCGGTCAGGCTCGACCGTTCGAACATCTGCGGTATCTTCGAAGGCTGTCATGTGCTTGTGGAGGCGCTGGACCTCGACGAGTCGAAGCACATGCTGCTCGAGTGCTGGATGCGGGGTCTGCCGGATGTCCCGATAGTGGCGGTCTCGGGAATCGCCGGGGCGGGCCCGGCCGAGGAGATAGTCACTGACAGGCGCCGAGGACTCTCGATCGTGGGCGACCGGCACAGCCACCTGCGGTCGGGCACTCTGGCGACGCGGGTGGGTGTCGCCGCAGCCCTTGCTGCGCACGAGGCGGTTCGCATACTCCTCGAGGGAGGGACGGCGGCCGCGGGTCGTTCGTCATCATGATGACGGTGTTGACGCGCCTCGCAGGGACACAGTCTGCGTTCCATGGACTGGGGCGCGTCGGAGATTCGACGGAGGCGGAGAATGAGATGCGTTAACGTGCTGGGAGGGTCATCGAAGTCCAGGCTGGATTGCGCATCGACCCTCGCCCGCATGATGTCGGACAGGGGCTGGAGGGTGACATATCTGGCGCCGTGGAACAGGTCGGGGGATCCGGACCCGTATCAGAGCTCTCCCTTCCACGAGATGCATCTCGTCTCGCCGGAGGCGGACCTCTCCTACAGGAAACCGGGCAGCGGAGTCGAGGCCGTCATACCCTCGGTCTCGGGGGATTGGCTGATAGTGGACGGCATCCCGGTGGAGGGCGCGCTGGTCGTGGCGTGCGACGGCGAACAGGAGGTGTTCGCACCGGCCGCCTCGTTCGGAGTGTCCATTCCGGGAGTGCAGCCCATCGAGGACGGGGAATTCTTCGTAGTCCTCGAGCGCATCCATCGGGAGGACGCCGGAGGGAGATGCCGCGGAGGATTCTCCGAAGATCGCGTCGAAGTGAGCGTTTCCGGCAGGACCCTCGATCTCTCCGGTTTCCCGTCCAGAGTAGTCGAGAGCGTCGTCATCGGTCTCGTCTCGTCCCTCAGGGGATACTCGGAGCGCGGAGACGTGATCGTCAGAATCCGCCGGGAATGAGTTCGAGGCTCCGGGTCGCCCCGGAGCCCCTCGCTATCCCTGCGGAGTCGAGTCGAGCTACTTCTTCTTGCAGCCGCCCTTGGCAGGAGCCGCCTTCTTGGCGGGAGCCGCCTTCTTGGCAGGAGCCGCCTTCTTGGCAGGAGCCGCCTTCTTGGCAACCGCCTTCTTGGGAGCAGCCTTCTTCAGCTCGAGCATCTCACCCTCCTGTGAGATAGGCCAAACAGGTTCCGGCTCGTCCGGACCCTGCGCCTTATTAATACAAAAACGATCGGCCGTGTCAAGCACCGCGGAAGCTCACACTGTGGCTGTCTGCGAATGCCCGGCCCGAGAGGCTTCGCGACGCCCCTCGGCCATCTTCTTGACTTTCATCAGCCTCGTCAGGTTGCCCCTCTCGATCTCCTCCAGCTTCAGCCGGATCGTCGCGACAGTCTGCTCGAGCTCGGGAATGAGGATGTATTCGAGCGCGTTAACCCTTCGGCGTGTTCGATCGATCTCCGCGGCAAGCAGTCCGATGGCCTTCTCCTGTCCGGCGAGCCTGACGATCGCCGGCAGGACGCGTGCGTAAACCTCCAAAGAATGATCCAGCTCGGGGGTCGTATCGAACATTCCGTAGTTGAGAAACGACCCCTCTACTGTTACTATAAACACCGGAAGCGTGAGGTTCATCACTCTTCTTGTCGTTGTGCTTACCCTGGCAACCGCGCCGGGGTAGCGAAGCGCATCGTAAAGCGCGGCACTGCGCATCGAAGCCCGCGCGACCAGGAACTCGCGATATGCGTTTTCAAGCTCCCGTTCCAGATGCTGCCTGGCGCCCATGTACTCGGCTATGAGAATCTTGAACTGCCGCATGAGTTCGTCGAGCTTGTCCTTGAGGAGCTTGTGTCCCCTGCGCGCGAGTGCGGTCCGCTTGCGGAGCTGAAGCAGCTCCATCCTGGTCGCCCGGGCCTGTATCGGCATCAGTCGCCCTCGCCGGGAGAGACGGGCCAGTATCTGTCGAGATACTCCGGTCTGATCCTCTTCATCTCGGACCTCGGCAGGATTTTTAAAAGATCCCATCCGAGGTCGAGGGTCTCCTCGATGCCGCGGTTGTCGGACTCACCCTGGCTGATGTATCTGCGCTCGTACTCGTCGGCGAACTTCAGATACAGCTGGTCGAGATCGCTCAGCGCGGCCGTGCCCAGTATCACCGCGAGCTCCCGGGCATTCTTGCCGGAGGAGTATGCGGCCATGAGCTGGTTGAAGAGGTCCGAGTGGTCCTCCCTCGTCTTGCCCCTGCCGATCCCCTTGTCCTTGAGACGGGACAGGGACTCCATGACGTCCATCGGGGGATAGACGCCTCTCTTGTGAAGCTCTCTGTTGAGTATGAGCTGCCCCTCTGTGATGTACCCCGTCAGGTCGGGTATGGGATGAGTCTTGTCGTCCTCGGGCATCGTGAGAATGGGGATCTGCGTGATCGAGCCCTTCCTTCCCTTGATCCTGCCCGCTCTCTCGTAGATCGTCGAGAGGTCCGTGTAGAGGTATCCGGGATATCACCTTCGCCCGGGAACCTCCTTCCTCGCGGCGGATATCTCGCGCAGGGCGTCGCAGTAGTTCGTCATGTCCGTCAGGATGACGAGTATGTGCATGTCCTTCTCGTAGGCCAGGTACTCCGCAGCCGTGAGCGCCATGCGGGGCGTGGCGATCCTCTCGATGGCCGGGTCGTTCGCGAGGTTGAGGAATACGACTGCCCTGTCCATCGCACCTGTCCTGCGGAAGTCCCTTATGAAGTAGTCCGCTTCCTCGAATGTGATGCCGAGAGCCGCGAACACGACGGCGAACGCCCCTCCCTCTCCGAGCACTCTGGCCTGCCTCGCGATCTGCGCGGCGACGGCCGAGTGGGGGAGACCGCTCCCGCTGAACACGGGGAGCTTCTGCCCGCGGACGAGGGTGTTGATCCCGTCGATCGAGCTGAACCCGGTCTGGATGAACTCGGCGGGATAGTCCCTTGCGTAGGGGTTGAGGGGAGCGCCGTTGATGTTCAGCATGCGCTCGGGCACGATCGGAGGAGATGTGTCGAACGGAGCCCGCGGCCTGCCCTGCCCGTCGAAGATCCTGCCGAGCATCGAGGAGGAAACTCCGAGTTCGACTCCCCGGCCGAGGAATCTCACCGTGCTGTTCGTGATGTCCGTGCCGCTGGACCCCTCGAAGATCTGCACCAGCGCCCGGGAGCCGTCTATCTCGAGAACACGGCCGTGCCTCCTCTCACCCCCCGGAAGCTCTATCTCGGCCAGCTCTTCGTAGGTCACGCCCGACACGCCCTCGACCAGCATCAGAGGTCCGGCGATCTCGGTGGTCGTGCGGTATTCCCTGATCATCGGGCAACCTCCGTGGTGGCGGCAGCCATGGATGTGAGCCGATCGATCTCGGAACGGACCGACTCGATGGTCCTCGCGAAATAGGAGTGATCGCCCTCCGGGGCGTAGCGGGCTCTTGCCACCGCCTCCCTCGAGCGGATCGAGAACAGGTCGCGCGGTGCGACTCCCGCCTCCAGAGCCGAGGCCATCATGTCGTGTATCTCCATTATCATCCCCAGAAGATCCTTCTGCTTCTCCAGCGAGCAGTAGGTGTCGACCTCGTGGAAGGCGTTCTGATGGAGGAAGTCCTCCCTGATCGAGCGCGCGGTGTAGAGCGTGAGCTGACCCTCCGGCGAGAGGGACTCCGCTCCGACCAGCCTGGCTATCTCCTGGAGGTTCGCCTCCTCCTGCAGCAGTGCGATCGCTCTGTCCCTGACGACGGCCCACCCGGATCCCAGCCTGGCGTCGTAGAAGTCGGCGAGGTTGATCGTGTAAAGCGAGTAGCTCTCCAGCCAGCCGATGGCGGGGAAGTGCCTCATGTAGGCGAGCCTGGCCTGAAGGCTCCAGAAAACCTTGACGACGCGCAGGGTTGCCTGGACTACTGGGTCGGACAGGTCGCCGCCCGCGGGGCTTACAGCACCGACGACCGTGAGAGTTCCTGTGCGGTCCGGCGAGCCGATGCAGGACACCCTGCCGGCGCGTTCATAGAACTCGGCGATCCTGGTGCCGAGATACGCGGGATACCCCTCCTCTCCGGGCATCTCTTCGAGTCTTCCCGACATCTCGCGCATGGCCTCGGCCCAGCGGGACGTGGAGTCGGCCATCAGCGCCACGGAGTAGCCCATGTCCCGGAAGTACTCAGCGATGGTTATGCCCGTGTAGACGCTGGCCTCCCTTGCCGCGACGGGCATGTTGCTGGTGTTGGCGACCAGGACCGTCCTGAGGATGAGCGGCTTGCCAGTGCGCGGATCCTCGAGCTCGGGGAACTCGATCAGGACATCCGTCATCTCGTTGCCGCGCTCGCCGCAGCCGACGTAGACGACTATCTCCGCGTCGGCCCACTTGGCGAGCTGATGCTGTATCACCGTCTTCCCGCTGCCGAACGGGCCGGGGACACAGGCCGTCCCTCCCTTGCCCACGGGGAAGAAGGCGTCCACCACCCGCTGGCCGGTCGTCAGGGGCTCGACCGGAGCCATCTTTTCCCTGCAGGGCCTGGGCTTCCTGACGGGCCAGCGCTGGCACATGGTGACGGACAGGGTCTTTCCGCCGGACTCGACCTTCGCGATCTCGTCGTCGATGGTGTAATCCCCCGCCGGCGCGATCCAGGCGAGCCTGCCGGAAACGTCGGGGGGGGCCATGACCCGGTGCTCGATGGTTTCCGTCTCGGGTACGGTTCCGAGGATCGCGCCCCCCTCGATCGCGGCACCGGCCTCCGCGGTAGGAGTGAAGGCCCATTTCCTGGAATGGTCCAGCCCCGGGAGGTTGATCCCTCTCGTTATCCAGTCTCCCGCCTTCTCCCTTACCTTGTCGAGAGGCCTCTGTATGCCGTCGTAGATCGACCCGAGGAGCCCCGGCCCGAGCTCGACCGAGAGGGGCTCGCCCGTCGAGTAGACCGGGTCGCCCGGTCCGAGCCCGCCTGTCTCCTCATAGACCTGGATGGAGGCCCTGTCCCCCTTGAGCTCGATGATCTCGCCGATCAGCCGGTAGTCGGAGACATATACCACGTCGTACATGCGGGCATCGGGCATGCCCGTGGCCACGACGAGCGGGCCTGCGACCTTCTGGATCCTACCCTGTGCCATGCGATGAAGTCCTCCGCCCGGTTGACGAGGTCAACGGTCATCCGCCATGAGATCTACTCCCACGGCTCGTGTTATCTGTCCGCGAATGGTCTCTCCGCCGCGCCCCTTCGAACCCCTCACGCCGGGAAGAACGACCACCGCCGGAACGGGCTTCCCGGCGGCGAGGTCTATCTCCTCCCTGAGCACGTCCAGGTAGTCCTCGGTCACCACTATCACGCTCGCCCCGCTCGATGCGAGCGCTCTGAAGGCCTGGACCGCCTGTTCGGGGCCTGCGGGCACCTCGGCTCGCACGCCGAGGGCCCGGAAGCCGAGCACGGAGTCGGCGTCGCCTATGAATGCAATCGAGGACCCTTCCGTCATTCCGCCCTACCCCCTCGGCAGGCGCTTGTGGAGCATGCTTCTGCTCATGCCTGCTGCGCGCGATGCGAACAGTATGCGGAGATGGGCGATCTCCATCTCACGCTTCAGGACGAACGCGGCGAGGGGAGCCGGGCCGAATACGGCGAACGAGCCCGTTTCGAGCATCTCCAGGAGAGTCCTCTCGGCCTCCCTCTGATACTCGAGGAACGATCCGCCTGAAAGCGCCTCCCTCAGCACCCCGCCGAGGTGCTCCATGCCTGGAGTCTCCGCAGCGGTCTGGGGAAGCTGGCCGGCCATGGCAGCTCTGGCCAGATCTCCCGGCTCCCTGCTCCCTCCCGGGAGAAGCATGGCCTCGATCGCCGGCAGATCCATGCCCGCCAGCCGGCATCTGCCCGCCACCTGGAAGTTCAGGATGTCCATCCTGGTCCTCGCGTACGCCTCCAGGCCGGGGTCCATGCCGGGGAGTTCCTCCATCTCGACCGCGGCGGCGAGCCTGTCCATGACCATGTCCACGGCTGAAACCCCCGACCGGGCGGCATCTCTCATCTCGGAGAGCGCCTCGGCGAACAGGGGTGGCAGGGCCGGCTCCTCGCCGGGTTCGGCCGCCGCGGCGGCGGACAGGACCTCGATGGGAATGAGGCCGGGCCGCTCGACCTCGGGGTCGGCTGTTCCGCCCAGCAGGGCGGCCTTCCAGATATACCGGGCGTTCCGCGCGTCCCTCCTGTGCAGGAGCCCCCTTACAAGGGCCGGATCCTCCGAGAGTTCAGTCAGCTCCTGCTCGGTGGCCACCATGGCCTGTTCCAGACAGCCTTCGATGTCGCCCCTCGACAGGAAGCGGCCATACCAGGTGTCCGCCAGGAGCCGCTCAGTTTCTTCGAGATCCCGGGCCGACAGGAGCATCTGCCAGGACCTCGGCTGTATGAAATCGCGCTCCAGCGCCGCGATCCTTCCGTTGGCGAAGAGGAACAGGCTGCGCATCAGCCCCTCTCCGGAAGCAGGGCCGCGAGATCCATCACCAGGGACTCGTGCGCCAGCGAGGCAGCCGTCGAGAATGTCGCATTGAGGCTTATCCTGCCGGAGCGCAGTATGACGCCGCCCCTTCCGCCGTGCCTCTCGGAGGACAGGACGAACCGCCGCTCCATGTCGGATCTGGCGTCGAGAAACTTCTGTGTCAGCCTGTCCTCGTCGGCCGGGGAGATCAGCACCTCGATGGTCCCCTCCATTCCGCAGTTCCCGAGTATCGAGCCGATGAGCTGGCCGTATTCCGCGTCGGGAAGCGAGGCAAGCCGCTCCACCGCCCGGTCGATGGCGGCGTCTATGACTGCGCGGGAGGCGTTCTCCACCTCCAGATCGAAGCCGCGGGAGGCATGGTAGCCCAGGCGCGCCTCGAGATCGGCCATCTCCGCATCGAGCCTCCTCGAGTCCCGTTCGTACTCGGCGGCGAGCCTGGCGCGGGCCGCCGCCTTCGCGGCCTCCAGGTCCGCCGCCGCGGCCTCGCGTATCGCGCGGGCCTCGGTCGCGGCATCCTCCTCTATCTTCGCCCGGATCGCCTCGAGAGACATCCCCGGTCCCTACGGGAGCATGAGGAACGAGACAAGGAAGCCGAGGATGGCGTAGAACTCGACGAAGACCGCCAGGATGAGGCCCTTGGCCGCATCGGCGGGCTGCTTGGCCGCCAGGGCGACTCCGGAGACTCCCACTCTGGCCTGGTGTATGGCGGACAAGAGGCCTGCAAAGGCCACCGGCACTCCGGCCATGAGGGCTTTCCATGCGAAGGCCGGGTCCGCATTCAGATCCGCACCCTGTATGCGGCCCAGCAGGAGGAACGCGATGACGAAGCCGTAGATGCCCTGCGTCCCTGGAAGGGCGACGAGGAGCAGGAGCTTTCCGAACTTCTTCGGGTCGACGCTGAGCACGCCGGCGGCGGCCCTTCCGACGAGGCCTACGCCGACCGCCGAGCCGATCCCCGCCAGCGCGGCGGCGAGCGCGACTCCCGTGTACGCGATGAGATGGTTCACGAAGTCTCTCCCTTCGGGGTTTTCCGTCGGACGACTCTGACGAACTGCGGATCGTACCTGAACGGGACGAACGGACTGCCCGTCCCCTCGTAGAACTTGCCGAAGAACTCCACGAACTGGAGCCTTGCCGTATGTATGTACCCTCCGAGAAGGCTCATGAGAATGTTGAAGAGGTGGCCGAGCACGATCACGTGAATGCTGATGAAAAGACCTACCACCGGGATGTCGGTACCAGGGAGCATCGTCGCGATCTGGTTCACGACGCTCGCGATTATCCCGCCGGAGAGCGAGAGCGCGAACAGCCGGGAATACGACAGAGCGTCCGCGAGCAGATTCACGATGCCGTACGCCGCCATGGCGCCGAGGCCGAACCTGCCGAAGCCCCTGGCCTCCCTTCCTCCCATCACGAAGATCAGAACGGCCCCTGCGAGGAGCAGAAGGAGGAAGATCCCGTCCAGAGGGCCCTTCGTGTCGTAGAGGACCCCGCCGAGCAGATAATGGTTGAAGAGCCATGGAAAGAGCCCGACGAGGGACAGGACCCAGCCGCCCTGCTCCAGAATCGCCGTCAGCCTCTCGCCGGCCCTCCACCTCTTGTCGAAGTTCACGACGATCCCCGTGAGAAGCTGGACTATGCCCAGGGCCATCGTGGTGTAGAGGAACTGCCTGGAAAGTGCGAAGGGCCCTCCGCCGGGGACCAGCGAGTCGAGCGGACGCGAGAGGCCCAGGAGGAAGGAGGGGAGACGGGAGCGGTCCATTCCGAACCATCCCCCGAGGAGGGAGCCGACAAGGATCGCCGCCAGCCCGCCATGGAAGATCATCTCGAGCAGACGGTTCCTCCCGCCCTTCCTCGCAGCGATCCTGCCTGCGATCCAGGCCGCCAGCGCCACGACGATCCCGTAGCCGGCGTCGCCGATGCAGATGCCGAAGAAGAAGGCGTAGAACGGAGCCATCAGCGGGGTGGGATCGGGATCCCCCGGTGCCGGACGCCCGAACATGTCCGTCAGCATGAGATAAGGATTTACCAGCGGGCTTTCCGTCAGCGCGGCCGGAGGTATCTCACCCTCCGCAGGAGCGGTCTTCTCGAGGTGGACGGCGCCGGCCCCGGACAGGATTTCCGCCACGTGCTCCAGATCCCGGTCACGCACCCAGCACTCGATCACGAAGAGCCTGTCGCTCTCCAGCCCCGATCCGGCTCCGATCGACCGCTCGAGAATCAGTCCTGCGGCGTCGCGCAGGGCCTCCAGCCGGGGCAGGTCTCGGGCAAGCGAGACGGCTTCCTTCTCGAGCCTGGCGTGTCTTATCTCCAGCGCCTTGAGCCGCAGTCCGACGCTTCGCAGAAGCTCGGCGGGGGTGCCTCTCCTCGCACCGAACTCCTGAACTGAGAAGCCGCATTCCGACAGGGCCTGCCTCGCCTCCTCCTGTATGGATGTGTGCCATGCCGCGAGAAGCCTGAGGACGTCGGCGGGCCCCTCGAGAACCTGGACGGACAGCAGGGGCAGTCTCGCCTCCGCCGCCTTCAGGTCATCGAGAGCGTCGAGCGGAGCGGTGCCGGCGCACGCGGTGACGCAGCCGAATGTGCCGAGTTCCTCGAATCTGACGGGAAGTCCCCTCCAGGACTCTAGGAATGAAGCCTCCGCGGCGAGTTCGCGGGCTTCGCCCTGCCTCTCGGACATCACCATTGCGACTCTCCAGGCCCGGCCGGCTTTCCATACCAGGTCCCCGTCCGAGGCGAGGGCTTCCAGGCCCGGAAGATCGTATCCATGGGGCACCCGGGCGAGCTTCGCGCCGAGACCGGGCTTCACGGCGTAGTCCCTCAGGAAGGAGATCACGCCGTCGAGATCCTCGATGCTCTCGGAAAGCCTCGTGGTGTCGGCCGCGACGGGACGCAGCCAGTCCTCGAGTCCCGATGGGGGGCCGGCCAGATGGACACTGCCGGAAGCCTCGAGCAGGGACAGGATGCGGTCCCTGTCGGAGGAATGGGTCACGATCCTGATCTTGGAGACAGGATCGAGGGCCATCAGACCTCTCTCCCGGAGGCTATGCTCCCGCGGAGGATCTCGAAGGCGCGCCTCTCGAGGGCGGGCAGAGCATCCTGGAGAGCCCTTATCTCAGCGGCAGTCCGTTCGCGGAGAGCCGCCTCGGCCTCCGCCACCGACCTGCGGACTCTCTCCTCCGCAGAAGCCCTCTTTCGTTCGAGATGACGTCTCTTCTCCTCCTCGAGAGCCCTGATCTCCCGCGGAATCGAAGCCCGGATGCCTGCGGCATCCTGCCGGGCCTTCTCAACTTCGAGTCGGGCGCGCTGTTCTGCCTCCCTCAGCGATTCGAGGCTTCCTGCCACTGCCACCCAGCCTTTCGTCAATGCCAGTCCGCGAAGCGTATGCAGTTGTGGAAATCACCTTCGAAACGGCTTTATATTTCTATTAGAATCTGTTGCTGTGCAACAAGATATCTTGTTTTCCACGGGAGTGCCATGTTATCCACAGTTTCCACATCAGATCTCCCGCTCGCCCTCCGGCCGCATCCTGCAATTCCCCTCGAAGAAGACCCCCTCCTCCACTATCAGCGACCGAGTGAACACGTCCCCCTCCATGCGGCATCCGCTCTGCAGCTCGAGCTGTCTGTCGGCCCGAACGGTTCCGATAACGGTCCCCCCTATGATGGCCTGCGCCGCCGTGACGTCCCCCCGGATGAGTCCGTCGTGACCCACGGTCAGCGTACCGCTGACGTCCACCTGACCCTCCACCGCCCCGTCCACACGAAGACCGCCCTCCGTCTTCAGGGTTCCCGTGAAGGAGCTTCCCGCACCTACGATGGAATTCATCGAGGATGCCCTGGGGGAATCTTCCTTGCCCATTCATCCTCCCTTCAGAGAGTGTCGCCCGGCAGGGGGCCTGCGAATCCGGCTATGCGCTCGAGCCTTTCCCTCGCCTCGCACAGCTCGGCGAGCCTGACTTCCAGGGAGTCCATTCTCCGCTCCAGGTCAGTCATCGTTTCCAGGCTGTCCTCCAGCTCCGCGATGCGGGCTGCGCTCTTCGAGGCGAATGGAACGAAGGGAGATCCCGCGAACGACATCACAACCCCTGCTACAGACAGAGCGAGGAGAACGGCTGCCCCCGCCCACAGGAGGACAAGCCCGCCCCCGCCGACCTCGTAGTGCCTGGCCGGCCGGCCGTTTCTAGGGGCGACGGTGACCGAGAATCCCCTGCCGGGCATCAGAACCGTCCTGTCCGCAAGAAGAGACCGGCTCGCATTTCACTGCCGTGACAATCCGGACTGCGCCGGTCGCCGCGCGCGATGATATTCCCGCGCAAGATGTCTCGTCAACGCAGGCCGGCCTCTTCAGACGCATTCGAGCAGTCGCCTTATTTCGGCTTCCTCCATCCCGGCACCCAGACAAGCCATAAGTAGAAGCCGCAGCTTGTGTCCCTGGAGGTCGGCGGCGAATACGGCCCCGCGCCTCTCGAGATCGGCTCCGCCTCCGGGATAGCCGTACAGCCCCATCACCCTGCCCATGAAGCATCTCGTAGTAACGGCCACCGTCACTCCCGAATCCACGGCCTCGGAGACAGCCTCGGCGACGTCCGGAGGGACGTTGCCCCTCCCTAACGCTTCCAGGACCACGGCCCTGTCTCCGGAATCGACGCAGAACCTTATCTCCCGCGCCCCGAGCCCCGCTGCGACCCTGACCAGACCCACCCGCTCGTCCAGCACCAGCCCGCCTGCCGGGAGACGAAGTCTCCGGAGAGGGGCCTGAGCGAAGATAGCCTTGTCGCCGTCTATGAATCCGAGGGGTCCGTAACCGGGCGAGGCGAAGCTGCTGACGTTGCTCGTATATGTTTTCGTAACGCGTGAAGCGCAGTGTATTTCGTCGTTCAGAACCACCACAACTCCGAAGTCATGAAATTCGTCGCTGGCCGCCGTGAGCACGGCGCCCCTGACATTGCGAGGACCGTCCACTCCAAGCTCCGCGTTGCTGCGCATCGCCGCGGTGAAGGCTACGGGGATTCCGCCTCTGAGATGGATGTCCGCCAGGTACGCGCTCTCCTCCAGGGTGTCGGTGCCGTGGGTCACCACGACTCCGTCCCATTCCCCGGACGTCTCCATCATGGCGAGTTCCCGGGCCAGATCGGCCATCCGGGCCGGAGTCATGTGCGGGCTGGGAAGGGAGAACAGCCTTCTGTGGCAGAGCTCGATGCCCGGCGGGATCATGGCCGTGTCTGCATCGATCGCTGCATCACCCGTTATCGCGAATCCCCCCGGCCCCGGGGACATCTCTATGGTCCCGCCGGTGGAAACGAGAAGGATGCGGCGCAAGGTCCTCTTCACAGGGGCTTCCGGCAGGAGATCAGGCGATCTCCCTGAGGCGCATCTTGAGGGTCTCCGGTTCCGAGGCGAGGGTCCTCACGAGTCCGAGAACCCTCTCGTCCCGGGCTACCGTATCGAGGAGGCGCATCAGGTCGGTGTCTCGCCCGGCCGCCTCCAGGAGGGGCGGATGCTCCTCCAGCAGATGAAGCATCTCCTCCCTTGCGGGATCCAGAGTCCAGCGAAGCAGAATGGCGACGACCTCCGCGTTGTCCCTGTACTTCCGCTTCATCTCGACGCTTATTTCCTCGGCCTGGGCGGCGGTGACTTCCCCCTCCGCGCGGCGCAGGCTCCGGAACACCTCGAGAACCGCTTCGTAGGCTTCCCGGGCCGACTCGGGCGCGAATTCGGAATGCCTCCCGGTCCCCGAGAACAGCCATACGGAGCTCATCGCCTCGCGGGCGAACACCTCCCGGCGCGGATCCCCGATCCCCTGGCAGGCATCCTCCACAACGAGGAAGAGCTGTCCGAACCGTCTCAGGAACCTCACCTGAGACACCACTCCCGGCTCCTTAGAGAGCCTGTCGAGCAGTCTGTCCACCAGCCTGTCCCTGTCGCCCATGCCCATGAGCATCAGCTCGACCCTGCTCATGGCCCGGCGTCTCCAGAGCGGGCGGAACAGCTGCTTGTCGAGCAGCCTGAGGGCTTCGCGGGCCGTCGGCGTGAAATGCCCCCCCTCTCCCACGGAGAGGCAGCGCTCGAAGGCGAGAAGCAGTTCCTCCCCGCCGGTCTCCGTGCCGAGGAACTCGGAGACCTCGAGGAAGCTCTCGGTGAGCTGGTCGATCTGAGCCTGGCGCGAGTTCTCGAGGAGCACCAGATCGGTGAGCACCGCCCCCAGGGGAGTGAAGGCTTCCAGCCGCCATGCCCTGCACGCATTCTCTCCGGGCTTCTCCGATGCCTTTTTCGCAAAGAGCTTCTCTATCCTGTCGAGTGCGGTCGGAGAGAGCTGGACTTCCTCCCCCCGCTCGAATCTCCTGAACACACTCAGCAGATCGCCCTCCACGGTCTCCGCCAGCTGCTGGACCAGCGCAGCCCCGCCGGGGCGCAGAAGAGCCGGCCGTCTCATGAGCCCGGCCCGGTACAGGCCCTCCCACAGCTTTTTGGCCTCGTGTGTGAAGAGCCTCTGGAGCCGTCTGTCCGCGGTCAGCGTCCTCGAGAGCTGTGCGGCCTCCCGTACGAGAACGGCCTCCGGCGCCCTGTTCTCCGTCCAGGTCTCGTAGAGGTCTGTCGCCCAGGTCAGGGGAAGGTCCGGAGGGAGAGCCTTGCCCCCCGTGAGAAACGCCTGGAACCGGGCCGAATAGCAGTCGATGAGGATCTGTTCGAGCCTCATCGAGGCCTCGGCGAGATACGCGGCCCCTGCGACAACTCCCTGGCTGGTCCTCACCGCCTGCTCGGAAAGCGAGTAGGCGAAGCCGGCGACCCGGGGGGGATCCTCGGGAAAGAGCTCGATGGTGACCGGCAGTATCTGACCGAAGAAGACAACCCCGGTGCGCGTCTGCCATCTGGCGACCTGCGGGTCCGTGTCTCCGCCGGAGGCCGAAGGCATGATCTTCTCCATCAGCGCCTGCAGGCTCTGGGAGTTCACGCTGTCCAGCATGTCCGGCCAGTCCACCAACGCCCGCACCAGCCTCGGAAGCCCTTTCTGCATGAAGCCGGGAAGCGCGGTGTCGGACGGATCCTGCCAGACCGCCTGCCTGCTGAAGGAGGCGCATACCGTCTTCACGACCTCGACCAGGGCCGAGGACCTCTCCTTCTCCAGGCCGGACATCCGGAGGAGGTCCGATATCACCGACTCCAAGACCCTGGTCCTGTCTCCCGTGCGGAAGAGCCTCTGCAGAAGGTCGTTCTCCGCGTCACGGAGAGCGGTCTCCTGTCCCGGGGTCTTGTTGTACTCGGTGGCCGCGGCGGTGAGGTATTCCTCGAAGACCTCCCCCCGGTCGTTCAGCTCCTCCAGCACCGGAGCCACGACGTTCTCCAGGAACCTCAGACGCAGGCTCCTGGTCTGGACTTTCTCAAGTGCAGACGCGACCTTCCCCAGTGACGGGGCCTCCTCGGCGGCGAGGCGGCTCAGCCAGTGCGGCGGAAGCGTAGAATGCAGCCTGTCCCTCTCCTCCGGGATCAGGAGCCCCAGGAGGTTCGCCACATCGCCCGTTCTCTGCAGGACCGCCGGAACCTGCTCGGGCGAAGCGCCCCTCACCACGAGAGCCGCAGCCTGGAAGACGTCGCCCGAGTCGAGCCCGGGTATGGTGAAGGACAGCTCGATCGCCTCCAGGGCCTGCGCGGCGGCGGGGCAGAACGCTATCGCTTCGAAGACCCTGGCCGCGGCGTTGCGCACCTGTCTCGGTATCTCCTGATCGGTCCCCGCGAAACCCAGAAGCCTGATCAGCCTGAACCACTCGTCTTCGGAATGGAGGGGAAGCCTGTCCTTGAAGTCGTTCGCTATGTCCACGGCCTCGAGGAGCTGCCCCTCCTGGAGCTGTCCCTGGAACTTCTCCAGAAGGCCCAGCAGGAAGGAGAGATCGGGCCTGCCGCCGCCCATCATGCAAGCCAGCCTCACGAGGGCGGCCCCGGTCCTGAAGGGCTGCTGAAGGTTCCCCCTCAGAGCGGAGACCTGGGTGATGAGCTCCAGCTCCCCCACGGCCTCGATCGCCCTGTGCACCTCGGGAACCGCATCCAGAGCGGCCTGGACCACCGCCATGTCCTTCTCCGCGAACATCCCTGACACAACGCGAAGACGGACATCGGCCATGATCTGAACCAGGCTGCCCTGGCTCTCCATCTCACCCAGGAGCCCGGCAAGGAGATCCAGCGTCTGGGGCGGCACCGAGGTGGCCCGGAGCCTGCGGAACAGGGGTTCTCCAAGGCGGCCCACGGCTCTCCAGAGCGGCATGTGCTCGTCCGCCATGAAGCGCCATCCCATCTCCGCGGCGAAGTCCAGCAGGGATTCCTGCGCATGGGGGGCGGCCTCCGGAAGCAGAGACTCGGCCCGTTTCAGCGCCTGTATCACGTCCGGGCCGCCGATGCTGGTCCTTTCCAGCCAGTAGCAGAACCTCTCCGGCCAGCGACCGGCGAGCTGTATCAGGAAGTGCACCATGGCGGCCGATCGAGGGCCCTCGCCCACCGCCCGGAGGGCACGGTAGAGCACCGCGAGAACCCGGTCCATCTCCATGCCGGCGGAAGTGCGCACCTGGTCCCACATCCAGGCCAACTGGAAGAACTCCATTATGCCGGTCGAATAGGTGGAGGGAAGCAGAGTGCTGACCGCCCAGATCCAGCGTCTGGCCAGATGGGCGTCGATGGGCGGGGCGGCCGATATGAGGCTAAGGCTGTCCAGGAGCCTCTGGCGGGAAGCCTCGCTGAGCCTCGCCAGCATCCCGGACATGTCCCGGCAGACGCCGTCCCAGCTCCGGTCTTCGAATACCCTCAGCCCGGCCAGCTGGTTGGCAATCTCACGATCGAAGCTGATTGTCGCGGGAGCGTCCGTCGGGAGGTTGCTGTCGACCTTCACCTCTGGAACGGGGGAGGGCCGCGGCTCGTTGGCTACGTACCAGAGCTTGAGCTTCTTAGCCAGGAGTTCCGACGGACTCATCCCACCTTCCGTCCCCGGAAGCCTCTCGCCGGTCTATTTCGCCGTCCTCGGCCGATAGAACGGCCGCATCGACCAGAACGTCCCCCTCGGGGAGGTCCATGAGCTTCACGCCCTGCGTATTCCTGCCGCACTGGCGGACATCGCTCACGGGCAACCTTATCACCATTCCCCGGGCGGAGACAAGTATCATCTCGTCCCCGGGAC
>JAAYTY010000102.1 GCA_012523605.1 Candidatus Fermentibacterota bacterium
CGCACCATCGAGTAGCAGTCCTCGCCCAGGGTGTCGGACGAGAAACCCTGCTGCATCCTGGAGGTGTAGTCGAAGAGGATCCTCCTGCAGTCGGCATCCACAGGATCGCGGAGCAGGTCGAAGAGGGTGAATCTCCATTCGACCAGCCTCTCGGGGCTGAAGAGGGAATCGAAGAGCTTCTTCAAGGTCGCCTCCGCTGTCACGGCTGGAGGATGATGGCGGGCCTGCCACTGCTCGCGCGGGAATGCCCATGACGATTATTATACCGATGGAGCGCCTGATCGTTCCACGGCACTGTGTGGGTGAGCCGCGCGCGGATGGATGGAGCATGAGCCTGATACTGCTTCTGCTCGCGACAGCGATGAACGAGTTTCCCGCGATGCCGGCACAGCCGGAGGACACCCTCGGCGGAAGCCGCCCCGCCTGTACGGGTGTGGTTGTTCATCCAAGGCTCTTCCTCGCCGAACGACTTTCCGAAGACGGCGGATCAGAGCATCCTTTCGATCTCCCGGCCTGGCTCTCGGAAATGCTCGACGGCGGGCCGCTCCCGAACCTGCCCGACCTCGAGATCAGGATGACATCCAGGCATCTTTGTCTGGGCTATACCTTCAGGTTCTGAAGCGGAGAGCCTGCCGGATACGGAAGCGCCCCGCCGGGCGGCGGGGCGCCTGTTTCGGGGCGGCTGCCGGGTTATTCTATCGTTATCGGCCTTCTGGCGAGAGTCACGTCGGTGTCGGAGCCTTCCGCCGCGTATCGTATCTCGTATTCGCCGGGTTCCGCGGGTGCCGTGAGCATGACGGGATTGCCCTCGGATGTGTAGGCGTACTCGTTCCAGTCGCCTTCGGAAGCGCCTGAAGGCACTATCGTGATGTAGTGTCCGTCGAGCCCGGGGCCCGTCCAGCCGATGGCTATGCTGCTACCGGCCGCGGCAGTCTCGGGAGCGTCGAGAGTCACTTCGGAACCGACGATGCTGATCGAACAACGAGCGAGGGTGCTGTCGGCCGGGAAGTCGAAACTGCCGGTTGAGAGGCGCACCTCCCATGTTCCAGGCTCACCCGGAGCCGTGAACGTCAGGGGGTTGCCCATGGAGGTGTAATGCCATTCGTAACCGGCCCACTCGCCCTCGGGGGTGCCCTGCGGCACCATGACCACATAGACCCCTCCGCTGCCCTCGGGACCGGTCCAGGAGACTTCGAACGGGGCGCCGGAAACCGCCTCGGCCGGGGCGGTGATGCCCGACTCAACATCCTTCACGGTGAGGGTGATCCGACCTATCGTGCTGTCGGGTTCCGTGCGCTCCGTCGCATACCTGATCTCGTAGCTTCCGGGCTTAAACGGCGCCGTAAGACTGATCGGGTTGCCCGTGCTCGTGTATTCGTAATCGGTCCATTCGCCCTCGGGGGCTCCGGAGGGAACGATCGTGATGTAGTCGTCCGAGCTGTCGGGCCCTGCCCAGGTCACCTCGAATGCAGACCCTATCTCGATCTCAGCAGGGGCGGTGAGGGTGACCGGAGGCGGAGGCGGCGTCCCGCACGCCAGCGCGAAGATGACGAATGCCGCGAGTGAGAGCTTGAATCTGCTCACAGATCCTCCTTCGAGAAGTTCCGCCCCGGCCGGGACGTTGGCACGAGTTTATCAAAGCCGCTCCGCTCTCACAAGGCCTGAGCACCTGGTCATGGAAGCTTACTTTTCACTGCGGCGTTGCTTATGTAACCGCATCGAGCGCTACCGGGCCCCGCTGCACGGAGCTTCTTCGATCCGGAAGGAAACGGGCGGCATTCCCGGGAGACCGGGCGAGCATGGAGGGCAGGGCACAGGCATGGCAGAGACCGTGAGATTCTTCAAGACCCTTACGAAGGTCGAGGAGCAGTCGGTCATTCTCCGCTGCACCAGGCTGGAGATGAAGAAGGGCGAGACCCTCTTCAAGAAGGGCGACAA
>JAAYTY010000103.1 GCA_012523605.1 Candidatus Fermentibacterota bacterium
CATTGCTGGGTAGCTATGTGCGGACCAGGAGAAGCGCTGAAAGCATCTAAGTGCGAAACCGGCCCCAAGACTAGGCTTCCCGATCGAAAGATCCTCAAGGCCACTCTGAGATGACGAGTTTGATAGGCCGCAGGTGCAAGCGCAGTAATGCGTTCAGCCGAGCGGTACTAATCGGCCGTGCGGCTTCCTCACCTATGCTTCGCCGGTTCGGCGGAAAATCGCAAGCCCTGTACAGCTGTCAGCGAATCGCGCCGGATTTCCGGCGGCCATGGCGGAGGGGCCACACCCGTTCCCATTCCGAACACGGAAGTTAAGCCCTCCTGCGCCGATGGTACTAGTCGGGTGACTGGCTGGGAGAGTAGGTCGCCGCCGGATCTGTCTCTGGGCCCCGTGGCTTGCGCCGCGGGGCCTTTTCTTTCTTCCGGGAGACTCCGGGGGCGAAGCCCTGGGAGCGACTGCCGACTCCGGGAGCTGACCGCGCTTCGATTCCTCACGGGCAGGGGACTGCCCCGCCAGTGTGAAGGGCCTCCGCACAGAAATCGGTGACGGCGGGATCTGCACGGAATCCTAGCGCCGGGCGGAACGCTCCCGTTCGAGCGCCGCGGCCATGGCGAACGCATCGAAGTACCGGCTCAGCGATTCAGCGGTGGATCGGTATTCATTGGAACCGAGCAGGAAATCGACAGTGACCTCTCTGGCTCTGGCTAACTCGCGAAGTCGGGCGACGGAACCGCGGTGGCGCGGGTCGGCCAGCGTGAGGTCGAGAAGCTCGAGAGCGCGTTCGATCGCTCCTCTTGCGATAGAATGATTGCGCAGCTTCCACCGGAGGGCGCGGCTCACCTCGCTTCCCACGCTGCCCATCTGCTCGCAGATCGAGAGCCTCCACCATCGTCCCGCGGCGGCTTCGGTGTGCAGCGGGCCGGTCATGACCGTACCAGGCGCTTCACCAGCGATCTGATGTCCTCCCGCAGGGCGGGATCATCCACTCCCCGGGTCATGTTGCCCGTGGAGGGGCGCAGATTGATCAGCGAGTCAAACTCCAGCCAGTCCTCGGCCGACAATCCAGGATAGAGGTTGATCCCCCACAGGTTCTCCTGTCTCGAACCCCCGGCGAGAAGCTCGGCTTCCTCGTCGGCGTGCATCTCCGCATCGACCGCCATGACCTCTAGAGCCACGTCCACCACGGCTTTGACCATGTCGCCGAAACGGCTGGCGGCCATCTCCCGGAGCTCATCCATCGTCAGGGGGTTCTGCTCGGTCACCGTCTTCATCTCGGGCTTGCTCTCATCCGTTCGGAATCGGCTGACTGCCTCGAACGACAGTCCGTACCTCGACCAAGTCGAACCATGCGATCGGAACGAGGGAAGCATAACAACGCACGCGCCCGCAAGGCCAGAAACGGGCTGCGGGGCGGCCAGGAGTCCGTCAGGCACCTTCCGAAGGATTGCCGCAGGAATTCGCCGCTCGCATCATAGTGTAGGCGTGCGATCATAAGGACCGTCAGCGACAGATTGGAGGAACAATGCGCCTTTTCCTCATGTTGATGATTCTTGCGCTGCCTGGGCTGTCAACCGCCGAGGCGGTCTGGGGGAGCTTCGACTCCTCCAGGATCAACTACGCGTCAGGGACGCTCACCGGTTCCGCTCATGCCACTCTCCGGGGCGTGATCGAAGCGGCGGGCGGAACCATCGCACCCCCGACATCCCAGTTGACCCCGGCATACCTGTCCGGGATCGACGTCTTCTATACTTCGCTCCTGAGCACATCCACCGGCGCGCTGTCGGCCGCCGAGCAGAGCGCGCTACACGACTGGATATCTTCGGGAGGCGTCCTGATAGTGACCTCGGACATCCTGTCACTGCCCGCATACGAGTCCTTTACCGCGTACTACGGGGTTACCGGATACACCGCCCTGTCACATGTGGGAACGGGCTACCCGGTCGTCACTCACGAGATCACCGAAGGCGTCTCGTCATACTTCTTCAACACCGAGAGCACGTTCTCGTACGGGTCCGATGCGCTTCTCCTCGGGAACAACGGTTTCGGAAACGTTTTCATGGTCGTGCTGGAACCCGAGACCGGCTTTTCGGCCGGAGGGCGAATCCTGGTGTTCGGAGACCACAACATGTTCACCGAAAGCTTCATCAACTCCAACGACAACCTCGTTCTCGCCGGCAACTTCGCTGCATGGGCATGCACTCCGCCCGCCGCGCTCGAGCGCGACACCTGGGGAGGCCTGAAGGGCTCGTTCTGATGTTGTTCGGCATCGCTCAAGGAAGCGGGAGAAGCATCGGTCGCTGACACACCGTCGGTTTCCATGCGGCGGCGCAATGCGCGCCCGGTCGTTATCTTCCCGCCTGTCCGGTTAGGAAACAATCCAGGGCTTTCTGCATGGAGGACCGCATTTGGCTTGGCTGGCCGTCGTGTCGCTGGTGTGGTCGTTCTCTTTCGGTATCATCCGGAGCACACTTGCAGGGATCGACTCGGGTCTGGTCTCCTTCCTCAGGCTCGCGATCGCATCGCTGGCAGCCCTTCCCGCATTGAGAGCCCGGAGGCTGAGCCCGGACCTCGCCGGCAGGCTGATGCTCCTGGGGGCTGTCCAGTTCGGGATGATGTACATCTCGTACATCGAATCTTTTCGATGGCTGGAGGCGTGGGAGGTCGCCATGCTCACGATCACCACGCCGCTGTTCGTAGTGATCGCATCCGGCCTTCTGGAGGGTGACGGCAGGCGCATCACGTATGCCTCTGCTGCAGCGGCGGTGATCGGCGGGGGATTCATCCTATGGGGCGCGCCGCAGTCGGAGGACTTCCTCAGGGGCTTCATTCTGGTTCAGGTGTCGAACGTCTGCTTCGCCGCCGGGCAGGTCTGGTACCGGAGGCTTATGGCCGGCCGTCCCGCGCTCGGTGATTCCGGAGTCATCGCCCTGCCGTACCTCGGAGGCGCCCTCGTCACCGCACTGCCTGCAGCCGCATCGGTCGGACGGCTTTCCTGCATGACCGGCAGGCAATGGGCTTCGGTCGCCTACCTCGGTCTCGTCGCCTCGGGCGCCGGCTTCTTCATGTGGAACCACGGTGCAAAGCAGGCAGGCACGGGTGTACTCGCAGCCTTCAACAACGCCAAGATCCCTCTTTCGGTAGCCGCATCGATCGTCGTCTTCGGCGAGAGGCCGTCGCTTTGGAGGCTCGCCGCCGGAACGGTCTTGGTCGCAGCCGGCATACTCCTGGGCAGGGCCGATGCCGGCTGGCGAAGCCGTCGGGCCTCCGGAAGAACAGCCCGATCCCCGTCCCCTGAGAGGGCCGGTCCTGCCGCCACGCAGCCCACGACACCTGAGCCGTCAGAGCTCACCTGATGATGCTCCGCAGAGGACATCCCGATTTCCGCATGAGGCATTGGAGCCTGTTTCTTCAGGTGTTGCGACATCACTCCTGAACTCAAGAAGCTTCCCCCGCCCGGCTCCACAGGAAGGATGTCGTGGCGGCATCCGTAATGCCGAGCTAGAGAGGAGCGTGAGAAATCTCGCCCGGAACCCTGGCGTGGATGAGAGTACACCTGGTCCGCTGAACGGCCTCCCCCGCTCGGATGACCTCAGCGCATCTCCGCCACAGCCGTCGAGCGGCCGTCCTGCCCGGTTCCGGCGATCCAGTCGGCGAAGGATTCCACCGAGTACTCCACCTCGTAGCCCAGGGAGATCAGGCGTTCCGGTTCGTCGTTGTGGAAGACGTTTCGGTCGCCGAAGTAGTTGACCTGGTTCGCGCGCTCGAAGCACAGCCCTATGTTGTCGCCGCCCGAGACGACGCAGTCGAACAGGGAGAGCGTGTCTCCGGCCTCGACCCAGATCGAGTATGTGCCGGCATCCTCGATTGTACAGCCCTCGACGAAGGCATGACCGGGCTCGCCGTCCCAGTCCAGCTCGATCCCTCCGTTCCCGCAGCCCTTCGATGTGCAGCCGGAGATGAACACCGAATCCTGCCAGACCTTGAAGCCGCTGTTCCAGCAGTCCTCCGCGGTGCAGCCCTTCAGGAGGGTGTTCGAGGCGCTTATGTCGAATCCGTCGAAGACATCCGTTGCCGTGCAACCGAGGAACGCGAAGTGATGCTGTTCTCCGTGCCCGAGGGCGAAGCCGTCGACATTCTGGCTCCTGTCCCTGCCTGAGCGGGCGGTGCAGCCCTTGAACACGCCGTAACTGCACGGAGCGCCTCCGGACGGGGAGGCGTCGAAGCCGTAAAGGTCGTAGTCGTATGCGGTACATTCCGTTATCCTGAAGTCTTTCGCACCGTCAGCAAGACCGAGGCCGAAGACAACCCCATGCATCGTGCAATGGGTCATTTCGAATCCCCGGCAGTGTTCCACCCATGCGGCATTGGAACTCCAGCCGCATATATCCAGACCCTCGACCGTGATGAACGAATGTCTGACGACGATGCCGTTCGAGGCGTCCGCTCCCGAACCGTCGATCACGACGGTATCTCCCGGAACGGCCGAGAGGACTATCCTCGCGCCGCTTTCACCGCTCCTCACCGTTACGATCTGTTCATGGTAGATGCCCTCGTGTATGAGAACGGTGTCTCCCGGCATGGCCGCTTCGACCGCCTCGGCGATTGTCCTGCAGTCTCCCCCCTCTCCTACGTGGATCGCGGAGGCGGTCAGCGCAAGGGCGACCAGAACGGACGATACTGTCAGCATGAGAACCTCCGTGTCTGCCGGTCGCCGTTAAGATACGGCCATTCCTGGAGCGACGGCGACTGCGGGATCGAAGCGGCCTGGTGCATGACAAGGCAGTCCGCGCGTAAAACCTCCGGTCCCGCCGGTGTCGATTTCACGGATTCGTGCGCGAGACGGAAGGGGAATCGGCGATGTCCTGCCGGGCGGGCAAGCCTTCCGCTCCACGGAATAACAGGCCGGCCGCCCCGTCGGGAGCGGGCCTTCACGCGCTCCATGTGACGGTATGCGCCTGCCCTCTCAGTAGCCCAGGTTGAGGTCGATGCGCCACGGCACCTCTGTGCCTTCGTAGGCGGCCCTGATTAGCACCGCGAGGTTCTCGATGCGCTTCCTCTCGAGCGCCGGCACGCCGTAGGCTCCCCCGATGTGCGGAACCATGACGACATTGTCCAGCTCCCAGAAGGGTGCGGTGGAAGGGCGTGTTTTGCTCATCTCGTTGGACGAAAAGGGATAGCTGTACCACACGTCCATCGCCGCTGCGCCGATCCTGCGGTTCTTGAGCGAATCGTAAAGCGGTTGCTCCTGGACCAGCTCGGCCCTGCCTACATTGACCAGTATCGTCTTCTCGTGCATCAGAGCCAGCTCATACTCGCCGATCAGTCCGTCGGTCTCGGGAGTCATCGGCAGGCAAAGGATGACGAAGTAGGCGCCGGGGATAAGGGAGTGCAGGTCGGACGGCGGATGGACTATCACTCCCCTGACATCCTCCTTGCGCTTCACCGAGCGCTTGGTGACATACACCCGGGCGCCGA
>JAAYTY010000104.1 GCA_012523605.1 Candidatus Fermentibacterota bacterium
CCTGATCAGCGGATGCGGGGGAGAAGAAGCCTGCCGCAACCGCGATCATCGCCAGCAACCTTCTCATGTCACCCTTCCGTGAGCGGTATTCCTCTGCCGTGCATATTCGGAATATAGCGGATCCGGCATCAAGACCCGGCCCGGCCCCTGAACGGATGGCTCACACCCGTGAGCCGGGCGTTTCCGGAGAAGAGCCCCCCGTACGTCCCGCAGCCATGGCGGGGATGCCCCCGGGCGCGCCGCCGGAGCCGGCCCGGGTCCATGAGGCCTTCATTCGATGAAGTCTGGCCCCGAATGCATCGAGGGATGCATAGTCCGGTGTCGACACGGCAGAACCGGCGAACAGCGAAGGGATGCAGGATGAACACTCCAACCCTGGAACAGAGGCCCCTGCCGGAACTCGATCCGGATCCCAGGAACACCATCCTCGCGGTGATGGGGCTCGTCATGATCATCGCCTGCTCGGTCTGGCTCGCAAGCGTATGGGACAGGTTCCCCGAAGAGGTCAATACCCATTTCGGCCCTTCCGGAAGACCTGACGGAACCGGTTCCAAGTACTCCATCATCGTGCTGCCTGCGATGGCGCTCGTCATGTGGATCACCCTCGGCTTCCTCATCCGCATTCCCCACAAGTTCAACTACGCCGTGAGGATCACGCCGGAGAACGCCCAGCGGCAATACGAGCTCGGAGTCTCCATGATGAGCTGGATGAGGCTGATCGTGCCTGCCATCATGTGCTACATAGCCTGGGCCGGTCTGAAGACCTTCATCGGCGAGACGGATGCGCTTGATCCCCTGGTGCTGGTCGTCATCGGGCTCTCGATGGCGGCAGTGATACTCAGCCACATCGTCCTGATGCTCAGGGCGAAGTGATCCCGATCCCTTTCACGGCTGTCCGCTAGCGGAGGAACCTGTACTCGGCGAAATCGGCGATTCTCCGGTACCCTATGGTCTCGTAGATGTGGTTGGACGTGTGATTCGCAAGATCGGTGAACAGAGTGCAGAACCTCCAGGTTCCCAGCAGCAGCCTGCTCAGCTCGGCAACACAGCTCGTTGCATAGCCCCGCCTCCGCAATGCAGGAGGCGTATAGACCATGCTGACGGTCACTCCGTTCCACGTCGGGCGGCTCTTCGCCGCAAGGGATACCGGCTTGCCGTCCACCCAGACGAACACGTCCTCCGATGCGACAAGCCTGGAGAAGTTCTCGGGGGTCGCGTAGCGGGGCACTTCTCCGAAACAGTCCATGTGGAACTCCAGGTACCAGTCGGTCAGGAGGGCAAGATCGTCCCCTGAAGCCGGACGCAGGAAGCCCGGAGAGCAGGGGATTTTCGAGAGCCTTTCCAGCAGGTACAGCCCCAGCCCCATCGCCTTTTCGACCGCCATGCCGCCCGCGGGCGCCGAGAGGCGAGAGAAGCTGGAGGCGAATCGGGCCGCGAGATCCGCTCTGCCTATCACCCCCGGCACCTCGCACCCTGCCTCGAGCAGAGACTCGTAAAGCACCTGGAAGGCCTCGTCAGACCACGAGGGACCGCAGCAGAGAACGACGTTGTGAGGAGGTGTCATGATCGCCGCGCCGGCCAGCCCGCTTCCCGATTCCGAGGTGTGAAAGAACGGCGGCCCGTCGTAGCGGACCTCCTGTGTCATCATCCTCAGGCAGAGACCGAGGGGCAGGCAGTTCACAGCCTCCTCGGCGGAGAGCACTCCGCCCGCGATCCGCATGAACTCCGTAGGGCTTTCGTGCAGTCTGGCTACAGGCCTCAACGCCGTCTCATTCCCATGCCGATTCGATAATCGAACCGTCGAGGCCGATGCGGGTCGGCCTCAGCGGAAAGGAAGCCCCCGAAGCCTCCCGGGCCGAACGGGCGATTCTCACCAGCCCTCCACAGCAGGGCACCTGCATGTACACCACCTCGACCGACCTGATGTCCCTGACCGAGAAGATGCGTGTCAGCTTCTCGACGTGGCGTGCCGGATCGTCCAGCTTCGGGCAGCCAGCGAGAGCCACCCTGCCTCTGAGGAACCTCCTGTGGAAATCGGCGAACGCGAAGGGGGTGCATTCGGCCGCGAGGAGGATGTCCGCGCCCTCGAGAAAGGGCGCCTCTTCGGGAACCAGCATGACCTGAACCGGCCATGCGGAGAGCAGAGACGACGGACAGGCATGAGCCGCCGCGGCTTCCGCCCCGGTGTCCGGCCTCGCGGCAGCGGCAGAGGGGCACCCGCAGGGTTCGGGGCTGGCATGAAGCGCCTTTTCGAGGCGCTGTTCCACGGCCTTCCCGTCGAACGCCCCGGCCTCCCTCTCCTCGATGCGCAGAGCGCCCGTCGGGCACCCGCCGATGCAGGCGCCGAGACCATCACAACAGGAGTCTTCCACCAGAACCGCTTTTCCGTCGCGCATCTCGATGGCGCCCTCGGAGCATGCCGCGACGCACTTCCCGCAGCCATTGCAGAGGTTTGCGTCTATCCTGACTATTCTGCGCTTCATTCACGAGCCTCTACGGAAGATGGTCCAAGGACGGTCCGGAACGCCGGGCGATTGTCCGCGGTCGCGCGTTCGTGTAATATCTGCCGGGATGGAGGAGGTGGGATATGCCCGTCGTTCTGGATGTCGCCGGCGGCAGCCAGATCAGCCTCAGGAGTCCGAAGATCATCGCCCTGGGCCTGAACTACCTCGACCATATCGAGGAGACCGGGCAGGCGGCACCCACCGAACCCGTGATCTTCTCGAAGACTCCGAACGTTCTCATCGCCTGCGGCGAGCCGATCGTGATACCGGCCTGGCTCCACGAGATCGGGCTCGACGACGTCACGGTCCACTACGAGGCCGAACTCGCGGTCGTGATGGGTTCCCGATGCTCCGCAGTCCCGCCCGAACTGGCCGAGGAGCACATACTGGGTTTCACCTGCTTCAACGACGTCAGCCAGCGGAATTTCCAGTTCGCCGACCAGTCGGGATGGTTCCGGGGCAAGTCCCTGGACACGTTCGGGCCGGTGGGCCCCGTGGTTGTACCCCTTAGGTTCCTGCCGCATCACGACGACCTCGGGATCGAGTGCAGACTGAACGGGAGGATCGTGCAGAAATCCCGCACCTCGAACCTGCTCTTCAAGGTGTCCGAGGTGGTCTCGTGGATTTCGAAGCACATCACGCTCGAGCCGGGCGACATCATCGCCACGGGCACGCCCGGAGGAGTCGGAAGGCTATCGCATGGAGACCTCGTGGAGGAGGAGATAGAGGGCATCGGAGTGCTTTTCAATCCGGTCGTGGACAAGGGCGTGACAGGGCAGGCCCCATGATCTTTAACGTGCCAGAGCACAGAGACAGTAGATCTCCCGTACCGCAGGCGGAGCATCGTCTGGCTGTTCTCTTCCAGGAGGCTCACCGTCCATGAAGGTCTTCATGCCGGGCGAATGGCCCGAGGGGGAAGTATCGCAGCTCGCATCACTGGTACCCGGCGGAGTCAGCATCTATACGGGCGAATACCCTCCCGTCGAGGGCTTCGAGATACTCATCGCCGGCAGACCCACCAGAGCTCAGATCGAGGCCAGCCCCATCCTCCGCTGGCTGGTCATCCCATGGGCGGGCCTGCCCAAGCCCACCGGCGAGCTGATGAAGCAGTACCCGCAGATAGCCGTTCACAACCTCCATCATAATGCCGGTGCGGTATCCGAGCTCGCCATCGGCCTGCTGCTCTGTGCCGCACGAAGGATCGTCATCGCCGACAGAGCCCTCCGCAAGGGCAACTGGGCTCTCAGGTACAGGCAGGAGGAATCCGTGCTCATCGAGGGCAACAGGGCCCTGGTTCTGGGCTACGGCGAGATCGGCCGTCGAGTGGCCGACCTGCTGAGGGCGCTCGGCGCC
>JAAYTY010000011.1 GCA_012523605.1 Candidatus Fermentibacterota bacterium
ACGAAACAGCCAATCCCATGCAGCGTCTCCCCGACGGCAGCTGGATCACGGAGGTGATGCTCCCGGCAGGGCAGATCATCACTTACAGGTTCCTCGTGGACGGCGTTCCCACCCCCGATCCGTCCTGTCCCAGGGACCGATCCGGCAATTCCGTGAGGTCCGTATGACCAAAGGGCGCAGGCCTCGCAGGGGAAGGGGGCAGAGGCAGAGACGAGGCAGCCCCAGGAGCATGCTCTTCATCGCCTTCTCGCTCTTCGCTCTGGCCACCCTTGCTCTGCTGGTACTCACGCCGTGGGGGCGCGCGTCCCTCTTCGCAAGGGGAGCTCTCTATCACTCGGCCGGCCTGCTGTCCTTCTTCCTGCCGCTGTTCTCCGGAGCCGCCGCCATCCGCTTCGTCAGCCCCCGCTCGCCGAGAGGAGCGTTCACCGCCCTTCTCGGGGGAGCGGTCAACCTCTACTTCCTCTCGGCCATGGCCGACATGGTGGGAGTGAGATTCGGCCTGTTCCCCCGCGTCGCGCCCTTCTCTCCCGGAGCCCCGCTCCTGACCTACGGCCCCGGGGGGGTCATCGCCGGGAGGGCCGGCGAGGTGCTCTCCGGGCTTGTCGGACCCGTCATCTCCTATCTCGTGCTTTCGGCCTGCTTCGTCGCCTCGCTGGTGATCTTCACCGGGTGGGATCTTGCAGGCGATCTCTTCGAGATAGGCAGAACCGCTTCGCAGGCCGCCTCGCGCGTCAGGGAGCAGAGAAGCGAGCGAAGAGAGGTTCCTGCAGAACAGGAGAGTTCCCTCGAAACTCTGCGGCCCCCCGGGCCCTCCATGGAGGAGGCTCTCGATACGGGAACGCCTCCATTCGTCGGGGCAGGGGGCAATCCGTGGGTCAGGGAGCGGCGCATCGAGTGCGAACCTCCCCTGGTGCCCGGCTTCGGCAGGGACGAGGCGCAGGCGCCTGCGGCGGCGCAGGCCACCGTGGCATCGCCGCCCGCCTCTCCCGGCATCGAACCGGTTCCGGCTCCCCCGGCCGCCATCGAGCCCCGGCATGCCGGTGCGGCCTCCGCTCCTCCGGAAGGAGAGGCCCCGGTCACCGCGGTGAAGGCGCCGCGAGGGGCGCCCACGGTCCACAGGTACCAGCTTCCCGATCCGGACATCCTCCACGGCCCATCCCCGCACAGGCATGCCGTGCGGCAGCAGGATCTGGAGGAGACCTCCAGGATCATCAAGAGCAAACTGGCGGAGTTCGGGATCGAGTGCGAAGTCGTCCAGTCCAGCCCCGGCCCCGTGCTCACCAGATTCGAGGTGAGGCCGGGGAGCGGAGTGAAGGTCAACAGCATCCTCAGCCTGTCGGACGATCTCGCACTGGCGCTCAAGGCCCAGAGGATAAGGATCCTCGCGCCCATTCCGGGCAAGGATGCGGTAGGCGTGGAGGTCCCGAACAGGGAGAGACAAACCGTCCTCCTCCGGGAGATCCTCGAGTCGGTTACGGACCAGAAGCTTCCGATCGCGCTCGGAAAGAGGGCCGAGGGTACGCCCTTCCTGGTCGATCTATGCGACATGCCGCATCTGCTGGTGGCAGGCCCGACAGGTTCCGGGAAGACGAACTTCATGTTCAGCTTCATCTGCACTCTGCTCATGAAGCTGTCGCCCTGGCAGGTCAGGCTCGCTCTCATCGATCCCAAGAAGAACGAGATGACGGCGTTCACCAGCATTCCACACCTCTATTCCGAGGTCGTCACTGACGCCAGGAAGGCGAAGTTCCTGCTGGAGCGGCTGGTGGCGGAGATGGAGTCGAGGCTCCTGAGGCTTCAGAAGGGCGGATTCAGGAACATCGCCGAGCACAACGCCGCCATGTCCTCCGAGGACGAAAGGATGCCCTACATCGTCCTCGTCGTGGACGAGCTCCACGATCTGTTCCTCGTTGCGAGGAAAGAGGTCGAGGAGCCGATAGAGAGGCTCGCCCAGATGGCCCGTTCCACAGGCATACACCTCGTGGTGGCGACCCAGAGGCCGTCGGTGGACGTGATCACGGGGGTGATAAAGGCCAACTTCCCGTCGAGGATTGCGTTCATGGTGCAATCCAAGACGGACTCGCGCACGATCCTCGACATGAACGGAGCCGAGAAGCTGCTGGGCAAGGGCGACATGCTCTTCCTTGGAGGCGGAACGGTCGAGCCCGTGAGAGTCCACGGCTCCTTCGTCACCAGCCAGGAGGCTCAGAACATAGCGGACTTCTGGACGGAGCAGGCTCTGCAGGTCAAGCCGGAATTCGTCATGCCGGGCGGCGACGACGGGAACACGCCGCAGGAGGACGAGCTAAAATGCGACGAGCTGCTGCCGAGGGCCAGGGAAGTGGTCAGGAGGCAGAGGAGCGCCTCGGTGACCCTCCTGCAGACCAGGCTTGGCGTGGGGTATCCCAGAGCCGTCAGGCTCATCGGGATGCTCGAGGCAGAGGGGTCCATCGGGCCGTTCAAGGGCAGCAAGCCGCGCGAGGTGCTCCTGGACGCCGGGGATGCCGGGGAGGTTCGCGATGACTGAGGGAAGGCGTGCGGCTCCGGGCATGGTCGTTTTTCTCCTTTTGGCGGCGGTCTCCTGCGGGGGAGGGGGGACAGGCGACGACGGGCTGCTCCGGGGCGACGGGGAGGCGGAGCTATTCGGGAGAGCCTCCCAGCTCTATTTCAGGGGAAGTCTGTCGAGGGCGCGCGAGGAGTTCAACGTCTTTCTCGACCGATTCCCGTCCTCTCCGCTGATTGCCGAGGCCGGGCTGGCGCTTCGGAGGATCGAACAGGATCTGGGCGGAACCCAGCCCGACACAGCCGTATCCGTCTCCCCGACCCGCTCTCCCGTCGCGGTGGTCTCCCTGCCCGCCAACGCACCCAGGCTCGGGAGGATCGCGGGAGCGCTGCAGGCCAGGGGGTTCACGGTGGTCACAGCACAGGACGAGGGAGCCCCCAACATCACGGTTGTCCTGTACCCGGAGGGCCTCGACGATGAAGCCTCCCTTGTGGCCGATTCGCTGGAAGGATGGCTCACCAGCCCGGCGACGGTGCCCGTTCAGCCGGGTGGAGGGATCACTTCCTCGATAGTTCCGGGTCATACCGGAGTCGTAGTCGTGATCGGCACCGACGCGGTGGTCTCACCCACCGCCCCGGCCCCGGTCCAGAGCCAGCCCCTCCTGTGAACGCGGCGCTTCTCCTCGCTGTCTCGGCGGTCGCCTCCTCACCGGCCGACCCGCTGCTGGCCAGGCTCGAGTCCGCCGCATTCCTGGAGGCTGACTTCGTCCAGAGCGACTTCTGGGCTCTGACCAGGGAGACCGAGACTTCCTCGGGGCACCTGAGCCTTGCCTTTCCGGACATGTTCCGGTTCGAATACACCTCGCCCTCCCCGCGCGAAACGGGCTTCGACGGAACCACTCTCTACACGGTAGAGCACTCCTCGAGGCAGGTGATAGTGAACTCCGAGGGCTCATGCTGCGGCTTCATGAGCTTCCTCGATCACGCCCGGGACGAGTCGCTCGTCGCTTCGAGCGGCGTGACCGGCGACATGGTGACGGTTCGGCTGGAGGGCGACCTCGGAGAGGGCATATCGGAGATGGAGATGAGGTTCACCGCCGGGGACAGCCTTCCGGTCTCGCTTTCCACCACCGACGTGAACGGCAATTCCACCACCTGGTACCTTTCCGGCGTGACGATATCCAGGCTGTGCCCGCCCGGGGCGTTCTCGCTGACCGTTCCGCCCGGTTACGAGACGATCAGGCCCGGCGGACCCTGACTTGCCCCGCCTCTTCGTCAGAACGCTGGGCTGTCCGAAGAATGAGTACGACTCGGAGGTCTATGCCGGTCTGTTCGCAAGCGCCGGCTGGATCCTCGTGGACTCCCCAGCCCGGGCCGACATGGTCCTGCTGAACACCTGCGCCTTCATCGCCCCGGCGGTGGATGAGTCAATGGAGGCCGTCGCCGCAGCGCTCGAATGGAAGAGGAGAAAACCGGGCAGGCGCCTCGCACTCACCGGGTGCCTCCCCGGGAGGTTTCCGGACGACGGATCGGGGGGCCTGGAGGATTTCGACTTCGTGACCGGCCCCGCGGCGGAGCGCGAGGTGGCCGCCTGGCTGCGCCTTCCACCCGCCCGCCGGCCGCTGGCCAGGGCTCGTCCGGGGCCCTGCCGGTTTCTGAGGATCTCCGACGGCTGTGACAACCGCTGCGCCTACTGCACGATTCCCCTTATCAGGGGCCGCTTCGTCCCCGAGAGCACGGAGGCTGTTCTGGCACGGGCGGGCGAGCTTGTCGAGCAGGGCGCGCTGGAAATCGGCGTCGTGGCCCAGGACACCGGGATGTGGAGATCGGGC
This sequence comes from Candidatus Fermentibacterota bacterium, assembly GCA_012523605.1. Taxonomy (GTDB): domain Bacteria; phylum Fermentibacterota; class Fermentibacteria; order Fermentibacterales; family Fermentibacteraceae; genus JAAYTY01. The sequence continues at coordinate 4,335 of JAAYTY010000011.1, forward strand.
GCGACCGGTCTGACAGGGCTGGTGGAGAGACTCTCCGACAGGTGGCGCGACACCTGGTTCAGGATCTACTATCTGCACCCCGCCCACATTCCCGGGGATCTCGTAGGCCTGATAGAGGACCGTGAGAACGTCATGCCCTGGCTGGACCTGCCTGTCCAGCACGCCTCCGACCGCATCCTCTCGAGGATGGGCAGGCCCTACACCCGGGCCGACCTGGAGAGGCTAGTGAACCGCGTCTCCGCCTCATCGAGGGAGATCGCGATGAGAATCACGGTGATGACCGGATACCCGGGCGAGGAGGACTCCGATTTCGAGGAACTCTCGGGATTCCTGAAAGGCGCCGGCCCTCTGAAGACCTTGGTGGCCTTCCGGTACTCGCCCGAGGAAGGCACGCTCGAGCATTCCCGGGGGGGGAGGGCGGTACCCGTCGGAGAGACCGACAGGCGCCTGGCAGTCATCGGCGACATCGCGTCCGACGCTTCGCTCGCCTGGGCGGACAGGCTCCTCGGCAGGAGGATCAGGGTCCTCGTGGACGATCGGTTCTCGGGGCACTCCGTCTGGGACGCCCCCGAGGTCGACGGCGCCTGTCTCTTCGAACGAGCATGCAGAGTCGGAACACTGGTGGACGCCGTCGTGGAGGGCTGCGCAGGACCCGACCTGTTCGTCACGGAGGCGCCTCCCGGGAATTGACACGCCACCGCGCGGTGGAGAATCGTTCGCTTCGAAGAGTCCGGCTTGTCTTCGCGAGGAATGAGGTGCACAGATGCTGACAATGCTCATCGCAGCCGCACTGGCCGCGGCGGGAGAAGTTCCCACGAACCTCGAGCTGATCGAGGAGGCCGTGACCGAGGCCTGCCTCGCGCTGCCCGGAGCCCTTGAAGCCCCTTCCGGAGACGCTCTGGCCGTTCGGATCGAAGGGGATCACGAGGGCAACTGGCTGGTAGAGCAGTGCGCGACGGCGGTTCTGGAGGCTTCGGGCTTCCTCGTAGCAGACTCCCCGCGGGTCGAGGAAGGCTCTCCCGTGACCATCCGCATCAGGCCGATGGAGCTCGCGGTGACCCTGACCGGAGCGGGCAGGGTCTGGCTCATCGGATCCAGACGGGTCGACAGGCTGGCGGTCTGCGAACTCTCCACGGAGGTGGTGGACGCCTCGGGGACCGTGGTGTCCTCGATCCGATCGGGGGCTTCGCGCAGCGACAGGATAGACGCATCGGATCTGGCGAGGCTCCAGGGCGCCTCGGGAGAGGCCTGGCTTACCGGAGGCACGCCTGCCCAGTCAGGCGGAGGCATACTGGAGCCGGTCGTGGTCACCGGCGTGGTCGCCAGCCTCATCTACCTCTTCTATTCCAGCCGGGCGGAATGATCCTCCTCCGACGCCTGCCTGTGCTCTTCGCTGCTGCGGCGATGCTCACGGCCGCCTGCTCCGATCACGGATCGGACGCTCTTGAGGAGGCCAGAGTGCTCGCCCAGTCAGGGCATTTCGTGGAGGCTCTGGCGCTCTACGAGGAGGCCTTCTCCGGAATGGACAGGGTGCCTCCGGACCTCGGGCTGGAATACGTCCGCACTGCGCTGCTGGCCTGCGGGGCCGAGAGGAGCAGGCTTCTCCGGCAGAAGGCGCTCGACGCGCTCTGTGAGATCTCCGCCGACACGACATCGGAGAACGTCGGAGAGCTCGGGGAGCTCTGGCGGAGACTGGGCTGGGAGTTCGCAAGGGACAGGGATTCTCTGCAGGCTTTCCTGGCCTTCGACAGTTCCCTCGCATGCGGCGGAATGGAAGGCATGTTCGAGGAGGAGTGGCTCTTCCGGGGTGCGTACGCTTCGAGGCACATCGCCCTGGTGGCCGGGCTGCCAGACTCGCTTGCCATGACTCGGGCGGGCGACAGCATTCTGGCTGCTGCGGCGGAGCGCAGTCTCGTCGAGCTGGACAGGGTGCCCATGACCAGGACCGACCTGAGAGAAGGCGTCCTGCTCGCCGAGGCCCTGCTTCTGCCCCTCACGGACAGGCGCGCGGAGGAGCTCGAGGTCCTCACCGAGCTCGACCGGTCGGGAGGAATCGATCCCTCAATGCGCGAGAGGAGGATGAGGCTCCTGATCGAGATGGCGCAGGAGGATCTGGCACGGGGGATGAGTTCTCTGGCGAGAGAGAAGCTGAACGAGGTCTGGGCGTCGGACTTCGCCGGCGACAGAGTGGAGGCTGCCCTGATGCTCGGACGGATGGCCGAGGCATCGGGCAGGCCGGACGAGGCGCTGGGATGGTATCGCGCCGCCTGCTCCGCCGCCCCCGGGCTGTCTTCGCCTGCTGCGGAGATCGCGGCCGCCAAGCGTGATTCCCTCATGTATCTGATACCTTGAGCCCGGCCGGGCTGGACGGGGAGGAAAGTGCGGAGACACATCGCTCAGGTGATCGCGACGGCGGTTCTCTTCTGCGCCTGCGGAAGGGCCTACGATTCGGCGGGTCTGCCCAGGACCGAGGCCGAGGCTCTCGCCTCCGCCGCATTCGAAGCAGGGAACTGGCGCGAGTCCCAGATGCTCTACACGGAGCTGCTGTTCAACTATCCCGGCGCCTCCGACACCGACCTCTATCTCTGGCGCCTGGCGCTGTCGGCGTTCCAGCAGAGGGAGTGGGCCGACGCCGAATTCAATCTCCGGCGGATCACCGGAGACTTTCCCCGCAGCTCCCTTGCGGACGACGCACAGCTTCAGCTCGCGAGGGTGTTCTGGGAGCAGAGGAGAGACTACAGGAGGGACCAGTCGCCCGTTCTGGAGGCCGTGAACGAGCTGGACCTCTTCGACGACATGTATCCAGGCTCGGCGCTGGCTCAGGAAGCCCGGTCTCTCAGGGACAGCTGCTACGCCGACCTGGCCGATCGCGCGCTCTTCGTAGGGCAGTTCTACGCGAGGCGGGGCCTGTTCGACGCGGCTCTCCTGTACTACCGCACGGCGATGGACAGCTACGGAGGTCTGGGTTGCATGGCGGACATCCTGATCTCCATGGGAGACGCCTATCTGGGAAGCGGGAACGGTTTCGCCGCCCGGACCTTCTACCAGCGGGCCATAGACGAGTGCGACCTCGATCCCGAGCGCATGGAGCGCGCCCTGGAGGGGCTTGACCGGGCGTCGTCGAGATGACGGGTCTGCTCGGAGGCACGTTCGATCCGCCCCATTTCGGCCATCTTCTTCTGGGCGAGGAGGCCCGCCTCAGGTTCGGGCTTGAGAGAGTCATATTCGTTCCCTCCCGCAATCCTCCGCACAAGCCCGGAATCGCCCTGAGCCCTTTCGAACATCGCATGGCTATGCTGGAGCTGGCGGTTCTGGACAACGCCTCCTTCGAGGCCGCCGATTTGGAGGCGGAAGCCGGCTCGTCCTACACGTGCGATCTCCTCGAGCTTGCGTCATCCCGCTTCGAGGGCGTGGTCTTCTTGATGGGAATGGACAGCCTGGTCGAGATGCCCTCCTGGAAGAACTATCCCGGACTCCTCGATCTCGCCAGGTTCGCCGCCGGGACCAGGCCGGGATGGAGCTCGGCGATGGCCGCACCGGCGACTCTGGCCAGAGTGGAGATATTCGAGTTTCCGGGGCTCCACGTGTCCTCGACCGAGCTGCGCGAGAGGTTTGCCCGGGGGGGAGCCACCCGGTATCTTACTCCTGACGCGGTGCGCGCCCATGCTCTCAGGGAGAGGCTGTATGGCGGAGCAGAAGGGTATTGACCGACTCCTCTCGATGCTCCTCGACGAGGATGTGAGCGACATCCATTTCAAGGCTGGGAGCCCTCCGCTCCTCAGGAAGGGCGGTTTCATAGTGCCCGCCCCGGGTCTTGGGCCGCTCCAGAACGAGCACGTCCAGCAGCTCGTGAACGAGATCATGACCCCAGCTCAGCTGGCGGCCTTCAACGAGGGCAGCGAGATCGACCTCGCCCACTCTCTTCCGGGCAGGGCCAGGTTCCGGATCAACGTCTTCAGGCAGAGGGGCACTCCCGCCATCGTCATGCGGAGGATACCATACGAGATACCCGCGATAGACGACCTCGGCCTGCCCCCTATCGTGAAGCAGATCGCGCTGGAGCCCCGCGGGCTCGTTCTGGTCACAGGGGCCACCGGCAGCGGCAAATCCACCACGCTGGCCGCCATGATCGACTACATCAACGAGAACAGCAGGAGCCACATCGTATCCATAGAGGATCCCATCGAGTTCCTCCACAGGGACAGGAGCTCCAGCGTCTGCCAGCGGGAGGTGGGGATCGACACGGAGAGCTGGGCGACCGCGCTTCGCTCCGTCTTCCGCCAGGATCCCGACGTCATCCTCATCGGAGAGATGAGGGACGCGGTCAGCGCCGCAGTGGCCCTCACCGGCGCAGAGACCGGGCACCTTGTCCTCAGCACCCTGCACACCTCCGACGCCCCGGAGAGCATCAACAGGATCATAGACATGTTCCCGCCGCATCAGCAGAAGCAGGTGAGAACCCAGCTCGGCGGTCTTCTGCGGGCGGTGATCAGCCAGCGCCTCCTTCCCGAGAAATCGGGGAAGGGGCTGGTGCTGGCGGCCGAGGTCATGGTCCACACCGCTCTTATCCAGAACTGCATCATCGACCCCGCGAAGACCCACATGATAAGGGATGTCATAGAGTCCAGCGGCACGCAGTACGGCATGCAGAGCTTCGACATGGCGCTGCTGCGCCTGCTGGCCGAGGGCCGCATAGACGAGGCCACGGCCCTCGCCGCGTCGTCGAACCCGACCGCTCTCCAGCTCAGGCTGAAGGGCGTCGAGAGCCCCTCGGACTGGAGGATGTAGCCGATGTTCGGCTTCGAGGCGGGCACCATCAGAACGGGATTGATCGTTGCGGGCGCAGTCATGGCGGTTTTCCTGTCCTGGCTGGGCTGGAAGGCCCACAGGCGGCCGGTGCTGTCCGGCAGGGAGGGCA
>JAAYTY010000105.1 GCA_012523605.1 Candidatus Fermentibacterota bacterium
CGATTCCCGCCTCCAGATCGAAGCCACCCTCGCAGAGCTCCCCCCAGAGATCTATCGCTCCGAAGCTCCGCCTTCCGGTCGCCGGCGTGCTCCAGTCAGGCCCCTCGATGTCACCTGCACCCGACGAGACGAGCAGACCCGCCTTCGCAGTACCTTCGCCCGCGGTCGCGAGAACGGCCCCCGTACCCCCATCGGACCCTCCGGATCCGACGGTCCTCCTCAGGGATGCAGAGAGACCCAGCAGGCCGCCCGGGGAGAACCTGGAGAAGAGCCTGCTCCCTCCCCTGGAATCGATCCCGGCCTCGAACAGGGCGGGAGAAGACGGAAGGGCGGGTTCGAGCACCACGACTCCGGACGATGAGCCGCCTACCATGGCCGAGGATCCCCCCCTGCCGAACGTCAACGAACCGAACAGCGCGGGATCGGGAAAGGATGAGGGCATGCCGTCCATGGGGCTCTGGATGCTGTGCCTGCCGGCGAGCCAGCCGACCTGGGAGGCTTCGGATCCCCTGATGGACATCGAGAGGACAGGCAGGGCGCCCCCGTATTCCCGGACGGAGAGGGAGGGAACTCGCGCCTGGAGTGCGGGCGCGCCGAGATCCGACAGCAATTCCAGATCGCGGCCCTCGAGAGTGGTGGAGGAAGGCCCGGCTGCGGGCGGGCCCGGAGCCTCGGCGGTCACGGTGATCACGACGCCGGAAGGGACGGAATCCCTCTCGAGACTTATGGTTTCGGAGTCACCGGGATCGCCCTTCCAGGCCCGGTATCCGGGAGCGCTGATCGTGACCGTGTCGGAGCCGCGGATCTCTATCTCGAGAGTGCCGTCGTCACCGGAGAAGGCCGTGACGCCCGATGGCAGTGCGACCGCCAGGGCGCCCTCCACGGGGAAGCCCGCCTGGTCCACGACCCTCAACCGGGAGGCGAGGAGAACGAGCAGGAAGAAGGCGCAGTGCAGAAAACCCTCCGTCCTGCGGGCACGGAGGCGGCGCGGAGGTCCTCCCTTGAGCGGAGAGGACTATCCCCCACTTCACGCGGCGCAGTATCCTGACTCCCGGATCGTCCCTAGCCCGCCTTCCCGCCCGTTCAGGGCAGTGGCCATCGGGTTCGGTCCCCGGTCACAGTGGCGCCACCGCGGCGGATTCGCACCGCCTTCCTGCGCCCGCACGGATTCGATAATCGCAGACCGGGACCCGGAGGTCAATGGGCGGATTGCGGAAGCTCCCTGACATCCTTCCCCCGGGTGTTCCAGAACTCCCTGGGGATGTCTCGCCCTCCTGCCCGCGCCAGCGCCTGGGAGATCGAATGGTCCATGTTGTTGTACCAGAACGTACCACAGCGCCCGATGGGTATCACTCCGGCGGGGAGGTCGATGCTGTCGAGCCTCTCTCTGTAGTCCAGAGTGTAGAGAGGATAGCTCTCCGGAACCCTGAGCGCTCTTGCGAACAGCACATCGGCATGTCTCAGGGCCCCCACCCTCTCGAGATCCTCCAGCACCCGCGGCACCAGTGAGTCCGGGTCCCTCCATGCCTCGTCCTGGTTGGAGCACGTGATCTCGGCGATTATGCTGCCCGCCCCTGCGGGTACGGTCGAAGCGGAGAATCTGGCGGGTATGGAAGTGCGGCTGAAGGAGATATCCTGTTCCCCGAAATAGCACCACTGGTAGTCGCCCCTGGCCGGCTTCCTCAGAGCGACGCACACCAGAACGGTGTTGATGAAAGACAGGCCGCTGCCCGGCGAGAGCCTCGTAATCGGTGCCGACCAGAATACGCGCTGCGCCTCGATCTCCTCGCCCGTCGAGAGACGGACACCGGCCATGCGCGCCCCCTCCAGCAGAAGACCGTCTGCTTCGGAAGCGGTCCTCACGGTTCCTCCCGCCGCCTCCACCCGCCTCACGAGCCTGTACGAGAAATCGGCTATCCCGCCTCTGGAAGGATAGATGAACGTTGTGGATACGGGGCTTGGGAAGAGCATGCCTCTGAGCAGGGCGTTCAGGCTGTCCGCCTTAACGCGTTTGTCGATCACCGCCCTGTCCACCCCGGCCGCCGCCCAGTCTACATGGAGGTTTTCGGAAGGCAGGCCCGTGAACTTGGCGGTGTATCCCTCGAAGAAGAACGAGAACAGGTTCCTGCCGTATCTGGAGACGATGTGATCGGCGAAGGAGGACTCGCCCCCGCCCCGCCTTCGAAAGAGGAGGTCGGGAACGCTCCCGATCAGCATTCCGAGGGGCAGCTTCGCCAGCCCCGAAAGCGAGAGCGGCCATGAATGGTATCTGCCTCTCAGATAGACACTGCTCGCCCTGGGGATGACCTCGTATGAACCGGCCAGCACCTCCAGAACGAATTCTTCGACCACGCTGTCGGAGGTGTGGAACCTGTGCGGGCCTATGTCGAAAATGAAATCATCGATGCGGAAGGATCTCGCGAGGCCTCCGGGCGAGTTCTCCCTTTCGAGAACGACGACCCTCCCGCCGGATGCGGCCAGCCGGTCGGCCAGGGTGAGCCCGGCGACGCCTGCGCCGACGATAACGTCGGGTTTCGATCCGGTCATTCCGCTCCGCTCCGGCCCGCGCGTCTTCCCGCGAACGGGAGGCAGACCAGCATCAGCAGGACGGCCATCGCCATCCACAGGAGATGAACGCCGAAGCCCGCGATTATCACCTTTTCTCCGGTGACGCCCGCGAGAGCGAATCCCGCGGCCCATCCTGCCTCGGCGGTGCCCAGGCTGAATATGCCGTGCACCGGAACGGCCATGACAAGGTCGGTCAGGGCTCCGGCTACGAAGGCCTGCCAGACCGGAACATCCGCCAGCCCGACTGCGCGGGCCAGAAGAGCGAACATCGCCAGCTTCAGCGACCATGCCGTCATCGAAAGCAGGGCTGCGCCGAAGAAACGGTTCCGGCTGTGACGCCAGAGCCCGCTGGCATCCTTCAGGCCGGCGAGGAAGCCTGCGATCCCGCTCCTTCCGCCTGTCAGGCGCTCGATCGGCTTCTCCAGGACTCCGAGAACCGCAGGCAGCAGTGCGAGGCCGGCGGCTCCGAGCGCAAGAAGAGCCAGCGACACGGCGATCGGAGCACCGCCCAGCCCCCCCGCAACCGCCGCGAAGACGAGGAGCCCCATCGAGCAGAGGTCCAGCAGTTTCGCCATGATCACCGCCGCAGTGCCGTGACCGGCGGGAATGCCGGCGGAGGTTCTCATGAGCCCGACGAGAGCCACGTCCGAGAGCCTGACCGGAAGGACGTGGCCCAATCCGGCGTGGACGACGATGACCGGCAGGATCGTTCCGATGGAGGCGCTGGAGCGGAAGGCCAGTGCCCTGAACCTCCAGGCTCTCACGAGGAGGCTGAGTGCATAGAGGACGGCGGCGGCGGCGATGAGTCCGGGCGAGGCGACCGAGATATCCCGTACGATCGAAGAGATCCGTGACGAAGCGGTGTCCGCGTCGGCGCCCAGCATGAGCCATGTTGCCGCGAGCCCAGCCGCTACGGCCAGGGCCACCCTTGCTATCCCGGGCATGCGCCTCAGATAGTTGTCCTTTCCCGGGTGCCCGAGGGCCCCCGACTCGGAAGCTCTAAGATAGGAGGCGGGCCGTCCGGTGCAAGCTCTCCCTGCTCTCGAGGTGTACGGCGTCTCGAAGCGCTACGGGAGGCTCCAGGCTCTTCACCCCCTCGATCTGATCATTCCCCGCGGAGCCGTTTTCGCGCTGCTCGGCAGCAACGGAGCCGGCAAGACGACATTCATGAAGGCTGTCCTGGGTCTCGTCTCGGCCGATTCCGGCCGGGCGGTCATCAACGGCGTAGAGCATGCGAGACCCGCTTCCAGGAGGGGCGTGCGCTACTTCCCGGAGACCGTGAGATTCGGATCGTGGGCCACCCCGGAGTTCATGCATTCGCAGATCGAGCGGATCAGGCGGGAGTCCACGCGCGAAGATCTGCTGTCGAGAGCGACTCAGCTGGGTTGCGCCGACCTCCTGGGCAGGCCCTTCGGCAGGATGTCGCACGGACAGACCAGACGCGCGGCACTCGCGATAGCGACGTCCGGCCGCCCGTCGATGCTGTTTCTCGACGAACCCTCCAACGGGCTCGATCCGGAAGGCAGGATCCTCGTGCGGGAGCTGCTCAGGCAGATGGCCGCATCGGGAACCACGATAGTCATCAACTCCCATCTGCTGGGCGAGGTCGAGGCCGTGTGTTCCATGGCCGCTTTCCTCTGCAGAGGCCGTGTAGTCGCCTCCGGGAGCCTGGACACTCTTCTGAGATACAAGGGATCGGCGAGGATAGAGTCCCCCATGGCCGGAGCCCTGGCGGAACGGCTCTCGGGCTCCGGCTATGAGGCTGCTTCCACGGGGCCTGTTGTCACCGTGCCTCTTCCCGAGGGTCGCACCTTCGCAGCACTGACGGCCGAGGTGGCCGGCTCGGGCATTCCCTTCACGCTGATCGAACTGGCGAGGGAGAACCTCGAGGAGCTCTTCCTGAGGCTCGTGCATTCCGACGAAGAAGGATCCGGATGAAGAACCTGCCGTCCCTCTTCTCGGTGAGCACCGCGCATCTGCTTAGAAGAAAGCTCGTGCTCTCGGCCTTCGTCGTCTCTGCGGGGTTCCTGGCGCTTTACTGGCTCCTGTGCAGTCAGATGTCGAAGCATGGCGGAGCGGGCATGCAGACTTCCGATATGGCTCTCGGCGCCCTCTTCATGACCCTCCCCGCCGCTGCGACCTTGTCCTCTGCGTTCGCGTTCATACTCGGCAGCTCGGTGCTGCCGGACGAGATCCAGTCGGGGCGTGCCGCCTACTGGGCCGCCCTCCCGGTGTCCCGTATGGAGATCTTCACCGGCTTCGGGCTTTCGAGCCTCGCGGCCTGCCTTTCGGTGTCGCTGTTCCTCTTCGGGGGGATAGTCGGGATAACCCACGCCTGCCTCCCCTATGTCGAAACTTCGATTCCGGCGGCTATTGGCGCGTTTCTCCTGTGGCACGCGGTCCTCTGGTCCTCGATAACGCTCCTTTCCCTGCTCGTGCATCGCATGGTGGCCATCATCATCTGCTTCAGCGCGTGGGGCATCTCGACCTTCCTCGGGGGCCTGGCCCAGGTGGCAAGGGCCGCGCCCGGGGAGTCCGTGGCCCGGGCCATAGTCACCGCGGGCGGTGTCAGCGCAGTTGTCTATCCGGCCGACCAGGCGTTCAGGACCATGGTGTACGGGCTGCTTCCCTCGGGAGCCGCGCTCGACGACATGATGGCTTTCGCCGGCGCGATCACGGGCGCTCCGGCGCTTCAGCTCGGCTGGGCCGCGCTGGCGGCGATCCTCTTCACGATCCTCGCAGCCCGTCGTTTCGCGAAGTCCGATCTCGGATAGGACGAATCCGGCGCTGCGACATCCTCGGTTCATGCAGGCGGCGCCGGGCGGACCGAGTCTCCGGGTCAGACAGGTATGCAGCCCTCCATGTGCTTCATAAGGACGGAGATCATCATGCCGTGGTCTTCGACGCCCGCGGCTTCCCTGACCGAGTGCATCGAGAGCGTGGGATTTCCTGCGTCGACGGCGGCTATTCCGAGCCTGCTGGAGATGATCGGGCCGATGGTACTGCCGCACGGCATGTCGTTCCTGCTCACATAGCTCTGTACCTGCACACCCGCCGCCCTGGCGCACTCGGCGAAATAGGCCGAGGTCGGAGCGCTGGTCGAATACCTCTGCATCGAGTTCACCTTGATGACGGGTCCCCCGTTGAGCAGGGGCCTGTTCTCCCTGTCGAACCTGCCCTCGTAGCACGGATTGAAGGCATGGGCTGCGTCGGCGGAGACCATGACGCTCCTGGGAATCGCCCGGAAGAGGCCCTCCCTGCCCGCCGGGGAGCAGATGCGTTCCAGAACGGCATCCAGGAAGTTCGAGGCCGCTCCCGAGAATGTGGAGGAGCCCACTTCCTCGTTGTCGAAGACGCATGCCACGGCTGTGGTGGCCGGATTCCGGAGCCCGGCCAGCGAGCGCACGGCGGCATGGGTCATCGCCAGATTGTCTATCCTTCCGGAAAAGATCATCTCGCCTGCAAGACCACCGACGGCAGCCGGCTGGCAGTCCACCACGTGCCCGGCGAAACCGGCGAGTCTGTCCGGGCGCTCCGAGCAGGCGTCGGCGATGGCCCGGGCGAGAGAATCGGCGGTCACGCCCGAGAGCACCAGCATCGGGCAGAGATTCTCCTCCTTGTTGAAGGTGAACCCCTCGTCGTTGACCCCCCTGTTCAGATGCATCGCAGGCATCGAGATCCTGCAGACGGGGCCTTCCAGCCTCCACAGCCGGGGCTCAGGGGCTTCGCCGGGCTTTCCGAACCAGGCCGTTCCCGCCAGGGTGAGGTCCCTGTCGAACCATGTCGCGATGATCGGCGAGCCGTACACCTCCACTCCCAGCATTGCGCTGGAACCCTTCATCCTCACAGGGGAGGGCTTCAGCCTGAAGCCGGGATAGTCGGTGTGCGCGCCTACGATCCTGAACCCGGACTCCCACGGTGGAGAAGCCCCCGGCACCACCGCCACCAGCGATCCGAGACCCCTTGTCACGTAGAACGGCTTCGAAGGCGCGCCGTCCCATCGTTCACGCTCGGAGCGCCTGTCGAAGCCCAGCCGGTCGAGCATCCCTGCCGCGGCCTCGACGGCGTGGGCCGATGTCGCGCTTTCAGCCAGGAACTTCATGAGCTCAACGGCAGCGGCAGGAATCTCAGGCATCCGGAACTCCTTCCATCCTTGCGGTCCCTCCGGCCGGCGCCCGTTCCAGCGCCGCGCAAGCGCCGGATCCCGGCGAAAACCGGGATGACGAACCGGCGTGCAGTCGCTGTCTCACCTGGAACATGAACGCCTCGAGCCTGGAGTCGTTGTCGGTGTCCTCCTGCCCGTCGAAGGCCAGGTTGAGCCATGGCAGGTCGGGGAAGTCGCGCCTTATTCTCTTCGATACCGCTGTGACGACCGTACCGGGCAGGCACGTGAACGGCAGGACGTTCACGGCGCCCTCCAGACCGCCCCTTTTCGCAAGGGCTACCGGTGCGCCGATGCAGAGGATGGCTTCGCCGCCGATGTTCTCCGGCATGTAGGGAGCGGCCGCCGAGAGGATCTCGCCGGGCGCGGGCTCCTCACGCCCGTGGAAGAGGGTCACGAAGGGCTTCTCCAGCCTCCGCCTCACGAATCGCATGAGAAGCTTCTTCATCCATCCGGCCATCGCTCCGGCGAGGTCTCCTGAGGCCCTGGAACGCCTTATGTAGCAGTGATTCACGAATTCGAACCACTCCATGATGGATGTCGGCATGACCTCCCCCCCGAGCTCCTCGATGCGGTCCGCCGTCCAGGAGTTCGCGAAGGGGTCGTTCCTGACGTAGATCTCGCCGAAGACCAGGATCCTGGGTCTCGCAGCCTCCCGGCCGAGCATCTCCTCCATGGCGGCGGCGGCTTCACGCATGATCGGGACCAGGGCGCCGCCTTTTTCGAGGGCCTTCTCCGCCCTGTCAAGAAACCCGCGGTGCATGCGCTCCAGCGCCTGGGGATCCCCCGAATATGGCCTGACCCTGTGCAGAGCCTTCCGCAGGGTATCCGCCGTGACCGCGGTCCTGAGGAGGTCGATCTGGAAGCCGGGAGTCGAAAGGCCGGACACGGAGCTGTAGGAGTCCCTCGAGGATGATGTCACGACGTGCACCGACCCGTAACCCTCCCTCTCCAGGAGAATGCGGTGATAGCTGCAGTACTGCCCGAACCTGCAGGGCCCAGAGGCGGTACCCATGAAGAAGGCGGTTCTGTCCGGATCGCCGGAACGGAGAATCTTCAGCATGTTGCCCGAGGTTATGATGGCTGGATAGCACTCCCTGCCGGATGTCGCGCAACGTCCCAGCACGACCGACTCGGCGTCCGTTTCCGGCATGGCCCTGGCATCGATCCCGCGCCTCCTGGCGGCGGCGGCGACCAGCCTCGTTCCATCTCCAAGGCAGGGAACCCAGACGGTCCTGCCCCCCGCGTCCGCCTCACCCGTCTCCACCAGCCTCCCGGGGGCGGGCGACGATGTCCCGGGCCTGGAGGAAATGGAGTCGAGGAACGCCTCGCATCTGGTCACGATGCCGGCGTCCGCGGCGTGCTCGTCGGTCTCGATGGTCAGGTAGGGCTTGTCGCCCATTATCCTGGCGAAGAAGTGCGCGATGAACGAATCGGGCCCGCAGCCGAAGTTCGTGAGGTACACGGCGTGGAGCCTGGGATCCTCCCTCACGGCTATCGCTGCTGCAAGGATCTTCTGCCCGTAGTGCCAGTACATGTTGGGGTGCAGGGCGGCGGCCCTCTCGAGCGGCAGATCCAGCATCTCACAGGGGATGACGGTCACGCCGAGCATGGAGAGCCTGCCCGCGAGCCCCGCGCTCGCGAGGGCGTCGCATCCGTTGTAGGGTCTGCTGACCACCACGAGTGCTCTCCCGCCCTCCCGGAGATCCGACAGAGCCCTCCTGCCCGACTCCAGCAAGGAGGCTTCGAAAGTCCTCTGAGCGGAAGCCGCCGCTTCCGCAGCCCTCGCCGCGACGCGCGACGGTACTCCGAGAGCCGCCCCCAGGGATTCCATCGAGGATGCCAGCTCGGCCTCCGTGACCGACAGGTCCAGCACGGGAGAGAGCACCCTGGCTCTCCCGGTCCCCAGCCCGAGCCCCGCGTTCATGATCCACGGGGAGCCCTGCACATACGGGCAGTTGTAGCTCTCGTTGAATCCTCCGTTGCGGAAGGCCCTCAGGATCGAGGGGAGGAAGATGAAGTCGGGCCTGGCCTTTTCGAGAAGGTCCAGCACGTGCCCGTGGGCCAGCTTCACCGGGAAACAGGTCTCCGCGGCGGTGCTCTCCACTCCGTCATGCACCGTCGAAGGGCTGGACGGGGACGAAAGGACCACATCGAAACCGCATCCCTCGAAGAAGGTCCTGAAATAGGGGAAGAACTCCCAGAACCAGAGAGCCCTGGGAATGCCGATCCGCCTTCGGCCGGAGCCTTCCTCTGGCTGACTCCAGCCGGCGAGCAGGATGCGCTCCCTCTCGGCGAACCAGTTCCTCCCCATCGCAGGGGAGTCCGCTCTCTGTTTCTCGTACTTCTCGCAGCGTCCGCCGTGCAGGAGCCTGCGGCCGTCGTCCAGGGTCACGCAGTGGATCTCGCAGGCGTTGCTGCACTGCCCGCATGTGAAGCTCTCCTGGGTGTAGGAGACGGACGACAGGTCGAAGCCCCTGAATCTGGAGGGCCCCCCGGGCTTCTCCTCCATGGCGAGGAGGGCGGCTCCTATCGCTCCCGTGACGTCGTTGTGCGGAGGCACCGTCACCTCCCTGCCGAGAACAGCCTTGAAAGCCGCGACGACGCCGGCGTTGTGCGCGGTGCCCCCCTGGAAGAGTATCCTCTTCCCCACCCTGCGGTCGCCCACGACCCTGTGGAGATAGTTCTGGACGATGCTGTACGAAAGACCCGCCACTATGTTCTCGATGGCTGTCCCCGAGGCCTGGTGGGCTACGACGTCGGTCTCCATGAAGACGGTGCATCGCTCCCCCAGGGCGGCCGGAGCCGGAGCTTCGACCGCCGCGGGTCCGAAGTCCCGGATAGACAGGCCGAGCCTCTCGGCCTGCTCCTCCAGGAAGGAACCCGTCCCGGCCGCGCACACCTTGTTCATCTCGAAATCCACCACCCGGCCTGATTCGATCGAGATGTACTTGGAATCCTGGCCGCCTATCTCGAAGACGGTATCCACCGAGGGATCCGCAGCTACAGCGGCCCGGGCCTGGGCGGTGATCTCGTTCCTTATCACGTCGGCCCCCACGAAATCGCCGGTGAGATACCTGCCCGATCCCGTCACCCCGACCCCGAGCACCGGCCGGTCCGCGCCCAGGAGTCCCGCCACCAGTCCGAGGCCCTTCTTCACGGCCTCGAGCGGGCGTCCGGCGGTCATGAGATACTCCCGGGCGGCGACCCTTCCCTGCGGGTCCAGAGCCACCACGTTGGTGCTGATGGAGCCCACGTCTATTCCGAGAAAGACGGGGTCGCCGGGTTCGAGACGGCTGACGTCGGACCTGGTTCGGGCTGTATGGTGCCTGGAAAGGGGCGGATGCGTCCGGTTCGTCACCCTCGAATCCGACATCTCCCCTGCTCTCTCGAGAAAGCCCGCTCCCGGCACGCCGGCCTGTCCTTCCGACGCCGCGAGTGCAGCACCCGCCGCGGCAAGCGAGTGGAAGTGCCTCGGGACGGTGATCCCGCCGCAGGATCCCGCGAGCACCTCCCCGAAGGCGCGCACCATGCCCCTGTTGGCCGCTACGCCGCCGACGAATCCCACCGGGGGCCTGAAATCCCTGCCTCCCGCGATGGTGCTCTTGAAGTTCCTGGCCACGGCGTGGCACAGGCCCGCGACTATGTCCTCCAGAGGCGCCCCCACCTGCTGCAGATGGATCATGTCGGACTTCGCGAAGACGCTGCACCTCCCAGCCACCCTGGGAGGACAGGAACAGCGCGCGGCGAGTTCCCCGAGCGAGTGGGGATCCAACCCGAGACGCGCGGCCTGCTGGTCGAGGAAAGAACCGGTCCCGGCGGCGCAGATGGAGTTCATGGCGAAATCGTCGAACGAGGAGCCGCGGCCGTCGCTTCTGAACAGGAGCAGCTTCGAGTCCTGCCCGCCCATCTCTATCACGGATCTCAGCCCGGGGTGGAAGCGCGTGACGGCGGCCGCAAGGGCTACGACCTCGTTGACGGGCTGAAGCCCGGCGGCGCCGGCGGCGAGCCTGGAGGCGGAGCCGGTGAAGCAGA
>JAAYTY010000106.1 GCA_012523605.1 Candidatus Fermentibacterota bacterium
GACGGCCCCCAGGGGATGGCGATAATCACCCGCTAGGCTCTCCGGGAAAGGCTGTGGAGGTTCGATGAAGCCAGGTCTCTGCGATCTTCACGTCCATTCGATCCGGTCCAGAGCGTCGGAATACTGGTTCCTGCGCGCCATGCAGGCGCCCGAAAGCCTCACGCCGCCGCGCCAGATCTACGAATGCGCCAGGGAGCGCGGCATGAGCTTCGTGACGATAACCGACATAGACACGATCGACGGCGTCATGGAGATAGCGCACCTCCCGGGAGTCGTGACAGGCGAGGAGGTGCGCACCTACCTTCATGGAAGCAAGGCGCTGCTGCACGTCCTGGTATGGGGGCTCTCCCCTTCGGATCACGAAGAGATAGCGAGGGTGAGAGGCACCTTCGAGGGTCTCGTGGAGCTTCTGCGCGACAGGAGCCTTCCCTTCGCCTTCGCACATCCCCTGATGTTCCCGGGCGGGGGAATGATGAGCCTCGAGGACTTCGCGAAAATCGTCAGAGCTGTTCCTCTCGTCGAAACGCTCAATGGTCACAGACCCGCGCTGGAGGCAGAGAGGCTGCCGGCTCTCGTGCGCGCACTGCGCGGCGACCCGGGTTTCGCCGGCTTCGTGGGAGGATCCGACGACCACTGCGGGAGATTCATCGGGCAGACCTGGACGGGCGTGCCCGGTGCTTCCACCGCATCCGCCTTCCTCGACGGCCTGAGGGCGGGGAGGGTCCTGGCGGGCGGAGCCACCGGAGGAGCAGTCAGGACAGCATACTCCATCTATTCGATCGCCTACTCCTTCTACAGGGACAGGATGCTTTCCAGGCGCCTGCCGCTGTTCGCATCCGCTGCGGCGGACAGGTTCTTCGTCGCCGGTTCGCACAAGGAGCCCACCCTCTGGCATCGCCTCGACCACGCTCTCCATACGGTCTATCACAGAGCGGTGATGAGCTCGGAGCAGAGTCCGGAGGCCTTCCTCCTGGAGGAGCTCCTGCAGGTCGGGAGGGACCTCTGGGCGAGAGGCACCCAGCAGACGGAGGGAATAGACGAGAAGATCTTCCATGTTCTGAGCAGCACCACCAACAGGCTGATAGAGAGATTCGGCGGCCTGCTCCTGAGGAGAATGGCCGACGGGAGGATCTTCGACGCCCTCGAAGCGTTCTCGGCACTGATCCCCGTTGCCCTGCTCAACGCCCCCTATCCCATGGCCTACTCCGCCGTCAGGAAGGGAAGGGCGGCCATGAGGGAGTACAGGCGGGCGCTGCCGGGACTGGAGTACCCTCCGCGGCAGGCGGCGCGGGCATGGGTCACCGACACCATAGACGATCTGAACGGGGTCTCGCGGACACTGCAGAAGTTCAGCCAGCTTGCCTCCGCAGGCGGGAGGCGCCTCGCGGTGGTGACATCACAGAAGCGCCCTCTGACCTTCGAGGGCTGGGTGGTCAACTTCCCTCCGATCCGGGAGTTCCCCGTTCCGAACTACGAGTCGAAGACCCTGTCCGTACCTCCCTTCCTCGATCTCCTGAGGTTTCTGGACGAAGGCGGGTTCGAGACCGTCTACATCTCGACTCCGGGTCCCGTAGGAATCGCCTCGCTGGGAGCCGCCAGACTGCTGGGCATCCCCACCGTGGGCATCTACCACACGGACCTGCCGCGCCATGTCCGGCAGATAGTCCAGGACGGTCACCTGGGCGAGTTCGCGACCTGGGCCATGGGATGGTTCTATTCGGCCACAGATCTAGTGATGGTCCCCAGCCGCTACTACATGAAAGAGCTGGAGGCCCTCGGCATCCCCGGCAGCAACATGACGATCTTCCCGAGGGGCATCGATCTCAGGGCATTCTCCCCGCAATGGAGGGACGAAGGGTTCTTCGAGAGGTACGGCAGCTCCACGGACTGCGTGAGGATAGTCTATGTGGGACGCATTTCCCGGGAAAAGGATCTGGACATCCTGGCCGATGCCTTCCTGGAGCTTCGCGAGAGCGGTGTCCAGGCAGAACTGTTCCTGGTCGGAGACGGCCCGTCCAGGTCCGACCTGTCACGAAGACTGTCGGGCAGGGGGGCGCACTTCTGCGGCATCCTCGACGGTGAAGCCCTTTCCAGAGCCTATGCCTCCGCCGACATCTTCGCCTTTCCGAGCACCACGGACACCTTCGGGAACTCGGTGCTCGAGGCCCAGGCTTCCGGTGTACCCGCGGTCGTGAGCGACATGGGCGGACCCATGGAGATCATCCGCCCCGGCGAGACCGGCCTTCTCACAAGAGGGCGCGACGTAGCCAGCTTCAGGGACGCCCTTGCCGCTCTCTGCGCCGATGCGGAGATGAGATCCTCCATGGGGCGCGCGGCACGCGCATCTGCGGTGGAGAGAACCTGGGAGAAGGCTTTCGATCAGGTCTGGCGGGAGGCTCCCTCGGCCGAATGAGGCGGTGAGTTCCATCACCGTGGCGCACGGCCCCGGTACGCATTCACCGCACTCTATCCGCGGTGGTCTGTCCCCGGCGAAGCGGGAACAGAGTATCTCAGGCAGCAGGATTCCATGCAGGGAAGCAAAGAGCGCAGAGCAGGAATCGCGAGGCTGGGACGACCGCGGCGACGCCCTCGCTGGACCGACGGTCGAACGAGGTGGTCGGGGCGGCCGGAGTTGAACCGGCGACCCCCTGCTCCCAAAGCAGGTGCGCTACCGGGCTGCGCCACGCCCCGACGCGGGGCATTCTAATCTCCGCCCGGGCGTCCGCACAGGGCGCATTGACCCCGGAGCCTGGCGGCCCGATATCTTCCGCGAAGCGAAACATTTCCGCTCCGCAGTGCATGGAGGTCATCGTATGTCGTTCATTCCTCTTCTGGCGTCTGTGGCGCTCGCTTTCTCGCCCGAATCGTGGCGCTCGGTTCTGGCGGGGCCTGTCGGTCCTGTCGAGATTAAGCTTCTGATGGAATCAGGCTTCGACATCGAGGCAGTCCACGGGAGCATGGTCAGGCTGTATGTGGATGACGCGAGGCTCTGCGCACTCCAGGAGATGGGCTTGACGGCGGTTCCGGTCGCCTCGCCGGAACCCCTCGTGCCGTATCCTTCGATAGGGGTCCTGTACGACACGCTGGAGGCCATTGCGGCCCGCCATCCCGATATCTGCCGTCTCGAACAGATAGGCACATCGGTGCAGGGAAGAGAGATCATGGCGGTGGTGGTCTCCGACAACGCGGGCTCGGAGGAGATCGAGCCCGAATTCAGGGTCATCGCCGCCATACACGGCGACGAAA
>JAAYTY010000107.1 GCA_012523605.1 Candidatus Fermentibacterota bacterium
ATACACGCCGGAGCCACCAAGCACAACTACAGGTACGACACGCTTATGTGGACCGTCGGAGTGGGCGTCGGCGAGGGCGAGTCGGGCGCCGTACCCCGTCTCGCAATGGGCATACCCTCGCCCAACCCTGTGACGGTGTCGGCCAGCATCGAGTACTCCACTCCGGCTTCGGGCATGCTCGAACTCGGCATTTACGACATCACCGGCCGCCTGGTCGAGATCCTGGCGTCGGGCGAGGCGCCCGCCGGCAGCCACACTGCAGTGTGGCAGCCCGGGCAGATCGCAAACGGCGTGTACTTCGTCCGCCTCACAACTCCTTCCGGATGTGTCACCCGCCAGGTGATGGTCGTGCGGTAGGAAGCGGAACTTTCCGCGGATCGGGGCGGGGCTTCGGCCCCGCCCCAACCCTTTTGTCGGAGACGGCTGCTCCCTTCAGGAACCCGTGCAGTGCTGACCCCGAAGAGCCGGCTCTTCTTATGTTCCAGCTTTCACGGAGGTGCAGGGTGCAGAGCAAGGGATTCGACAACGAGAAGTATCTCGCAGCCCAGACCGCCTTTATTCTCGAACGGATCGACCGCATAGGAGGCAGGCTTTATCTGGAGTTCGGCGGCAAGCTGGTGCACGATTTCCACGCCGCCAGGGTCCTTCCCGGGTATGATCCGGACGTCAAGATGCGCCTTCTCGAGCGTCTGGCAGACGGGGCCGAGATCCTTCTCTGCATATACGCGGGGGACATCGAGCGGAGGCGTATCAGAGGCGATTTCGGAATCACCTACGACACGGACGCCCTGCGCCTCATAGACGAGCTGCGCGGACACGGGCTCGTCGTGCGCGGAGTGGTTGTCACCCGCTTCGACGATCAGCCTTCGGCAACCGGTTTCATCAACAGGCTCGAAAGGCGCAGCGTACAGGTGTTCATCCACAGGGCTACGCGCGGCTATCCCACCGACGTCGAGCTTATCGCGAGCGAGCAAGGCTACGGCATGAATCCCATGATTCCCTGCGGAAAGCCGCTGGTCATCGTCACGGGGCCCGGGCCCGGCAGCGGCAAGCTCGGAACCTGCCTCTCTCAGCTCTATCACGAACACAGGCACGGCGTCGAGGCCGGCTTCGCCAAGTTCGAAACATTCCCTGTCTGGAACCTGCCTCTCGAGCATCCCGTGAACGCCGCCTACGAAGCCGCCACCGCCGACCTCGGCGATTTCAATCTCATCGATCCCTTCCATCTCGAAGCCGACGGAACGATAGCCATCAATTACAATCGCGACGTGGAAGCCTTCCCCGTTCTCAGGAAACTGCTCGAGCGCATAACGGGGGCGGCTTCCCTGTACAGGTCGCCCACCGAGATGGGCGTGAACCGCATCGCCGACGGCATAACCGACGACGATTCCGTGAGGACCGCGGCCAAGGACGAGATCATCCGGCGCTACTTCCGATCGAAGTGCGAATACGCCACGGGAATCGCCGAAGCCGAATCCGTGAGGAGAATCGAAGGCCTGATGAGCAGATACGACATAGAGCCCGAGCATCGGGCCGTCGTTCCGCCGGCGAGAGAGACGGCCAGGCTCAGGGCGGAGGAGACCTCGGCCGAGGCGACGGGCGCGGCACTGGAACTGCCGGACGGCTCGGTGGTAACAGGACACGACTCGGCTCTCATGCACGCACCTGCCGCGCTGGTGATCAACGCCGTCAAGCGCCTCGCGGGCCTGCCGAAGGATCTGCACCTGCTCGCCCCAGGGACGATCGCCTCCATAGCCAATCTGAAGCTCATGGTCACGGGCGCCTCGGCATGCAGCCTGGGTCTCGAGGAGATGCTGATCGCGCTGAGCGTGAGCGCAACGACGAACCCGGTGGCCGAGTTTGCAATGAGGGAGCTGCACCGGCTCCGAGGATGCGAAGCGCATCTCTCGCACATACCGGCTCCCAGCGACGGAGCCGGCCTGCGCAAGCTGGGGATCAACTTCACCAGCGATCCGCTTTTCGCTTCAGGCAACCTGGCTGCAGACTGAAGGCCGGCTTCCTGGTATCACGGAGAAACGCCGGTGAACGTGAAGTTCCGGGGTCTCCGGAACTCACGGCTAGAAGTACAGCCTGGCTCCTATGCCCCCGGCGACCTCGAAGTCGGTTTCGGGAATCAGGTCCAGCCCCGGCACTATCTCCACGAAGATGTCCACCGGGGCTCCCTCGAACGGATAAGCCAGCCCAAGCGGGATGCGGGCGCCGAAGATCACCTTGCTCTCGTCATCCTGCGGGGGCGGGTTGTCCTTCTCGTAGAAGCGCACCTTCCCGCCGAATCCGTAGGTGAACATCAACCCGTACAGGTCTGCCGACGGGTCGTCCACTATGTTCAGTGAATGTAGAACGTAGTCGGCGAAGAGATAGACTCCCTCGTTGTCGCCGAGTGACCATGCGGCCCCGCCTTCTATGGCGGTTGTGCCCGACAGCCAGCTCTTGAAGCAGAGCCCCGTGGGCTCGCCCAGGATGATGCCGATGCCCGTGCCGTCCAACTGCGCCTGGGCGGCGGAAACGGTCAGGAGAACTGCCACGGCCACAGCCATGCGCGCCATTCCAGAGCCTCCCTCCTAAAGCATATCCGCAAGGACTATCTCGATGCAGGGACCCGAAGGTCAACGAGGCACTTGACCGCTGGGTTCTGCGGAAGCATGTATCCGGCCGTCGTTTGCTGCGCCCGGCGCAGCCGAGGTGACTCGTTCACCCGTCCGGAAGCGACGCATGCCTGCACTCCGCAGGGAGCCACCGCTCCGGGCGCAACCGTGCCTCTCCCGGAAGGAGGGATCCGCTTGCGGAACTACGAGACAGCACTGATTCTGAGCGCCAGCCTCACCGAGGCCGAACTCGAGCAGGAGGTAGGCAAGGTGGTGGACATCATCGGCAGGGGGGGCGGCGTCCACTCCGGAACCCAGCGATGGGGAAGGAGGATGCTCACGTTCCCGATAAAGAAACAGACGGAGGGTGTGTACTTCTTCGTCCACTGGCAGGGAACCCGTGAGATCAGCGACGCGATAGACTGGAACCTCAAGATAGACGAGAAGGTTCTGAGGCACCTCACGCTCAGGCTCGAGAAGGACGGCGAGGCGGTCGACCTTGCAGGCGTCGCCGACGAGGAGTCGCCTCAGTCCGGCAGGGGTTCTGGATTCGCCGACGGATTCGATGGGGACGAGGAGTCCGAGCAGGACTCCGAGGAGTAGCCGGAGGGATCTGATGACCATCAATCTGAGGATGCCGAGCATCAACAGGGTCTTCATCTCCGGGAACCTGGTAGCCGACCCCCGTGTGAACATCCTCGAAAGCGGGGTTCGAGTGGCCAACTTCAGGATCGCGAACAACCAGTCATACCGCCTGAAGGATGGAAGCTGGGGCGAGAAGACCCACATGGTGGACGTTGTCGCCTGGCGCAAGACCGCCGAGCTCGTAGAGCAGTTCCTGCACAAGGGGAGCCCCGTGATCGTCGAGGGGGAGCTCCAGACGAGCACATGGAAGGCTCAGGACGGCACCGAGAGATCCAGGGTGGAGATCCTGGCACGCCGGGTGCAGTTCCTCGAGCGGCAGGGAGGCGCCCAGCGGCCCCGGGAGGATGTCCCGCAGGAGCGCCGGCTGGAGCCCGCCTCCGAGGAGCCGCCCGACATGGACGGCGAGTATGACGACATCCCCTTCTGAAGGAACGGGGAGGCAGTGACGGATCTCGGCCTCCCGATGCTCAACTACGCCGTCGTCTCGGGCAGGGTGAAGGTGCTCCACGAGATCAAGAGGACGAAGTACGACTCCTACCTGCTGGAGTTCGTGCTCGAGAACACCGTCGAGGTCGCCTCCTCCGACGGTGGAACCGTTCCCGTCGAATCCCTGATAGACGTGGAGATCTGGGGAGCGATGGCCGAGGAATACGGGAAGAAGCTCACGCCCGGATGCCACGTCATCGTCGAGGGAAGGCTGGCCAGCGTTGTCTTCGAGGACAAGACCCGCATCGCCCGCAACCGGATGATCCTGCGGGCCAGGGAAGTGCAGATGCTGGATCACTCGAATCCATGAAAGGAAGGGCTCCTTGATCAAGAAGAAGAAGTCGCCGGTGAAGATCCTGAAGAAGCGCAAGTGCCGCTTCTGCGTCTCCTCGGATGCGGTCATCTCGTACAAGAACGAGAGGCTTCTGGGCCGCTACGTGTCGGACCGGGGCAAGATCGTCCCGAGGCGGGTTTCAGGAAACTGCGCGAGGCACCAGCGCGCTATAGCGAGGGCGATCAAGGTCGCCAGGTTCCTCGCCATAATCCCGTACGTCAGGGAGCATTTCCGCTAGTCGGGGCCATGGCCGGTTCGGCGAGGACACTGAAGATCGTCCTGACCGGGGTGCTGACCCTGTTCATGGGCCCGCAGTTCGCCGCGGGAGCCCTCTCGGCGCGACTGGCCTCCGGCAGGCGCGCGGGGGGAATCCTCCTGTCGGCCCTGCTGGTCCTGGTCATGTACTTCGCGGGCGGCCTGCAGGTCTCGCTGATGACGGCGGCATGCGCGGCGGCCCTTGTGACCGCTTCCGCGACGAGGATGAGCCTCCAGTCGGCGGCGGCGCTCGCCGCCGGGCTGGGGACGATCGCCGCCGTGGCCGGTCTGATCGAAGGGACCGGACTCATGGCCATACAGAGGGAGGAGCTCGACAGCCTCCTTCCGGATTGGGCGGGCGAAGGGCTCGGGCCGGGCGGGAGGGACTACGTTCTGGATACAGCCGCGTATCTGTCCCCGGGCCTCGGGGCGGTCCAGACAGCGGCCGGATCGGCCCTCGCCGTAGCGTTCTTCGGCATGACCGGAGGCTTCGCAACCATCCGCAGGGAGGACATGCGCCTGGGTCTCGGCCCGGCATGGATCCTTATCGCATCCCTTGCGGGCGCCCTCGTTCCGTCGGAGATTCCCGTGGAAGTCAGGGCGTTCGCCCACAACTCCCTGCTCTTCATGGCGGCCCCCTACTTCGCGGTGGGAGCGGCGGTGACCGGCGAGGCGATGCGCGTCCTGCCCGGGCTCCTTCTCCCGTTCACCCTGCTCGTCGTCTTCGCCACGCCTCTCTCTGTCGCGGCTGTGACGATGACCGGAGTTCTGGATACCTGGTTCGACTTCAGGAGGAGAATCCGCTCGAAACCCGGGAGTGATCCGAAATGAAGGTGATCCTGCTCAGGAACGTGAAGGGCCTCGGAACTGCAGGGGACATCGTCTCCGTCTCCGACGGCCATGCAAGGAATCTGCTCATCCCGCGCAATCTAGCGATCGAGGCGAAGCCCGGTACCGTCAGGATGGCGGAAGAGATGAAGAGAAAGGCCGAAGCCCGGGAGGACGCGATGACGGCCCGGGCCAGGGAGCTGTCGGCCAGACTGAAGGGCCTCGTGTGCACCCTGGCCGCTCCCGCCGACGAAGGCGGAAGACTTTACGGAAGCATAACGGAGTCCGATGTGGCCCGCGCCGTCTCGGAGGCGGGTGTTTCGGTGGACAAGAGGCAGATCCATCTTGCCGAGCACATAAAGACCCTGGGGGACCACACGGTGCCGGTGAGGGTGGCCAGCGAGACTTTCGAGGAGATCACCGTGAGGGTGGTTTCCGGCTGAGATGCTCGTCCTTGCTGTGGAGTCCTCCTGCGACGACTCGGCGGCGGCCCTCATGGACGGGCCGGTGGTGCTCGCAGAGAGATCCCGGAGCCAGGAAGAGCACGCCGGCCACGGGGGAGTGGTGCCGGAGATAGCCTCCCGTTTGCACCTGGACGTACTTCCCGGCATCGCTACAGCGGTCCTGGAAGAGGCGGGGGTTGATCTCCACGAAGTGGACGCCTTCGCCGCGACGGCCGGCCCGGGGCTCGCAGGTTCCCTCCTGGTGGGCCTGAGCTGGACCAAGGCCGCCGCGATGGCCTGCCGAAAGCCCTTCCTCGGGATCAACCATCTCGCCGCCCACCTCTGCATCCACTACGGAGGAGAGAGGGCTGTCTCTTTCCCGGCGATCGCCCTGCTCGCTTCGGGGGGGCACACCTGCATCTTCCTGATGCGTTCCTGGACGCGGATCGAGATGCTCGGCGGAACCAGGGACGATGCCGCGGGGGAGGCCTTCGACAAGATCGCCAAGATGATGGGTCTCGGCTTCCCGGGCGGCGCGGAGCTGGATGCCCTGGCCGCGCAGGGAGATCCGGATGCCGTAAGGCTGACGATGCCACTGCCCGATCCGGCAACGCCGGAGTTCAGCTTCAGCGGCTTGAAGACGGCCGTCAGACTGCTTCTGGAGAAGGGGACCGACCATCGCGACCTGGCCGCCTCCTTCAATTCCTCGGTGGCCGGGCTCCTGGCAGCGAAGACTGCCTTCCAGGCACGAGCCCACTGCGCCAGAAGCGTTGTCGCGGCCGGGGGCGTCTCCGCAAACTCGGCCCTCAGACGCGCCCTGGAGAAGGCCTTCCCGGGCCCGCGTCCGGAACTCTTCCTGCCCGACATGCCGATGGCCACGGACAATGCGGTCATGGTAGGAAGGGCCGCCGCCTCCGTTCTGGATTCTGCGCCCCTGGCGCAGTCGGGATATTCGTGCAATGCATTCGCGCGCTGGGATGGAGAGGTCCTCGAGACGCTGGTTGTCTGAGCGCGGCGGGGCTGCCGCGGAGCCCCGCCGGCTGGTATAGTTTATCCCCGGCTCGTATGCCGGAGAGACGGACAAAAGGGAGGGGGAGCCCCTGGTTCGCGGGATAGGAATCGACCTCGTCGACATGGAGAGGTTCTCCCGCGTCGTCGAGGAAAGAGGGGAGCGGTTCCTGGCGAGGGTGTTCGCCCCCGCGGAGCTGGAATCCGATCCCTCGATACAGACCCTGGCTGGTCGCTTCGCCGCGAAGGAGGCCATCCTCAAGGCCCTTGGAACCGGGCTCGCGCAGGGCGTGAGATGGCGGGACATGAGCATAACCGGAGGCGGCGGCAGGCCCCCTTCGGTGGAAACCTCGGGCGCGGCCGCCTCCATGCTGGAAGGCAGGAAGATCCATGTCAGCATCAGCCACGCCGCCCAGTACGCACTGGCGATGGCGGTGACGGAAGACCTGGAGGACTGAGATGGCCTGCTGGTGGGTCACGCCGGAGGAGATGGCTTTGTTCGACAGGCGAACGATATCAGCCGGCACCCCGGCCGAGGATCTCATGGAGCAGGCCGGCGCCGCGGTTTTCAAGACGGCCTCTCGCATGACATCCCCGGGTGACGGTCCGGTCGCCGTCTTCTGCGGGCCCGGCAACAACGGCGGCGACGGCTTCGTGACATCCAGACTGCTCATGCAGGCCGGCTACGACGTGCGGGCCGTGCTGGCCGCGGAATCGGCTTCCAGCATCTCCCCGCTCTGCATGAAGAACCTCGTGCGCTTCAGGGATTCCGGCGGCACCGTCATGGGAACGAACCGCGTTCTGGAGACCGCGGGGGCACCGGCCCTCGTGATCGACGCACTGCTCGGCACGGGCCTCAGGGGTCCGCTGACCGGGGTGTTCGCCGCATGCGCACAGGCCATGGCCGGCAGCGGGGCGCCCGTTCTCGCGGTGGACACCCCCTCCGGGATAGACGGCGCCACCGGTTTGATGGATCCCCTCACGCCGCGCGCCGCGGTCACCGTCTGTCTCGGCGCGGTCAAGGCGGGGCTCCTGCTCCCTCCTGGCTGCTCGAGGGCCGGATCCATCTTCCTTGCGGACATAGGAATAGGCGTGGACGAAAGGCCGGACAGGGAGCTGATGGACTTCGCCGCCGCAGCCGGAATGCTTCCTCCGAGGCCTGTAGACGCCCACAAGAACCTCTTCGGCAGGCTCATGCTAATCGGGGGCTCGGAGGCCATGCCCGGCGCGGCGATGCTGATGACGATGGGCGCACTCAGGGCGGGAGCCGGCCTCGTTCACCTGTTCGTGCCCTATCCGGCCGCGCCCGCGGTCTCAGGCAGGATACCGGAAGCGCTCAGCGGATACTTCCTGCCCGGCGATGTCACTTCCTTGCCGGATCCAGCCTCTTTCGACGTCGTGGCGGCGGGCCCCGGCATGGGAGCGGGCGTGGACACATCCAAGATCGTGAGACACGTTCTGTTCGACTGGGACAAGCCTGTCGTGCTCGACGCCGACGGGCTCAACGTTCTCGAGGGGTCTCTCACCGGCCTTGCCGCCAGGAAGTCGCCCTCGGTTCTGACCCCTCATCCGGGAGAGCTCCGCAGGATGACCGGTGGCGACTGGAGCGGTCAGCAGGGGGCCTGGGACATCGCGGCATCGCTGGCGAAAGCCACCGGTTCCGTGGTTCTGCTCAAGGGACGCCCGACAATGGTGTTCTCCCCCACGGGCCGCCGAATGCTCGTCCCCACCGGGAACAGCGGTCTCGCCACCGGCGGCAGCGGGGACGTGCTGACAGGAGTGATAGCGGCCCTGATGGGACAGGGCGCGGGGCCCTTTGAGGCGGCAGCGCTCGGAGCCTTTATCCACGGGCTCTCGGCGGATCTGGCGGTCACGCGGACCTCCGGCAGGTCGCTGCTCCCGTCCGATGTGGCCGACGCCATGGGCAGGGCCTTCCTCTTGCTGGAGCACGGCTCCTTCCACGGGCTCGTACGCCTCGAAGGGAGATGGAATGGCCGCCTGTGGCCTGACCCGTGACGAAGCTCTGGAGATGCTCAGGAAGGGCGTCTCCAATCTCAATCTCCAGAGGCACTGCCTCGCGACCGGCGCGATCATGAGGTCCCTGGCGCGCACCAGGGGCGCGGACGAGGATCTCTGGGAGACAACAGGGCTGCTGCACGACCTGGATTACGAGGAGACCGAATCCACACCGGAAATCCACGGTTTGAAGACCGCGGAACGTCTCGAGGGGCTCCTGCCGCCCGAATGCATCGACGCCATAAAAGCCCACAATGGCGAGAACAACGGATTTGCCCGGAAGACCGATTTCGACAGGCTTCTGACCGCGGCTGAATGCGTCACCGGGCTGATCACCGCCACGGCGCTCGTCTATCCCGACAGGAAGCTGGCACCCGTCGAGCCGCGCGCCGTTGTAAAGAGAATGACGAAGACCGGCTTCGCCCGGTCCGTGAGCCGGGAGGGAATCATGGAGTGCGAGAAGGCCGGATGGAGCCTGGACGACTTCGTAGCCCTCTCGCTGGAAGCCATGAAATCCATATCAGAAGACCTGGGTCTCTGACGCGAGAGGCTGGTGAGCAAGTGAAGACCGTCATCGAGAGGCTGGGCGAGTTGAACCTCCAGGTGCGCTCCACGTCGTTCTCGAGAGGCTCCAGCGGGTTTGCGTGCTATCGCATGGACGGCGACCCCTCAACGGTCGAGGAGAGGCTGAGGGCCGCTGGGGCGCTTGCAGCAGCCACGGGCCGCTGCAGGAGGGTAGCCCTCACCTCGCCTCTCGACATGAAGAACGAGGAGGAGGCGGCCAGGGTCGCGGGCCTCCTGTCGGAGCTCTCCCTGGAGGCGGGTTCGTTCTATCCCGACATCTACACGCCCAGAAAGGGAGGCGCCCTCGGTCCGCGTCTTATGTACGGAAGCCTCTCCAGCCCGTTCACGGATGTCCGCGTGGGAAGCATCTCGTACGTCACCCGGTCGATGGACCTGATGAGGGCCGTGGGCTCCCGTCAGGCGGTCCTGTGGATACACGACGGAATAGACACTCCCGGTGAGAAGAACCTTACGGACATGCTCAACAGGATTCTCAACGGCCTGAGACAGATCGGCATCTCGCTCCACAAGAGCGAGAACATGCTCCTAGACTGGAGGCCGTTCGATCCATCCTTCTGCTCCATGGCGGTGTCGGACTGGGGAACCGCCGCGTGGCTCTGCCGCGAGACCGACCCCTCGTGCAGGGTTCTTCTGGACACGGCCTCGCTCCTTCCGGGCGCCAGCCTCGACAGCATAGTCGTCGCGATGCTCCACCAGAAGATCCTCGGCATGGTGAGGCTCTCCGACAGCAGGCTGTCACAGGGCTCGCTTCCTGCCGGGGTCATCGATCCCGCAGCTCTCTTCCGCTTCTTCGTCAACCTCCTCCAGGCCGAGAAGGCCGGGCTTTGCTCCATTCCCGAGATGGTCTTCGAACTGGCCCCCTCCGCCCGCACCGGCAGTATCGTCGAAACCGTCCTCCTCGCCGTAGAAAACGTCGAGACGGCCTTTGCGGCGGCCATGCTGGTCAACCCCGACGAACTCGCCGAACTCCAGAACAAGCCCGACCCGTTCCAGGCCGAACGCCTGCTGGAGGATGCCATGCTCACGGACGTGAGACCCGTGGTGCGCGCCTGGCGCGAGGAGAAGGGTCTCCCGGTGAATCCGGTGGAGCAACTCAGGAAAGGTGCTGGAGCCCGGGGCTGATACCGGGACTGAAAGTAACGGAGAAGCCGGGCGCTCCGCTTCCCGGCGGGGCTCGGCTCCTCCGGTCGAAATCCGCGTCACACCCCGGCCGTGAGTTGCATCCCCCTCTGCAGGGCGGCTTCGTTCACCGCGAGAGCCTTGGCGGGCAACCGCATCCGCAGGGACTCCTCCAGAGTCCCCGGAGGAAGCCCGAGCCACCTGGCCGCGGCGCCCACCATCACCGTATTGGCGACCCTGGGGTCCCCCAGCCCCGCCGCCTCCTCGACCGCGCCCAGGAACCGGAACGGTACGCCCATGGCTTCCAGCCCCGCCGATACGTCAGGATACTCGGCCTGCCCCGTATTCACGCTCAGCGGCATTATCTCGAGGTCGCACGCCAGAAGCATCCCGTCGCCCCGGAGGAAGTGAGCCCACCTCAACGCCTCCAGCTTTTCCAGCGCGAGGACCAGGTGTGCCCTGCCCGCTTCTATCATCGGGCTCCATACCTTCCGCCCGTATCTCACGTGACTGCTCACACTGCCGCCCCTCTGGGCCATGCCGTGCACTTCGCTCTTCTTGACGTCGAACCCCGCAAGCAGAGCTGCGCCGCAGATGACCTCGCTCGCGAACAGGATGCCCTGCCCGCCGGTGCCGCAAAGGAGGATGTTCCTCGCTTCGTCGCTCATCTCGCACCTCCAGCGTCCTTGGTGAGGGCGCCCTTCGGGCACACGTCGGCGCAAAGCCTGCACTCGGGGTAGCAGAGCATGGCGTTGACCACCGGACGGCCATCGACGAAGCTCAGTGCCGGACAGCCCAGCGACATGCAGCGCCTGCAGCTGACGCACTTCGCGGGGTCGAGCACGGCTACGGCGCGATGCTCCGGGCGGCGGATCATCACGCACGGACGGCGGGTGATCACCACCGAGACCTCCGGCACCGCCATCTCCTCCTTCAGGATCCTCTCGAGGCTCTTCAGATCGTGCGGATCGACAACGGTCACCCTGTCCACTCCGCATGCGCGGCAGACGGCCTCCAAGTCGAGCTTGCGAGCAGGTTCGCCCCTGAGGCTGAACCCGGTGGCCGGATGCTGCTGCCCGCCGGTCATCGCCGTTATCCCGTTGTCCATGATGAGCACCGTGCCGGTACAGCCGTTGTAGACCATGTCTATGAGGCCGGTGATTCCGGAGTGGATGAAGGTCGAGTCCCCGATGGCGGCGACAATCCTGCCCGCCACCGCATCCCGTCCGAGAGCCTTCTCCAGGCCGCTTAGCACGGTGATCGCCGCGCCCATGCACAGGACCGTATCTACCGCCTCAAGCGGAGGCATGAGGCCGAGGGTGTAGCAGCCTATGTCGCTGGTGGAGCCGGCTTTGATCCTGTTGAGCACCCAGAACGCCCCGCGATGGGGACAGCCAGGGCACAGCGTGGGGGGTCTCTGAGGCACCTGCGCAGGCGCGAAGACAGGCGGCTCCACGGTTTCCGGCGCCAGAGCCCGCCTGGCGAGGCCTGGTTCGAGCTCACCCTCGAGGCTTATGTACTTCTTCCCCTCGACCGGTGCGAGGAAATGCGCCCTGATCTGCTCCTCGAGGAAGGGCTCCCCCTCCTCGACCACCCTGACCTCCTTCATCTCAGCCAGGAATCGTCCTATGAGATCCCAGGGGAGCGGCCATGTCAGGGCCAGCCTGAGGAAGGATGCGTCCGGCAGAACCTCCCTGGCGTGCTGGTATGATACGCCGCTGGTTATCACCCCCAGAGACCGGCTCCCGGCGATGGACAGGTTGAGAGGGAAGGTCTCTCCGAAAGCGGACAGATCGAGGGTCCTCTTCTCGACTCTGGCATGCATGCCCTTCGCGAAGGCGGGGATGGGGATGCGCTTCCTGATGTCCCGCGTGTAGCCCTTCGGCGGGAACTCGCGCCTCGGTCCCGCCTGCACCACGCTCAGCGAGTGGCTTATTCTGGTGGTGGTCCTGAGCATCACAGGTGTGTCGAAGCGTTCCGAGATCTCGAGCCCCCATCCCACGAGGTCCAGCGCATCCTGGCTGTCAGAGGGCTCCAGTATCGGAACCTTCGCCGCTCGGGCCATCAGCCGGTTGTCCTGCTCGTTCTGGGAACTGTGCATGCCCGGGTCGTCGGCGGAGACGACCACTATGCCGCCAGTGGCGCCGACATAGCTGAGAGTGAAGAGCGGATCCGCGGCTACGTTGAGGCCGACGTGCTTCATGGCCGAGAGCGTCCGGGCGCCGCCGTAGGAGGCTCCCGCCACCGTCTCGAGAGCCACTTTCTCGTTGGTCGCCCACTGTGCGGTGATCTCGGGGTAGTGCTCGCCGATGGCCTCGAGGATCTCGGTGGAGGGCGTGCCCGGATATGCCGCCGCGAAGGTCACCCCGTGCTCCCAGGCGCCCCTGGCGATGGCCTCGTTCCCGGAGAGGAGCAGCCTGCCCTCTCTCACGGCATTCAGCCTGCCCTGCTTCATGGATGCCTCCGATTCCTACTCGTAGGTTCTCTCGATCTCTTTTCCGTCGAGAACCCGCATGACGCCCCGCACCAGGGCCTCCAGCTCGGCCTCGCCCGGAAAGACGACAACCGGGCCGAGGAAGGAAAGCCCTTCCATGATCCGGTCGGTTATCCAGCGGTTGTGGGCCATGCCCCCGGTCACGACGATGCAGTCCACTTCGCCGTGAAGGGCGGCGGCCATGGCCCCGCCCTCCTTCACGAACTGGTATGTCATCGCCCTGAGGACGAGATCGGCCCGGGCATCTCCTGCGGCGGCTCTTTCGACCGCCTCTCCGACATGGTCGGTCCCCAGGTAGGCGAAGAGCCCGCCCTCCTTCAGGAACATCCTGGAGAGGTCTTTCGCGGTGTATTTCCCTCCCGTGCAGAGCTCTATCAGCCCTGTCACGGGCAGGGAGCCCGTTCTCTGGGAACTGAAGGGCCCGCCGTCGTTGGCGTTGTTGGTGTCTATCATCAGGCCCTTCCTGATGGCGTTGACCGAAACGCCGCTCCCGAGGTGCAGGACGACCATGTTGAGTTCGCCGAGAGGCCTTCCCAGCTTCTCCGCGGCCTTGTATGCGACCATTCTGATGTTCAGAGCGTGGCTGAGGCTCTTCCTGGGCAGAAGGGGATGCCCGGACAAACGTGCTTCCTCGATCATCTCGTCCACGCATACGGGATCCACGAAATAGGCGGGCCGCCCGAGAGGCCTGGCGATGGCATCCGCCAGCGGGGCGCCGAGGTTGGACGGATGATCGGCCTGCAGTGTCGTCCCTTCCGCTATGTCCCTCAGAAGGGCGTCATTGACCCTGTAGGTGCCGGCGGCAAGAGGTTTGAAGGTGCCGCCCCTGCCCACGGCGGCGGTCATCGAAGAGGGGTCGAAGCCTCGCGCCGCGAGGGCGGAAAGGATCAGATCCCTTCTCATCGGGATCTGGTCGAAGGTGGAGTGGAACTTCGCCAGGTCCTCCGGAAGGTGGCGGACGCTCTCCTCGAAGACCGGCGAGTCCTCCTCGTACACACCGATCTTCGTGGAGGTGCCCCCGGGATTGATAGCCAGGAACAGCCTACCCATCGCCGCCTCCGATCACGGTTCCCAGTGCGAGTGAGTTGAGCTTCGTCTCTGCTCTGTCGGACCGCGACAGCATCACTACCGGGGCCGACGCCCCGGCGATCAGGCCCCCCGCCGAGGTGTCGGTCATGTACATGAAGCCCTTGGCGAAGATGTTGCCGCACGAGATGTCGGGGGTGACAAGGATGTCGGCGCGCCCGGCCACCGGGCCGGATATCTTCTTGATGGCGGCCGCCTCCGGATCCATCGCTCCATCCACCGCCAGCGGCCCCTGCACCTCCACCCCCGGGATCCCCTGCCGGGCTATGGAGGCGAAGACCTTCGTCTCCGGGATATTCTCGTCCTCGACCTCGACGGCCGCGAGGAGCGCCACGCGTGGCACGGCGCATCCCAGCCGCCTCATGACCCAGGCCGCGTTCTCGACGATCTGGACCACCTGGGAAGGATCCGGCCTGGGCACCATTCCCCCGTCCGTGACGGCCACCAGCCTGTCCTGCCTGGGGGCGTGTATCACGGCGACATGGCTCAGGAGCCTGCCCGTGCGCAGCCCGTGCTCCTTGTCGAGGACGGCCTTCAGCATGACGGAAGTCTTTAGGAGACCCTTCATGAGCATCGTGCATTCGCCCGAGCTGACGCTCCTGACAGCCAGCCTGGCGGCCTCCTCCTCGGTTTCCGCATCCACCACCCCGATCTCGGGAGGCAGCGGCCGGCCCAGTTTCGCGGCGGTCTCCTCCACGGCGGCGGCCGGGGCGAAGACGACCGCGCTGGCCAGCCCCTCCCCGGCGGCGGCGAGAAGCGCCTCGATGGAGGCCTCGTCGTGCCCCATGGGAACGGCCACCCTGGCTCCCTTTTTCCCTCGGGCGGCATTCCTGATCTCGTCGAAGCTCCTGTACAATCCCGACCTCCCTCCAAGTGCAGAGGACCGTCGCACGACGCCACGGTGTTTTGTTATTATGTCGCCGGGCATACGAAGGGCCAAGAATGCAGTCCAGCCCTCCAGACATCGTCTCCGCGCTGCGCGCAGCCCGCGGGATTCTGCTCGACTTCGACGGAGTCATCGCCGACAGCGAGCCCGTCTATCACAGGTCCTACTGCGAAGCTCTCGCGCCGTGGGGTCTTTCCATCGAGCAGGAGGAGTACTGGCTGCACTTCAGTTCGCTCGGAACCGGCCTCGAGGGCTTCGTCGAGCGGCACGGGATCGCAGGCCTTGATATCGAGGAGGTGAAGAGGACACAGCGGCGCATCTATGCCGGGCTCTGCGCACGGGGGGAGATCCCCCTCATGCCCGGGGCGGCGGAACTGCTTGAGGAGCTGAATGCCGGAGTCTGGCGGCACCCCTGGGCGATCGCCTCGAACACCGACAGCGCGCTCATCGAAACCATCCTCTCGCTGAACTCTCTGCGCATCCCTCTCGTTGTCGGAGGTTCCGGCCTCGCCCCGAAACCCGCCCCCGACATTCTCCTCGCCGCCGCAGGGGCGACGGGCTGCCCGCCGGAGAGAACGCTCGTTTTCGACGACGCGTGGAAGGGTCTCGCGGCTGCAAGGGCGGGCGGTTTCATACCGGTTCTCGTGAGGGGCGGTCTCTATAGAGTGATCGTGTCCGAAGCCGTACTCGAGATAGACGGCATCGCTTCCCTCCTCCCGGCGATCAGGGAGGCCGCGGCGTGATCCCCCGGGTCCCCGACCATCCGGCCGCCTGGGGATTCCTGGCGCTTGGACTTCTCTTCTGCTTTCTCGGCAGGAGGCTCTTCACCTTCTTCCTGGCATGCTCGGGCTTCATCCTCGGCTTCACCGCAGGCTCCCTTCTGTTCGAGAACCTGGAGGGTCTGCTGAAACCGGCTCTGTCCTCGGCGGCGGGGCTTGCCTGTGCCGCTCTTTCGATCGTTCTGCTCAGGCTTTCCATGTTCCTCGGGGGGGCCGCGGCCGGCTTCGTGTCCGCCTCCGGCCTGCTGGGGCTCGATCTGCTCCCATCCCTGGCGGTCGCGCTCGCGGCGGGTGTTCTGACGGCTCTCCTGACGAAGCAGTTCCTCTCGGTTCTCACCGCCGCGTCAGGCGCGCTGACTGCGGTTGCAGGAGCGACGGTTCTTTTCGATAACGCGGCTCTGCCATCGTATGCCGCACCTGTTCTGGCAGCCGCTCTGGCGATCGCTGGAGCGATCGTCCAGATGAAGGACCTGCATCGGAGCTCCTGAGGGTTGCACCGGGCGGCCATGCCCGGCAATAGTCCCCGCTGCGTCGAAGGGAGGTTTTTCTGGACAGGCTGATGGATTACGCCCTGGTGGCACTCGTGGCGGCGGTGCTCTACGTACTGTTCCGCGCATCTCGCCGACTGCTGGGGCTCGCCCTGGCCGCTCTGGAAAGAAGGAGGGGGGCTCTGACTTCCGACGACATGATAATCCTCGGATTCAGGACCCTGATTCCCGGCATGCTTTTCCTTCCGCTCGTCACATGGGGACTGGCCTTCGTCGATCCGCTCCATCTTCCGGGAGGACTCGTCCTCCACCTTGTGCTCGTATCTATCTCGATAGTCCTGTTCAGCTTCGCAGAGGATCTCTTCGGGGCCGTATCGAGGTATCCCGCCGGCAGAATGAGGGCAGGCGAGCACTGGAGGGGAACCGGCCCTCTGCTCATCGCGTTCTGGATCGCCGGCTTCTTCCTGATCAGCCCGCTCTTCTACACCGGAGTCGCTCTGTGCCTGGCGCTCCTCCATGCATACGCCCTGTCGTGCAGATCGCAGCGTGCGGCGCCGCAGACCAGGAGATGAGAGTCGTCTTTCTCTGCGACGACGAGCCTTTCAACATACCCCGAACGGTGCTGGAGGTGATGAGGAGGCGGCCAGGCGACAGCTTCTGGGTCGTCCCCCTCGGCGGGCACGGCTCGGCGGGGCGCGGCTTCCTGAACGCGAAGCGATACTTCATCCTCTACGGAGCGGTCGGCTTCGTCAGGATGGCTCTTCGTTTCGCGGCGAGAAGGCTCCTGGGATCCCTCGGAGTGACGAAGGGCGGGCCTTACAGCCTGGCCCAGAGCGCCAGGGCCGCCGGGGCCGGCCTCCTCCGCGTCAGGAGGATCAATTCCGCCGAGGGCAGGCGCGCTCTGGCGGCTCTCGATCCGGACGTGATCGTCTCCGTCGCTTGCCCTCAGGTGCTTTCCAGGAGGACTCTGGCCCTGGCCAGGATGGCGGCAGTGAACGTTCATTCGGCTCTGCTTCCCAGGAACAGAGGCATGCTCCCGACTTTCTGGTCGCTCCTGGACGAACCTCCGTGCCCCGGGGTAACCGTGCACGAGATGGTTCCGGAGATAGACGCCGGAGACATCCTCGCACAGAGAGCCGTCCGCATCGAGGCCGGGGCGTCGCTCTGGGATCTCCTTGCGGAGTGCAAGTCGGTCGCGGCGGACCTTCTGGTCGAGGTGCTCGAGAAGATCGAGCAGGGAGCCGTCGAGAGACGCCCGAATCCCGCCAGCCTCGCCACGGTGCATTCCTTCCCCGGAGCCCGGGATGTGAGGGAGTTCAGGCGCAGAGGCTGGAGGACTCTGTGACTCCGGATCGCGTCCTGGGGCTCTCCTTCGATGTCGAGGAATGGTTCCATACAGGCGCGATGCGCCCGTTCCATCCGCCGGATTCCTGGCCCGCCCTCGAATCGGGTGTCGTAGAAGCCGTCGGGATCATTCTCGACGCACTCGAAGCTCACTCCGCCAGAGCGACGTTCTTCTTCCTTGGATCGGTGATGGACAGGTGCGGCTCCCTGGCGGGGGAGGTCGCCTCGGCCGGACACGAGATCGCGTCCCATGGCTGGGGGCACCTGGAACTGGTCTCGGCTGAGCCCAGTGATCTCGAAGCCGACCTGGGAATGTTCCGGGACTCCTGTGCACGGGCGGGTCTGCCGCAGCCCAGAGGATACCGGGCGCCGAGCTTCACCGTTGTTCCGGAGAATTCATCATGGGTTGTAGATACTTTGCTGGCTTATGGTTATGAATACGACAGCAGCGTGTTTCCGATCAGGCGCAGAAGGCACGGCATGCCCGGCGCCCCTCTGCATCCTTTCATGCTGTCCGGAAGCCGCGGCGCGATCCTGGAGCTTCCCGTCGCCGTGGCACGCTTCGCAGGCATCGGCATCCCGGCCGGAGGAGGCGCCTGGATGAGGCTTTTCCCGGGCCTTCTGCACCGCCTCCTGCTCGCGAGGGCCGCCCGTGAGGGATCGCCCCCGGTCTTGTATTCGCACCCCTGGGAGTATCACCTGCCCCTTGGCAAATCCCGGAGCTATGCCCCCGTGGTCACGCTCAGGCAGTCCCTGAACGCAGGCCGGCCAATGCTCGGAAGGCTCGAGAGGATCCTCGGCTCCTTCCGGGCTGTCACGCTGGGAGAGCTGGCCGACGATGCAGGGCGGACCGGCTCCGAACCACAGGGAAAATGAAACGGGCCGGGAGCGATCCCGGCCCGCCCTTATGAGCTTCCTGGATCCGCGGCTCAGGGGGCCTCTATGGCCTCCACCGGGCACACGGAGGCACATGCGCCGCAGTCTATGCACTTCTGCGGATCGATTTTGTACTTGGCGCCCTCGCTGATGGCATCCACCGGACACTCGCTCTGGCAGTTGCCGCATGCGATGCACTTGTCGGTTATCCTGTAGGCCACGGAACCCTCCCTTCTGCAAGACAGGGCGCACTATACCGGCAACGAACGCCGCCTGTCAACGAATCGGATGCCTGAGGCCGGGTATTGCACACATCTGATTATGCTGTAATAATGGCATTCGTGGAGGGGTCATGAAGGATTTTCTCGCCGAAAGCTTCTTCGAGAAGGGCTGGGAGAGCGTAGATCGCAGCTTCAGGAAGCTCTCCTCGGCCGCCGAGGACATGAAGGCGGGCGAGGAAAACTCTCCGGAGGACATCTCGAGGGCCCTGAACAAGCTCGCGTCGCAGGTTGACCTTTTCGCCGACCACTGGGTGCATTTCCACACGAGGCTCGAAGCGCTGATGCACGAGTTCAACATCGACGCCAGGACACAGGAACAGGCCGACAGGAAGCAGTAGACGCCGCGGCCCGCAGGCCCGATCAGGGCTGCCTTTTAACCTTGTCTTCCAGGGCCTTTCTTCTCTTCTCGAAATCCATCCAGCGCTCGGCGAAGACGTCGACCATCTTCTGGATGTCCAGGAGCTTCTTGGCTATGGCTTTTTTCGTCTCGTCCCCTAGGCCGACCCTGTCGGCCAGATCGAGGTCGAGTCTCAGCCTCGCCATCCTCTCGTTGATCTCCTGCCAGGCGGCCTCGAACATCTGCTCGGGCGGCTGGCTCCGTTCGTCGCCGAATCTCTCGGGAGCGGAACCGTTCATCCTGCACCTCCGCCTCGGAACTTCAAGTCCTGACCCCGAGGATATCGAGAATCCTCTCGAGTTCGTCCAAGGAGGCGAATTCCACTTCGATCCTCCCTCTGCCCCTGCGTTCCACGATCCTGACCCTGGTGCCCAGCCTGCGCTGGACGGCCTCCTCCAGAGAGCGCGCTTCGGGAGACCTCCCGGGGGCCGGCTTCCTCCTGCCGGAGGACGAGGACTGTTTCCTGATGTACTCCTCCAGCTGGCGGACCGAGTAACGTCTCCTCACGGCGAGTTCAGCAGTCCTCTCGATGGAGGCGCGGGTCCGGAGACCGAGGAGGGCCCTTCCGTGACCCATCGAGAGTTCTCCGCTCCCGAGCAGGTTCTTCACCGATTCGGGAAGCTCCAGAAGCCTTACGAAGTTGGCGATGGTGGATCTCTTCAGGCCGATCTGGCGCCCCACCTCCTCCTGGGTGAGACCGAACATCCCGCTGAGGCGGGAGAAGTTCTCGGCTTTCTCCATGGGGCCGAGATCCTTGCGCTGTATGTTCTCGACGAGCGCAAGGACGAGCATCTGCGTGTCGTCGGCGTCTCTTATCACGGCCGGCACTTCTGTCATGCCGGCCAGGGCGGCCGCCCTGAGCCTGCGCTCTCCTGCTATGACCTGGAAGCGGCCCGAGTGTTTTCGGAGAACCAGAGGCTGCAGGAGCCCCTGGGCTCTGATCGAGTCCGCCAGGGCCTGGAGCTCCTCCTGATCCCAGTCCCTGCGGGGCTGGAAGGGGTTCGGGTCGATTCTGGCCGCGGAAACGAGCACTATCTGGCCCGACGCGGTTTCCCCAACCTGGGGAAGGAGGGCCTCGAGGCCTCTTCCCAGAGCTCTGCGCCCCTGAGATGTCATCTGGCCATCAGCTCCTCCGCGAGGAGGAGATAGCTCCTCGCCCCGGGCGAATCGTAATCGTAGTGCAGAACCGGCTTCCCGAAGCTCGGGGCCTCGCTTAGCCTCACATTGCGCGGTATCCGTGTTTCGAGCAGGCGGCCGCCGAGATGGGTCTCGGCATCGGCTTCGACTTCGCGGCTCAGGTTCAGCCTCCTGTCGTACATGGTGAGAAGCACGCCCTCGACCTCGAGCGCGGGATTCCACAGAGCGCGTACCCTGCCGATCGTCTCGAGCAGGTGCGACAGACCCTCAAGTGCGTAGTACTCGCTCTGAAGAGGCAGAAGCACGCTGTCGGCGGCCACCAGCGCGTTCAGGGTCAGAAGGCCGAGGGAGGGGGCGCAGTCGATGAGAACGTAGTCGAACCTCTCGAGGAAAGGAACCCGCACGGCGCGCCGCAGGAAGCTCTCTCTTTCATCCTGGGCTGCCAGTTCGATCTCGAGACCCGCCAGATCACGCGAGCCGGGGACTATGTGAAGGCCCTCGAAACCCGTCTCCCTTGCACAACGGTCGAGGCCTTCGGTGGATGTCAGCAGAGCGTGCATGTCTCTTCCGTCGCCGGGGGTGACCCCGAGGCCGCTGGTGGCGTTGGCCTGAGGGTCCATGTCGAGGACGAGGACCTCCCTGTCGTACGCGGCGAGGCTGGCGGCGAGATTCACCACGGTAGTGGTCTTCCCGACGCCTCCCTTCTGGTTCGCCGTGGCGATGACCCTGTTCATTCCCTCTCTTCCCGGTTCCGCGCGGAAAAACAGTTCGAGGCTCGATCGACGCGATACTGCACCACTGCACCCGTGCGGTCAAGCGGCGGCACGGGCAGATCGAATACCCTCGCTGCAGCGCGTCCCGCCTTCCCTGCCGATGGTTCTCTGACGGTCAGGACGGCATCTCCGGCTCCGACCGATGCAAGGATGCCGACCAGAGACGCCGCATCCGAGACCGCCCGTGCCGTATACTGAGCCGCCGTGGAGGAGAAGTCCTCGATCCGTGCCCGCTCGACGCGCGCTTTCGAGAGCCCGAGCCTTTCCACGGCCATCTCGAGGAACAGAGCCCGGTTTCTCCGCGGCTCCAGCATCACGATATCCCAGCCCATCATGCCCAGCACCATCCCGGGGAATCCAGCGCCGCTGCCGATGTCCACGACGGGGGCCCTGTCCAGCACGGCGGCGAAAGCGAGCGATTCGAGGAAGTGCCTCGGCCAGAGTCTGGGCATCTCCGACGGTCCGATCAGATTCACGAACCGCGAGCGGCACGCCAGGAGTGCCGCGAACTCTCTCATGAGGGAGATCTCCCTGCCGCCGGGTCTGATCCCGAGCGTCAGGCAGTCACGCACGATGTCTTCGTCCGAAGGCAGGACTGCTCCGAGTTCAGGATCCGTGTGTTCCACGTGGAACACCCCCCGTCCTCGCAAGGTGGACGAGCAGGCCGTCGATATCGGATGGTCTCACTCCGGGAAGTGCGGACGCTTCGCCTAGATTCGACGGCCGCGCCCTTTCGAGAGCCTCCCTGGCCTCCCAGGAGATCTCCTCCACCGACCTGAAGTCCCCTATGGAGTTCAGGGAAAGCCCGTGAAGCCTCCTCCAGGTCTCCATCCTCCTCGCCGCCCTGTCTACGTAACCCCTGTACTTCTCGTCCAGCACCGCGCTCCTGAAAGACTCCCTGTCGAGCTCCGCCAGCTCCGGGTACCTCTCGACAAGATCTCTCTCGTCGATCTCAGGTCTCCGGCAGAGGTCCAGTGCCCTGACGCCCTCCGCCGAGCACGATTCCAGTGCAGACCGCGCCTTGTCGGCATCCTGTTCCAGCACGGCGAGGAGATCGGCGTCTCCCGGTCTGGCCACACCCATTTCCAGCGCCCAGGGCAGACATCGGAGGGGTGCGTTGTCCTCCCGCAGGTGAAGCCTGCTCCATGCGCGGGAGGAGAAGAGTCTGTAGGGCTCATCGAGCCCTCTGCAGGTGACGTCCGACACCAGGACCCCGATGTAGCCCCAGGCCTGATCCGGCTCGAACAGCGGCTTCCCCAGGGCGGCGGCTGCGGCGTTCCTTCCGGCAAGGAGGCCGAGAGCTGCCGCCTCTTCGTATCCGGTCGTGCCGCATATCTGCCCGGCGAAGAACAGGTTCTCCGAGCCTGCCGCTCTGAGCGTCCCGTCGAAACCTCCGGGGAGGAAATAACCATACTCGACTGCGTATCCCCAGCGGGCCACCCGGGCTTCCGAGCAGCCCGGAAGGCTGCGGATCATCTCGATCTGCGCCTGTTCGGGCAGGCTGGTCGAGAGCCCGTTGAGATAGACGAGAGGACTGTCAATTCCCACGGGCTCCACGAACACCACATGCTCGGAGCGCTCGGGGAACCTGACGACCTTGTCCTCGAAGCTGGGGCAGTACCGGGGGCCCCGCCCGGTGATCCCGCCGGTGAACAGAGGCGACTCGCCGAAGGCCGACATGGCCGCCCGCCTGGTCTTTCCGGTCGTCCTTGTCACCCAACAGGGCATTCTCGCCGAAGGCGCCCCGAACCGCCGGCCTCTGAAGGAGAAGAGGAATCCGGGGCCGTCCTCGCACTGAAGCTCCATCTCCGAGTAGTCCAGTGAGGTTCCCGCCAGTCTCGGGGGCGTGCCCGTCTTGAAGCGGCCGAGTGCGAAGCCCCGCCTCTCCAGGTCATCGGCGAGCGCGAAGGAGCTCCCGTCCCCGGTGCGGCCGCCACGCCACTTCTGGCGCCCTCTGAAGAGCACCCCCCGAAGGAACGTGCCGGCGGCTATTACAACCGCATCCCCCGCGAGCAGACGCCCGCCCGAGAGCCGGACCCCCGAGAGTCTCTCCGTCGGGCCCGAGAGCGCCGTGACCTCGTCTTCGACGAGGATCACTCCAGCCTCCTCAAGGCTTTTCCTGACCAGCTTCGAGTAGAGTGCGGCATCCGACTGCACCCTGGGCCCCCATACTGCGGGCCCCCTGCTCCTGTTGAGCATCCGGAACTGGAGCGCGCTGCCGTCCGCGCACTCCCCCATCGCGCCTCCAAGAGCGTCTAT
Source organism: Candidatus Fermentibacterota bacterium (assembly GCA_012523605.1). Taxonomy (GTDB): domain Bacteria; phylum Fermentibacterota; class Fermentibacteria; order Fermentibacterales; family Fermentibacteraceae; genus JAAYTY01. Next base: position 23,126 of record JAAYTY010000107.1, read on the forward strand.
CTCTCTTACCAGAGTTCCCTTGGCCACTCCGCCTATGGCGGGATTGCAGGACATCTCGCCGATACGGCCGATGTCGAATGTCACCAGCACCGCCGAGGCTCCCGCGCGCACGGCCGCGAGCGCCGCCTCGGCGCCGGCGTGGCCTCCGCCGACCACTATTACGATCGGAGCCTTCACTTCCCCACGCAGAGCGAGCCCAGGGCTCTTTCGATCGAATCGCCGCACCCTGCTGGCAGGTCCGATACTTCCGAGAGCGCGGTGTCGGCCTCGGCCGCCAAAGCGGAGGCAAGAGCGGCGTCGCCGGCCCGCAGGGCTGCGCAGGCCTCGCGCAGGAGATCCTCCACAATCGATGCCGCGGCACCCGGGCCGTGTACGGGCCGCCGGGCGGCGATCCACCGCTTCAGATCCTCGATCCCCTCAGGCCGGAGCACGGACACGTTCAGCCCGGGGCCGCGTCCCTCGTCGCACCGGCTCGATACGGAAACGAGTCTCGGTTTCCTTTGCAGGATCGCTTCCGGAACAGGATCCCTTCCCCGTGGGCTCATCCAGACCACGCAGTCGCCCTCGCGCATTTCTTCAAGAACCTTCGCCAGCGCCATCGAGTCCAGCCCGTCCTCCCCGGTCCAGCCGGCGGTGTCCCGAAGCTCGATCTTTCCGCTCCCGATATCGGTCGACTCGCGCAGTCCCTCGCGTGTGGTGCCCGGGCAGTCCGACACCAGCGCGGCCTCGCGACCGGTCAGGAAATTGAAGAGGGACGACTTTCCGGCATTCCTCGGCCCGGTTATGAAAACCCTGTCGGGATCCGACACCTCCGAGGCTGCCGCAGTCACGGCGGACGCAGTCTCCAGGAGCCTGTCGAAGCGTCCGCCGAGCGCAGCCGGACCTTCGCCCTCCAGATGGCTGTCGTGAAACTCGATCGCTCCGTCGAGAGCGGCCCGTGCCTCGGCGAGAGCCCGTGACAGATCTGCAACGAGAGCGGACGCGCTCCTTCCGGCCGTCGCGGCTCCGCGGAAGGCGGCGGACAGCTCCAGCACCTCGAGCGGAGAGATGCGGCCGTTCAGGAGGGCCCTCCTTGTGAATTCCCCGGGGGCGGCGACTCTCGCTCCATCCCTGAACAGCCGTCCCAGAACTGCGTCGGCGACGCCAGGCGCACCTGAACAGATCAGTTCCACCATCTCCTCGCCGGTGTAGCTTGCCCCCCGGGGCCAGGAAATGGCGACTACGGCGGATGCGGGCCCGCTCATGCCTTCGAACGAGCCGATGGCCCGCTTTCTGCCATTCAATGTCATGGGGGACAAGGATATGCATTTCTCGGCCAGCCTCGTGCAGTTTGCTCCGCACAGCCGCACGATGGCAAGAGCCCCCGGACCGTCAGGCGTGGCTAGTGCAGCGATGATGTCGCCGGCCGGGTTCCTGCCGGAGCTATCCCTCTCCACGGTCACGGCGCACGATCCTCTGCTCCACCAGGGAGAGGGCGCTGTTGACGAACCAGTATATGGTGAGCCCCGCGGGGAAGCGCATGAAGAGCCATGTCATCAGCACGGGCATCATCACGGCCATCGCCCGCTGGCTGGGATCGCTCATGGTCATCTTCTGCTGGAAATACATCGAAGCGCCCATGAGCACCGCCAGGAGGCCTATCCCGGGCATGCCGAGAACAGTCGTTCCGAACGGAATGAGGATCTCGGGCCTCGAAAGGTCCTTTATCCAGAGAACGAACCCGGCCCCCCTAAGGTCCACAGAACTCTCCAGAACCCGGTAGAGGGCGAAGAACACCGGCATCTGCAGTAGAAGCGGCAGGCAGCCGCCAAGCGGGTTGACGCCGTGCTCCCTGTAGATCTTCTGGAGCTCCTGCCTCTGTCTCAGAGGGTCGTTGGGATACTTCTTCTGGAGCTCCTGCATCTTCGGCTGGAGCGCCTGCATCTTTCTCATGGAGCGTGCGCTGTGCCAGGAAAGCGGCCACAGCAGAGCCTTCATGCATACCGAGAGGACGACGATCCGGAGGCCCCAGTTCCCGATGAAGGACAGAACCGAGCTCAGGAACAGGTAAATGAGCCTGCCGATCCACCTGATCAACGGCCAGCCCAGATCCACCAGATTGTCGGTGCCCGAACCTAGAGCCCTCAGCCTGCGGTAGTCCACCGGGCCTGCATAGACCCTGGCCGAACCAGCCTCCAGGCCGACGCCCGGGGACTGTGCCTCCGACCCGGCCCAGGCGAAGCCGTCGTCCCTCTCTCCATCCGCCGACATGAGTATCACGGCAAAATAGCGGGACCGCGCGGCGGCCCAGAGCACCCGTCCCAGCGGCTCTCTGCCGTCGAGGGAGCCTGTTCGAGAGTTCCTGTACTTCTCGGCATACCAGGCCGCGGAGAAGTACCTGCGGAGATCGGGCGCCTCCTCGGTCTGCGGCAGGCTGCCTGATTCAAGTTCCACCGGACCGCCGCCGGTATTCACGATGAAGGTATAGCTGTCGGGTTCGAACGTGAAGACTTTTCTCGCGCCGGAGGCATCCACGAGCACCAAACTGTCCGGAACACCGGCTATCACCAGGGTGTCGGGAGCCTCGCATCCGAACGTTACCGGGCTCCCGTCGGCTCCGGTCGTGACGAACCATGGGGCCGCGACCAGATCCAAAGTTCCGGATCCGCCGAGGAGGGAGCGGTATTCGGGCAGAGTCCAGGACTCCACGGCCCCGCCGAGCGTCGTGACGGAAGCCCGCACCAGATCTCTGCAGTCTTCGCTTCTCACCAACACTGCTATGCTCCTGGCGGTCTGTTTCAGCGAATCGAAAGCGGCCGGAGCTGCGGTGTCGGAGACGACGGGAGGCGCCGGTGTCTCCATGGAGTCCGCCGGAGATTCTACCGGCTGGACCGGGGAAGGGGCCTGGGGCGCGGAGCGCCTCGCCGTGAGGTTCCAGCCGAGAACCAGAACCAGCGCCATCAGGACCGAAGCGAGAAGAAGACGCTGCTGGTCACTCATCGCCGGACTCCTCCTTTTCTGCGGGCACCGGGTCGTAGCCGCCTCTCGCAAGCGGATTGCATCTGGCGAGTCTCTTCAGAGCCAGCCATCCTCCCCTCAGGAGTCCGAACCTCGAAACAGCCACCTCAGCGTATTCGCTGCAGCTAGGCTCGAACCTGCATGCCGCGGGAAGCAAAGGCGAAAGATACCTCCTGTACAGCCGGATCAGGAGGAGAACCGCTCCCCGTGCGAGGCCGCCTCCGCGACGAATCGCTCTGCGTCCCGCTCCATCGAATTCCATGAAGCCCTCTCGAGAGGGACCAGGCTGCCCACAACTGCGTCCAGACCCGGCGGAAGAGCCTGGAGAAGCACTCGCACTCTCCGTTTGAAGCGGTTCCGCTCGACGGAGCCGCCGAGGCGTCCCGGGATGGAAAACCCCAGGCGGGTCACGCCCAGGGCATTGGCGCACCAGACTATTCTGAGTACCTCTCCGCGGAACCTGGCCCCGCGGGAGAATACGGCCTCGAACCCCGCCCTTCCGCTCAGAGAGCGGCGGCGGCCGGCCGCATTCCGCTCAGGGCACGAGCTTCTTCCGGAGCCTTCTGCGGCGGGCATTCAGCACCTTCCGCCCGCCCTTGGTGGCCATGCGGGCCCTGAAGCCATGCCTCCTGGCTCGAGCGATTCTGCTTGGCTGATAGGTTCTCTTCACTTTCCCGGAACTCCCTGCGTGCTTGCATGCCGTTCTTACTTGACTGGCCGTTCGGAGAGGGCGAGATTGTAGTGCCTTTTGCGCTCCGTAGGCGAAGGCGGAAGCTACGCGCACGCATGCTCCCTGTCAAGAGCGGCTTGCCGAGCAATCTGATCGGAGGAGCAAATCAACACTTCCGGGATAGTCTTTCGGCCCTTACGGCAAAACTTATTGGAATCTATAGGTTTGCACACAAAGCGCCTTGTGGGGATCTCTGTGGATAACTTCATTCCTCACTGCTCGGCAGTGTCTTAGAAGGATGCAACCCTCGATCTCTTCCGAGCGCGATCCGTCCGCGATCTGGGCGGCGTGTCTCGATACCGCCCGGACCGCTCTTCCACCGACATCCTTCGACACCTGGCTCTCGGAGTCGGTCTTCGAGGCCATCGATGGTCAGCAGTTCCTCGTGCGCTTCCCGAACGAATTCGCGGCCCGCTGGGTCAAGGAACACTGGGGCGAAATGCTCCAGGCGTCGCTCCGGGAGTCGAGTGGGAGGCAGGATCTCAGGCTTGTCTGTGTGGGCTCCCCGGCTCCGCCGGTAGCGGCGTTCAAGGCCCAGCCGGCTCCACAGCCCGCCGCCAGGATGTCGTTCATCAGCCCGTCATACACCTTCGAGCGTTTCGTAGCCGGGCCCAGCAACCAGCTTGCCCACGCCGGCGCCCGCGCCGCGGCAAGGGATCCAGGCAGCCCTTCTCACAATCCCCTGTTCATCTACGGAGGCGTGGGGCTGGGAAAGACGCATCTGATATGCGCCATCGCCAATGAGATCCGTAGAACCTCCCCGGATCGGAGATTCCTCTACCTCTCCGCCGAGGCATTCCTCAAGCTCCTCGTCACTGCGATAATGAACCAGACTACCACAGAACTCCGCAGGCAGTATCTCGAAGTCGACCTGCTGCTGCTAGACGACGTGCAGTTCCTCGCCGGCAAGGAGGGAACCCAGGACGAGATCTTCCACAGGTTCAACGAGCTCTATCAGAACGGCCGCCAGATAGTTCTCACTTCGGACAGACCTCCCTCGGAGATCGCTCCTCTGCAGGAAAGACTCGTTTCGAGGTTCCAGTCCGGCCTTGTCGCGGACATCCAGCCGCCGGACTATGAGACCAGGCTTGCCATTCTCCAGTTGAAGACTCGCGACAGGGGCGTCCACTTTCCGCAGGACGTGATAGATTTCATAGCGACCAGCGTGAAGAAGAACATCAGACAGCTCGAGAGCGTTGTGAACAGGCTGTTCGCGGAATCCACCACCCGAGGAGTTCCCGTGGACATGCAGATGGCAAAGAACGCGATCACGACCGTTATCGGCGCTCAGCTTCAGCTGGTGACTCCGCCGACTATAGTAGCCGCGGTGGCCGAGGCGTTTTCGGTATCTCCCGCTCAGATACGCAGTGCCACGCGAAGACGCGAAGTGCTCGTCCCGCGGCAGGTGGCCATGTACCTCATCAGGGAGCTGACGGATCTCTCTCTGAAGGACATCGGCAACTTCTTCACCGGGAGGGATCACTCCACGGTGCTCAACTCCATAGAGCGAGTCAATTCCCTACAGCAGGCCGATCCGGTCTTCAAGAGAACGATACAGGAGCTCATGAACCGCCTCACGGGCTGAAAGGCTGTGGAAAACCTGTGCTACGGCATGTCGGTAATGCCAGATTGTGGAAATCGCTCTGGTTTTCCACACCCTTTGCACAAGAGGGCTCATCTCACAACCCCGTGTCCCGCAGAAGAGACCTCACACCTCCACACTATCCACTGTATAATAACAAGTACAATTTCATTCTCTGTTCAGTCTGGTCCCTATGAACCCGGGAGGGCTCGGCATGATCAAGCTCCTGGTCTCGCAGGGTGATCTCGAAAAGGGTCTCAACACCGTAGCGGCGGCCCTTCCGCCCAGGACCATCCTACCGGCTCTCATGAACGTCCTTCTGGAGACCGACCGCGATCAGCTCCATCTGGCGGCCACCGATCTGGACACGACGATAACGACGAGTGTCGCGGCTACCATCTCGACTGCTGGCGCCATAGCGCTTCCCGGACGCAAGCTCTACGAGATAGTGCGCGAGCTGCCCGGCGAGGATATTCACCTGAGCGGCACGGGGAACCGGATAACGATAACCTGCGGCTCCAGTTCCTTCGTCGTTTCCGGAACTGCGAGAGACAGCTATCCCGAGCTTCCTGCGAGAGGAGATGCGGCGGGCGTCGTTCTTCCGCTTTCGGTCCTCTCCTCCGCCATCAGGAGAACCTCCTATGCGGTGGCCCGTGAGGACTACAGGCCCGCTCTCAACGGAGAGCTGTGGAAGCTCGGTCCGGACGGCCTCGAGATGGTGGCCACCGACGGCCACCGACTCGCCAGGATACACCTTGCTGACATAACGAGCACGGCGAGATTCGAGGCCATAGTGGCACCCAAGGCTCTCAATCTTCTCGCGCGGCTGGCCGAAGACGGGGAGGCCACGGTCAGATTCCAGGGAAACCAGATATCGTTCGAATTCGGGCAGACGACCATATTCAGCAGGACCATCGAGGGTCCCTACCCGCCGTACGAGAAGGTCATACCGAAGGATAACGACAAAGCTCTCACTATAGCCCGCGAGGATCTGCTCGGCGCTCTCAGGAGAATGCGGATCATCGCAAATCCGGCGACGCATCAGGTGAAGTTCTCTCTGGAATCCCAGAACATCCTCGTCCAGGCGGAGAACACAGAAGCGGGCGAGGCCAGGGAGAAACTCTCGGCCGATTACGCCGGAGAGCCCCTCCAGGTCGGGTTCAACGGAGATTTCCTCATGGAGATCCTGAAGAACATGACCACCGAGAAGGTTGTGATGAAGCTGAAGAACAGCTCTTCCGCAGTAGTGATCGAGAACGAGAACCCCGAGCCGGCTACCTCCTATCTGGCACTCCTCATGCCGGTGCGCCTCCCCGGTGCGGCCGGTCAGGCCGGCTGACAAGCGGCAGATTCACGGGTGCGACCAAGCCCCGGGCGCTGCGTATGCAGTGTTGCGGCGGCAGGGGGCCGCGCATGAGGAGCCTCGGCTCGATTCTTGACTCCATGAAGGAAGACGGGCCCGAAGGGGGGGCGACAATGCTCGAGAGGATAGTCTCCTGCTGGGGAGAGGCGGCGGGAAGCGGGCTCGCCGGGCTGTCCAGGCCCCTGTCCTTCGAGGAT
>JAAYTY010000108.1 GCA_012523605.1 Candidatus Fermentibacterota bacterium
GATCTCGTATCCCCTCTTCGCGAGCAGTGCAGAGATCAGAGTGCGGGAGGTGATGTCGTCGTCGGCTACTAGTACCTTCATTCGCCCTCGTAAGGGCGCATGTCGGAAAAGGGGAAACCCCTGGAAATGCCGGACTGCACCCTGGAAAACTCCGTCCGGAGAAGGGCGAAGGCGCTTTCGGCGGAGCGCCTCGATCCCGTGCCGGCAGCTATCTCGAGAGACCGCGCCATTTCGCTCATTCCCCTGGCCGCGGCGTTGGCCGATGCGCCTTTTAGTGTGTGAGCGAGCCTTCTCACCTGGTCCAGGTCGCCGGCTTCCAGCAATTCGTGAACCTTCAGGATCTGTTCGCTCGAATCACGCGAGAATATCTCAAGGATCTGAACGGCCAGGTCCGAGTCGCCCGCCACTCTTTCGAGGAGATCCAGCCAGTCGATGGAACCGGAACTCTCGTATGCCTTCTGAGCGTATGGCTGCTCACGCACGATCGTCTCAGGCAGCCAGCGGTCGAGCACCGCGGAGAGGCTTGCAGGGCTTATGGGCTTCGGCAGGTAGTCGTTCATCCCGGCATCCAGGCACTTCTGCCTGTCACCTTCCATTGCATTGGCGGTCATCGCAATCACCGGGATAACCCTGACGGCGAGGGGCATTTGCTCGGATCGTATCTCTCGCGTCGTCTCGTAGCCGTCCATCACGGGCATCTGGCAGTCCATGAGGACCAGGCTGTACTCCCCGCTCTTCAGCGCCTCCAGTGCATCTTTCCCGTTCTCGGCGACGTCGGCGCTGTAACCAAGCTTCTCCAGAAGGGCCACCGCCACTTTCTGATTGACCTGGCTGTCCTCGGCAACGAGGATTCTGAGACGTCTCCTGGCGTTCTCCTTGATGCTGTACTGCGTGACGATCGGCGTCTCGTCGGATTCCACAGCGGCCTCGAGACCCGCAACCGTCACAAGGCAGTCATAGAGCACCGACTGCTTCACGGGCTTCGTCAGATACGCCGAGAATCCTGATTGGGCAAGCCTCTTCGCGTCCCCCCTTACCCCCAGTGACGTCATGAGCACGACCCTGGTGCCATTGAGAAGAGGATCGGCGAGGATCCTCTTTCCGAGATCCTCGCCGTCCATGTCGGGCATCTGCTTGTCCAGGATTGCGATTCTGAACGGATCCCCCTCGGTTGCCGCTGTATGGAGCTTCTCCAGTGCGAGGTCGGAATCCCCGACTTCTTCATGCCTGCATCCCCAGGAACCCAGGAGAAGAGACATCAGCCTCCGGTTCGTACGGTTGTCGTCAACCGAGAGTACCCTCAGCCCCTCTATGCTCGTCAGTCCGCCATGCACCGTCCTGTGAACGCCCTGCTTCTGAAACGTGATCTCGCACCAGAAGGTCGATCCGATGCCTTCCTCGCTCTCGGCGCCTATCCTTCCGTTCATCAGCTCGACCAGGCGCTTGCAGATGGAGAGCCCCAGACCCGTCCCGCCGAATCTCCGCGTCGTCGATGCGTCTGCCTGGGCGAACGGTTCGAACAATCCGGGGACCAGCCTCGGATCTATGCCGATCCCGGTATCCCTCACCTCGAACCTGATCGTAGCCCGGTTCTCGGTTTCCTCGACAAGCTGTGCCTCGACGGCCACCTCGCCCCTGATTGTGAACTTGATACCATTCCCGATCAGGTTGACGAGTATCTGACGCAGCCTGCCAGGATCCCCCCTCAGAAGCGAGGGCACCTCGGGGTCAATGGTGCAGATCATCTCCAGGCTTTTTTCCTGGGCGCGCAGGGCCAGAGGATCGGCTATGTCCTCCATGAGGGCGCGAAGGTCGAAATCTATGGCTTCGAGATCCATCCTCCCGGCTTCGATCTTCGAGAAGTCGAGGATGTCGTTCACTATCCCCATGAGGATGTCGCCGCTTTTCATTATGGTTTCGGCGTAATCGCGCTGTTCAGGTGTCAGCTCCGTATTCAGCAGGACACCCGTCATTCCGATCACGCCGTTCAGGGGCGTCCTGATCTCGTGGCTCATGTTGGCGAGGAACTCGCTCTTCGCCTGGCTCGATCCAAGGGCGTCGTTGGCGGCCTGCTCCGCGATCTGGAGGGCGGTTTCGAGCTGGCGGTTGATTTTTTCGGTCTCTTCCTTGGCTCTGCGGAGAGCCTCTTCCGCGTTCGCTCTCTCGGCCTCTCCCCGGAGGTTGGCGATGGCGAAGGCGACATCTCCGGCAACCTGGGCAAAGAGCTCCTGCTCCTCCAGATCCTCCGCCAGCGATCCCGGTATCGATACGCCCATCACGCCGAAGAGTTCGCCTCCGCTTTCCAGCCTGATGGCCAAACTTCTGCTGGCGGTGTCCTTGCCCAGGAGCGGGCAGCCGGGGCAGGTCTCGGAGGGTTGCGGAATGGTGATCACGCCGCTCCTGTCTAGCGCCATGCGCGCACAGGTGTTCAGCCTCCCGGACTCGAACATCGCTCGCATCTCGCTCTCGTACGGCCCGAGCCTGCAGGACTCGAACCCCTCGAAACGTCCTTCGGCGGTCAGCAGCAGTATCCAGGTGTTGTTGTAGCTGCGGCTGGTGGTGAGGTTGCAGCAAACCTCCCTCACGAGCCCGGTTCTGTCGCGCTCGCGGGTAATAACGCTCCCCACGTTCCGTACGGACCTCAGCACGCCGTTCAGGTGCTCGATACGCATTTCCGCGCGGCGGCGGGCAGTGACATCGTGCACGAAGCCCTCGATGCCGATCACACGGCCCTTTTCATCGCGGATGAGGCCGGCGGTGGTCTCGGCAAGGATCGGATTGCCCTCCCTGGTCCTCAGCTCGACAGGGAAGTCGCGCACCGACCAGTCCGTGTTCAGGGCATCGAGGAAATCCTGCGCTCCGGCAGGAGAAATGAAGATATCTTTCGAAAGATCGAGGCCGGTCATCTCGCCGGGGTTGGCGTAACCGAAGAGCCTCGCCCCGGCCCTGTTGATCAGAACGATGCGGCCTTTCTCGTCGGTCCTGTAGAAGACCTCGAGCATGTTCTCCAGGATGTGTCCGAGGTCCAGCTCCATCGGCTGGCCGTCCTGGCGCAGCATCGACCCCTCCCTGATGCGCGGACATATAGACATACAACAACCCAGCCGGCATCGCCAGGCCGTCTGTGGTTCCCCGTCTCCATGCGGCCGGCTGGAATCAATGGCATGCCAATGTTGACAGTGGGATGGCTTGCAATCAGCCTTGATACAAGGCGATCTGAAACGGGGGAGGGGTTGCCGTGAAGATCCTTCTTGTACTGCTTGTTCTCGGGGCGGTTCCATGCGGCGCCGAGATCTATTCCCTGATGTGCTTTCATCCGTACAACACCACGGAAGCCGGGGCTTTTTGCAGAACTTGGATTAGACGTCATCCACGTGTACGATGACGGCGGTGCGGACTTTGCGGCGACGGAGGCCGAGCTGGAGCTTCTGGCCCGCACGGGGCTGAGGGCGGACACCAGGATAGTGGACCTCGAAGGTTTCTACGCATCCCGCTGCAAGGGCAAAAGCATGGGCGGTTACATGACCTGGTCGGAACTCCAGTCCTGGATGACTTCCCTGCACGCGGCTCATCCTTCGATCCCCAGCGCGCCCACCTACATAGCATCAGTGGGTCGGAGTTAACTTCGTTAACTTCGTCTCCGGGCATGCCCCTGCCGGGCCTTTATCCGGTACGGGGGCGCCTGGCGTGGGTCTCGGCGTAACCTCCCGTCAGACAACATCACCCGGACGAAGTTAACGAAGTTAACTCCGACCCTCCCTTGACAGGAGGCGCAGGGCGCCGGGCGATCCCGCGGCGAGGGAGGCCAGCAGATAGGCGACGGCACCGACCGCGATGTAAATCGCAAGAAGGACCGCACGCTCCGCGAACGGAGCTTCGAGATCGAACTTCGCGAACCGGCTCAGGGCGAATACGCACCCCGCAGCGATCAGTGCGGGGAAGACTATCCTGGCATGGTCCGCCATTATCCCGACGGCACCTATGCCGCCTGCCTTCCTGTCGAGGACGACAGCCTGGAGAACGGTCTTCGCGGTGGAGGCCAGCGTCACCGCCAGAGCAAGACCTCCCACGCCGAGCGGTCCGACCAGCAATACGCACAGGAGCGCGTTCACGATCATCGCCCATACTCCGAGTGCCACGGGGGTCTTAGTATCCTTCAGAGCGTAGAACCCCCTCTGCAGTATCGTTCCGAAACCGTACTGGGCAATCCACGGAGCGTAGAAGACCAGGCTCCAGGCTACGAGCCGCGTGCTTCCCGCATCGAAGCTCCCCCTCTGGAAGAGAACCGAGACCACCGGGCCGGCGAGCACCGCCAGAACAAGCGATGCGGGCACCATGCCGAACGAGCACCAGTAGAGAAGGCTCCTCAGCTCGGATCGAAAGCCATCCATGTCGCGCCTTGCCGTCAGGTCGGAGAATGCCGTGTCGGCCAGCGTCATCACGGGCAGGAAGACCACCGACAGAGCGATCTTCACCATCCTGTCGGAGTAGTCGAGGGCGGTGACGGAGCTCTCGGTCAAGAGCGAAGCGAACACCCTGTTGATGAAGGGGGTCAGAAGGCCCAGCAGGGTTCCGACGATGACGGGCACAGCCATCGAGATCTGCGTGCCGAAGGCGGGCTCCCGGGTATCCAGCACGGGCTTCCACCTGTATCCCGGGCCTGGCGAACCGAGTGCGGCGGCAAGGAATGCGGCGAGAACTCCACAGAGGACAGATGCCGGCATCACCATCACGCCCAGCCTGCCGGAGGCGGCGAGCACCGTCGCATAGGATCCGCCCATCTCCAGAAGGCGAATGAGCGCCGTCATGCCGAACCTGCGCTGATGATTGTAGAGCCCCTGCAGAATCCCGGACACCGCGGACAGGAGTACCGTCGGCAGGAGCACCAGAACCATGGCTTCGGCGAGATCCCTGGCCTGGGGGGCGAGACCGGGCCCGCATGCGCGCACGAGCGGGGCTCTTATGACGGCGAGCACGACGGTGAGGAGGACTCCGGCCAGGCCGATCCATGTTATGACCCTGTCGGTGAGGGCTCTTGCGGCCTTCATCCCCCTGTTTCTGACGACATCGGAGTAGACAGGGAGGAAGGTCGATCCGAAGGAGTTCGCGACGATCTCCCTCAGCAGTGTCGGAACCATGAGCGCTATTGCGAAGGCGTCCGTGCGCCAGTCGGTTCCGAACATCCGCGCGAACTCCGCCTGCCTCAGATACATGAAGACGGCGGCCAGCAGGTTACCGGCCGACATCAGCGAAAAGCCCCTGCCCCTGCCGGAAGTGGTTCCGGTGAGCCAGCCGAGCCGTCCGGCGAAGCCGTCCCGCAGGGACCTCAGTCGTTCCGCCATATTATCCGGTTCCGGAAGGCGTCAGGATCGTGCGGCTTTCCTGTAGACGTCGAGGGTCTGCTCCGCGGTGCTCTTCCACGAGTACAGGGATGCCTGCCGAAGACCCCTCTCCGAGAGATCCTCCCGCAGATCCCTGTCACGGCACAGCTTCTCGAGGCCCTGAGCGATGTCCTCGACGATCGTTGGATCGATGAGCATGGCGGCGTCTCCCGCCACTTCGGACATCGAGGAGTTATTCGAGGTGAGGACGGGTGTGCCGCATGCCATGGCCTCCAGCACGGGCAGGCCGAATCCCTCGTAGAGGCTGGGCCAGGCCAGAAAGTCCGCCATGGAGAGTATCGCAGGTATGTCCTGCCTGTCCACCGGGCCGGCGAGCATCACCCGCTCGCGGAGCGGGCTCTGACTCATGAGATCGATGATCGGCTGGTACTTCCAGGATCTGGAGCCGGCGAGCACCAGCACCTGGTCGACACTGTCGGTGACCATGGCGAAGGCCCTGAGGAGGCCTATGACGTTCTTCCTCGGCTCCAGGGCGCCGAGGTAGATGATGTACTGCTTCGGAAGAGAGTATCGCTTCCTGACCTCCTCGAGCCGGCCTTCGTCGGTGACTTTATGGTAGTCAGGCGGAGCAGCCTCGTAGATTACGCTGATCTTGCCGGCTGTATCGGGGAAATGCCTGCGGATCTCGGATGCGGTGAACTCCGACACCGCGATTATCCTGGTGGATTTCCTGAGAAGGCTGGGCATGATGAAGTTGTGCAGGCGGGTCTGGATGGTGTGTATCACCGGCATGAGGTAGCCCGAGAGATCGTGGATCGTCACCACGGCGGGCACAGGCATCCTGAGAGGCAGCCTGTGCCATGGCGAATGATAGACATCCAGCCTGTCGCTCTTCAAGTGCTTGGGGAGAGAGAGCTGGAACCAGAGCTGAGCCCTCGGGATCGGCCGGTTGACCATGCAGATCCTGTAGTTCGGGGGCAGGTCGAGCTTCATCGGAACGGGTCTGTTGGTATAGAGGAAGAACTCGTCCGACCTGTCCACTTCGGCAAGCCCTGTCAGCAGGCCCAAAACATAGCTGGGCATGCCGGACATCCTCATCACAAGCGGCGATATCTCCAGCCCTATGCGCAAGAAAGACCTCCTGGCGAAGACCCACTATTATGATGTCTCCGACACCCGGTCAACGACGATCTTGACCCGGAACCCTCCCTTCGTATGCTTTTCCCCCATGGACAAGCCCCTCCACGCACAAGACCGCCCCAGGACGGGATTCTTCCATCACCTCCCCACCGGAGGAGCCGTGCGTGCAGCCTCGAGTCATCTTGCGGGGCTGTCGCCCACTCTCGATTTCAGGCTCCACGTGCCGCAGGGAGCCGCCCGCTTCTTCCCCGATCCCGGCCTGGAGGCCAGGCAGTGGCCCTTCCCGGAAGGCGTGCGCCTCGGCGGCGCCTCCAGGCTCGCCGCCCCGATAATGCTCTGGAGGAAGCTCCGTGCGTTCGAGAGGCTCTGCAGGCGTATCGCCGAGGCCATGTCGGACGAGGGATGCGAGAGGGCGCTGGTGCATCCTTCCATGATAGTCGCTGCTCCTCCGCTTATAGGCTTTCTCGGCATCCCCTCGGTGTACTACTGCCACGAGTTTCCCAGACACTTCTACGAGAAGGGCGTCACGAAGACCCCGAACCGGCTTTCCGAGCTCGTGGTGAGGCATGTCCTGTCTCGCGAGAAGAGGCTCGACCGGGGCGGATTCCTGGCCGCTTCGGAGGTGGTGACGAACTCTTCCTACATGGCCCCGAGGCTCGAGAAGGCTTATGGCCGAAGGCCCGCCATCGTCAGACCCGCTGTGGACGCCTCGGTTTTCACTCCCCGCTACGGCGGGGGTTCAGGGTATGCGCTCTCGGTGGGCGCCCTCCATCCCCTCAAGGGTCACGATCTGACGGTCCGGGCCATTTCCCTTATCCCGCGGCCCTCGAGGCCCCCGCTCGTCATCGTCGGAGACAGAGGGAGCCGGGGATACGCGGACACGATCGAGCGCATGGCGGTCCGGCTCGGCGTGGACCTTGCCATACGCGTCTCGGTTCCATTCGAGGAGCTCCAGCGCCTGTACTCGTCGGCATCGGTGGTCGTATGTACGCAGAAGAACGAGCCGTACGGCTTCGTACCGCTCGAGGCCATGGCTTCAGGCAGGCCTGTGGTGGCGGTGGCCGAGGGAGGGTTCGTCGAGAACGTCGCCGACGGCGAGACCGGTGTCCTTGTGCCGAGGGACGCGGGGGCTCTCGCAGCGGCGGTGTCCTCCCTCCTGTCCGACCACACCCGCTGTGATGCCCTGGGAAGGGCCGGGCGGGCATTCGTCGAAAGGGAAAGGAATCCAGCAACCGAAGCTGAGCAGATGCTGGATATCATACTTAGAGTCCGAACCGCCGGTGGCTGAGATCGAAGCCCTCCACCTCTTCCACAACCTGCCCTCCGGCGGGGGCATACGGGCTCTTTCGGGCATGCTCTCGCGGATCTCACCGGAGAGGCCCGTGCGGGCCTGGTCACCGTCGGGCTCCTATCCGCTCCAGGGCGTGAACGGGGTCACGGAGGAGTCGCTTCCCTTCCCGGAGGGCGCTCGGCTGAGGGGAATCCGCAGGCTGGCCGGCCCGCTGGGACCGATGGTTAGGCTGAAGAGGCTCGAACTGCTCTGCAGGCGGGCCGCGGAACTCATGGACGATGCCGGATGCGGCCCGGCGCTGATCTGCAATTCGATGTACGTGGCGGCTCCTCCGATTCTCCGCTTCCTCCGAAGGAGGTCCGCCTACTACTGCTTCGAGTATCCGAGACACATCTTCGAGCCCCGACTGGTGAAGAGGACACGGGGGAGGCTGTCCGAGGCCATCCTCGCACCTCTCGCCCGGATGGAACGCGAGATGGACCGCAGTTCGGCGCTTGCTGCCGGCCTCGTGATCGCCCTTTCGGAATACATGGCGGGCAGGATAGCCGACATCTACGGCATAAAGGCCCGTGTGGTCCGCCCGGGTGTGGACAGCTACTTTTTCACACCCTCGAACCGGCCTGGAGGGGGAGGCTTCGCTCTAAGCGTAGGAGCCCTGTGGCCGTTCAAGGGGCACGATTTCGCCATCAGGGCGGCGGCTGGCGCAGGCCTTCGCAGCATCGTCGTCACGGCGGACAGGGAGTTTCCGGGGTACTGCGCAGTTCTGGAGAAGACGGCCGCAGACTCGGGCATCGGCCTCACCGTTTTCTCAGGGCTCTCCGATCTAGAGCTGAGAGAGCTCTACCGCGCATGTTCTGTGGTGATCTGCGGACAGCACATGGAACCCTACGGCATGGTTCCGCTTGAGGCCATGGCCTGCGGCCGGCCGGTTGTCGCCGTCGCCGAGGGGGGATTCGTAGAGAACATCGAGCACGGCGTCACGGGCTTCCTCACGCCGAGGGAGCCGGATGCGGCCGCGGAAATCGTCGCGAAGGCGGTCGAGGCCGGAAGGTGGTCCGGCGTCGGCGGGGCGGCAAGGGAGTTCGTCGAGAGGGAGAGGTCGCTGGAGGCAGGAGCCGCGGGCCTGCTATCTGCTCTCGGCAGCCTTGCCTGACTCCTGCCCGACGCTCCCTCCGGGCGCTACCCTGAGAGGCCTGGCGGCCCTGAACCTGGCGCCCAGTCTCCGCGTGAACCCGTCGAACACGGCCTTCCACATGGAGGGCACAAGGGCCGACTTGCGCTTGAGCGGATATACCAGGGTCTTGGATCCGACCATGCCGGCGAGGTATGCGTAGAAGGACAGCCTGTGGCACAGGGGCAGGATCTCGTTCCCCAGCACGATGCGGTTCCTGAGGCTGTAGTAGATCGCGAAGGGCGACAGCACCCCCCCGGCGCTCACCGACACATGGTGATAGACGCCTGTGTCCGGTATCAGCCAGATGTCGTAGCCCTCCCGCATAACTCTGATGCCCAGGTCGGAGTCCTCGAAGTACATGAAGAACTCGTCCCGGTAGCCTCCCAGCTTCCTGTAGAGCTCGGTCCTTATCATCGTCGCGCAGCCTGTCGCGAAGGCAGTCTTCACAGGGCTCTCCGGCAGGCTCTTCCTGTCGGGCCAGAATCGCTGGTTGTAGATCATCCTGGTGGGCTTGAAAACCGCACCCGCGCTCCATACCTTGTCGGGCTTCGACGCGAAGAACACAGCGGGCGTGGCGATGCCCGCCCGCGGCTCCCTTTCGAGGAATTCCGTCAGCCTCGCCACCGTACCGGGTTCGACCGTGGCGTCGTTGTTCAGAATGAACGTGTAGGGAGCCTCCCCGGGCTCCATCAGTTCGAAAGCCCTGTTGTTGCCCGTTGCGAAGCCCGTGTTCTCGGCAAGCTTGCGGAACCTTAGCCCCGGGTAGTCGTTCAGCCAGGCGGGTGGCTCGGCGGCGCTGTCGTTGTCGATAAGCAGGGGCAGGATCTCAACGCCGCCCCCGGACCTGTAGAGAGAGTCCAGGCACATGTGCGTGAGTTCCCACTGGTCGTGATTCAGGAGAAGAACGGCGACTCGCAAGCTCGACCTCCGGCCGCGAACATACCCGCCCGCCGCTTTCGATGCCACCAGGAAGGCCCGGTACTGTGCATGGCGAGCCCCGCATGCTTATTTTCATCTTTCATAGGCTTCTAGAGAAAGGTGTCCAATTGGAAAGGGTTCTGATCACCGGCGGCGCCGGATTCATAGGTTCCCACCTGGCCGATCTCATGATCTCGAGGGGCTACGCGGTAAGGGCTTTCGACAGCCTCGAGCCTCAGGTGCACGGGCCGTCCGGGCGCAGGCCGGCCTATCTGCACGATGCGGTGGAACTCGTCGTGGGCGACGTGAGGGACGCCGGCGCCGTGGACCGGGCGCTGGAGGGCTGTTCCATGCTGGTCCATTTCGCTGCGGCGGTCGGCGTCGGACAGTCCATGTACGAGATGCAGAGATACACATCGGTCAACGCTCTCGGCGCAGCATGCGTTCTCGAGCAGGCGGCCGGCAGGGCTTCGTCCATCCGGCGCATGCTGGTCGCCAGTTCCATGTCCATCTATGGAGAGGGGCTGTACGACTGCCCGTCGTGCGGCAGGGTCGCCCCGCGCCTCCGTGCCGCTGAGAGGCTTTCCGAAAGGCGCTGGGAGGTGCCATGTCCGAACTGCGGAGGCGAGTGCTCCCCGGTGCCTACTCCGGAGACCAAGCCGCTCTACCCCACCTCGATCTACGCCGTGAACAAGAGGGACCACGAGGAGATGTTCCTCGCGGTGGGCGAGGCATACGGAATACCCACGGTGGCGATGAGGTTCTTCAACGTCTACGGCACGCGCCAGGCCCTGTCCAACCCCTACACCGGCGTCGGTGCGATCTTCGCCTCGAGGTTGCTCAACGGAAAACCCCCAGTGATCTTCGAGGACGGACGCCAGAGCCGGGACTTCATCCATGTCAGCGACATCGCGCGGGCCTGCCTCCTCGCGCTCGAATCCGACGTCTCGGGCGAGGTCTTCAACGTGGGCACCGGAAGGCCGACCTCGGTGCTGGACATGGCGTGCGGTCTCGCACGCAAGCTCGGCCGTTCCGAGGAATTCGAGATACGCAACCAGTACCGGGCAGGCGACATCCGGCATTGCTACGCCGATTCCGGCAAGGCGGAGGCAATGCTGGGCTTCAAGGCTTCAATCGCCTTCGAAGACGGCCTGGACGAGCTCGTCGAATGGGTCCGAACCTGCACGGCGGCGGACCTCGTCGATACCGCAACCAGGGAGCTTGCCGACCGCGGGCTCACCCGCTGAATGAAGCTGTTCCTCGACGCCAGGGCTCTCCAGCCTGTGCTGGACGGCATCGGGCGCTACTCCGCGGCCGTTGCGGCGGGTCTCTGCAGGGTCAGGCCCGCCTGGGAGATGAGCATGCTCGTCTCTCCGGGGAGTTCGTCGAACGTGCATGCCGCTTCGTCCCGGCTGGCGGTCTCGGAGAGCGGGGTTCCCCGGTTCAGGCCCGGAGAGCGGCGCGCTCTCACCGCAGCGGTCCGGGCGGCGGAGCCTGACGTGGTGCACAACTTCTCGATGGCGGGACCGTCGTGGCCCGGGATTCCCGGGAGCTTCACGGTGCATGATCTGATGGTCCTCGAACTCCCAGGCTACTTCGGTCCGGGGCGGCTGAGGAACGCGCTTTCCCGCCGATGGTTCGGCATGCTGATATCCCGGGCGATCTCCGGTGCGGCGGCAGTCGTCACTGTCTCGTACTGGGTGGGAGACAGGATCAGGGCGCGCTTCCCGGCCGCCGCGGACAAGGTCCGGGTCGTTCATTCGGCGCAGGACCTGTTCGATCCCGCGAGGCACACCCCGCGCGGGCGTGACGGTTTCCTCCTCTATGTGGGGAACGCGCGCGCGTACAAGAACCTCGGCCGGCTCCTGGCCGCATACCGCCTCGCTTCATCCAGGTCATCCATCCCGGATCTCGTCATGGTCGTGAGGCGGGACAGGGCGTTCGATTCGATGGAGCGCGAGATAGACCGGCTGGGCCTGCGCGGCAGGATACGCATCCAGTCCGCGGTGACGGAGGAGAGGCTGAAGGAGCTCTACTCGACCTGCCTGGCGTTTGCATCTCCCTCGATATGCGAGGGCTTCGGCCTTCCTGTGCTGGAGGCCATGGTAGCCGGCTGCCCCGTCCTGGCCAGCCGTGGCACTGCGCTCGAGGAAGTGGCGGGCGATGGAGCCCTGCTGGTGGATCCGTACAGCGTCGAGGCCATCGCATCCGGGCTCGAGGAGATCTGCGGAAGCCCGGTTCTCAGGGCTTCCCTGGCCGAGAAGGCCCTGGCCAGGGCCTCTGGCTTCCACTGGGATGTGACAGCGGAAGCGGTAGCACGCGTTCTCGAAGGGATCGCCGAGGGATGAGGGCCGCGGTTGTCAATCCGCCCTTCCTGAACGGCAGATTCTCTAGAACCTCGCGTTCGCCGGCCATCAACAAGAGCGGAACGCTCTACTGGCCCTTCTGGCTGGCGCACGGCACGGGGGCTCTCGAGGCGGCGGGGCACGAGGTGCTCTTCCTCGACTGCCCCGCGACGGGAATGGACGACGATGCTCTCGTCGAGAAAGTTCGTGGGTTCCGTCCCGGTCTCGTCGTGGTCGACACGTCCACTCCCTCCATCTACAGCGACCTGCGCGTCGCTTCCATTCTGAAGAAGGCCGTACCGGGATCGATAGTCCTGCTCACCGGCACCCATGCCAGCGCCCTGCCCGAGCTCTGCCTGGGTCTCGCCCCGACGCTCGACGGAGTGGCGGCAGGCGAGTACGATCAGACGCTCGCAGAAGCAGCCTCGGCCATCGAGGGCGGCGTCTCCCTCGAGAGCGTGGCGGGGCTGGTCCTGCTGCGCGACCGTCTCGCGGTGAAGACGCCGGAGAGGCCGCCGATAGGCGACCTCGACTCCCTGCCGTTCCTGGCGGACGTGTACAAACGGCATCTCGTGCCCGAGAACTACTTCTTCGCGGCGGCCAGATATCCCAGCGTCATGACCATAACGAGCAGGGGCTGCCCCTTCAGATGCTCCTTCTGCGTCTGGCCCCAGGTGATGCACAAAGGTCTCTACAGAACCCGGTCGGCGCGCCATGTGGCCGAGGAGTTCGCCCTTTTCGCGGAGTACTTCCCCTCGGTGCAGGAGATCGTAGTCGAAGACGACACCTTCTCCGCCGACAGCAGAAGGGTGGAGGAGATCTCGCGCGAGCTGATAAAGTCAGGAAACCGCCTTCCCTGGACCGCCAACACGAGAGCGAATCTTTCGCTCGAGGCCATGCGGCTCATGAAGGCCGCGGGGTGCCGTCTCATCATCGTGGGATACGAGTCGGGCTCCCAGGAGATACTCGACGGCGTGACGAAGGGCACGACCGTGGAGCAGAACCTCGAATTCGCCTCCCGTGCGCGGAAGGCCGGCCTGCTGGTCCACGGCTGCTTCATGGCCGGGAATCCAGGCGAGACCGAGGAGACTCTGGCGGCGACCCTCAAGGCGGCTGTCAGGCTCAGACCCGATACCGCCCAGTTCTTCCCCATCATGGCCTATCCCGGCACGAAGCTCTACGCGCAGTTCGAGAAGGAAGGCCTGATCACAACCGGAGACTTCAGGCGGTGGGTGACCCCCGAAGGGCTTCACAACTGCGTCGTGAATCTGCCCGGCCTCCCGGCATCGAGGCTGGTGAGCTGGTGCGACGAGGCTCGAAGGAGGTTCTACCTGAGGCCCTCCTACCTCGCCTACAAGGCGGTCCAGTGCCTTGCACGGCCGAAGACCGAGGGCCGGAGGACTCTGCGCGCATTCAGCACATTCAGGAGGCACCTGTTCTCCAGGCGTTCCTCCGCAGGCGGAGGCGCGGAGTGAGGATCGTCCTCGAAGCGGTCTTCTGGGTGTGCGCCGGCCTCCTGTTCGTGCATTACGTCGGATACCCCGCAGTCCTAGCCGTTCTGCCCGCGCGCAGACGCAGACAGGAGGAGCCCGCCCCCGGCGGATGGCCCGTCGTGAGCGTGCTGATCGCGGCAAGGAACGAGGAGAAGGTGATAGGGGCCAGGCTCGACAACATCCGCTCCCAGAACTACCCCGGCACGATCGAGATCCTCGTGGGTTCGGACGCATCCACCGATGCCACCGACGCGATCGTGGCCGCCCGAGCGGGCGAGGGCGTGACTCTCGTCCGGAGCGAGACCAGGTCCGGCAAGCCGCGCATCATCCAGATGCTCGCGCGCCGGGCCCGCGGACAGGTGTTCGTGTTCACCGATGCCGATACGGTGTTCGTCCCTGACACCGTGAGGGAGCTCGTCGCCCCGCTAGGCGACCCTTCCGTGGGGTGCGTGGACGGCTCGAGGCGCAACAGCCTCTCGACGGAGACCTGCGAAAGCGCCTACTGGAAGTACGAGAAGTGGATCAAGGGGCTCTGCAGCAGGCTCGGAGCGGTCCTCGGGGCCACGGGTGCCGTGTTCTCGCTGAGGCGCGAAGCGTTCATGCCGCTTTCCGAAGACAGGGCCGATGATTTCGAACTCGCGGTCATGGCGCGCATCGCTGTGTACGACTGCATTTTCGCGCCGGGGGCTGTCGCCATGGAACCCGCACCGGACGACAAGGCGCAGTACCGCAGGCTCGTGCGCATCGTCAGCTGGATGTCCACGAGCTGCATGAAGCTCGCCTGGAAGGCGGTTTCGGCTGGCAGGCCCCTCATCGCGCTTCAGCTCTTCGTTCACAAGGTTCTCCGCTGGAAGACGGGATTCATGGTGCTCGCCGCGACCGCTGCGGCCGGCCTTCTCTGGCATCCATGGCCCTACGCTGCTGCGTTCTCCCTGCTGATGCTCTTTCATCTCGCAGCAGCGGCGGGAGCCGCGTCCCATGGAGGCCTTCCCGGCAAGATGTTGTTCCCCTATTATTTCTGGCTAATGAACTCGGCCTCGATGGCAGGCCTCCTGCGCGCCCTGGGCAGGCGGCCGGTGGAGACCTGGGAGAGGAAGAAGGCCGCCGGCAGCCCATGAAGAAGTACGCCATTCTCGCGGGCATGGCTCTCGATGCTTCGACTTCGGCGCTGGCGGTGCTGACCGCCGTTTGGCTCAAGTTCTCCAGCGGGATCTTCCCGGGCACGTCATCCCTTTCCGCGAGCATGGTCGCCGCCGGCTGCCTGTTCGCGGTGTTCTACTGGGCGGCGATCTTCTCGCTCTCCGGATGCTACACCCTCCACTGGGACCGGAGCTGGACCGACGAGCTGAGGCTGGTTTTCAAGCCTGTCACGGTGGGCATCCTGCTTCTCCTCGCGATCAGTTTCGCGGCCAGCCCGGGAATGTCCCCCGGCAGGTCGATCCTCTTTATCTACTTCTTCATCATGCTCGTCCTGACGATTGTTTCGCGCTCCATCGCCAGGCTGTTCGAACGGAGGCTCTCCCGCCTGGGCCGCCTGACGAGGGTCGCAGTCATAGTGGGCACAGGCAGGAAGGCGGCGGACCTGGCGGCTCACCTCGAGTCCTCGCCTGCTCTGGGGTACAGGATCTCGGGTTTCGTAAGTCCTTCCGACCCATCTCGGGATTCGGTCGTAGCGGAGGAAAGGATCATCGGCACCGTGGCGGACCTCCCGCTGCTCCTCCGCAGGGGAGAAGCCGACGAACTGCTCGTGACGATCGCCTCGAACTTCCACGAGGACATCCTCTCCCTGCTTCTGCCCGCTACTTCGTCGAACATCAGGGTGAAGGTCGTGCCCGACCTCTTCGACATAGTGGCCGGACATGTCCACAACACGCAGATACTGGGCGAGCAGCTCATGGAGATCCTGCCGGAGCGCCTGAGCTTCCTGCAGAAGCTGGTGAAGACAGCCATAGACTATGCTCTCAGTCTGACCGTGCTCGCGGCCGGGCTGCCTGTCTGGATCCTGCTGGCGGCAGCGATACGCCTGGACAGCCGCGGCCCCGTCTTCTACAGACAGAAGCGTGTGGGCAGGGGCGGCCGCATTTTCAGAATCTTCAAGTTCAGGAGCATGGTGGCCGACGCCGAGAAGCACTCCGGGCCTGTCTGGGCGGGCAGGGACGATCCCAGGATCACCCGCGTCGGGGCGTTTCTCAGGAAAACACGGCTGGACGAGATCCCCCAGTTCATCAACGTGCTGAGGGGCGAGATGTCGGTAGTCGGCCCGAGGCCGGAGCGTCCGCGCTTCGTGGAGGAACTGCGCAGGGTCTATCCCTTCTATGACAAGCGCCTGACCGTGAAGCCCGGGATCACCGGATGGGCGCAGGTGAAGCTGGAGTACGACACCTCGATAGAGGACGTGGCGGACAAGCTGAAGCTCGATTTCTACTACATCGAGAACATGTCCCTCTTCCTGGACCTCGAGATACTCGCGAGGACCGTGTTCGTTGTCCTCACGGGCAGAGGGGCCCACTAGGGGGATCGGGGAGGAAAGGATGCCGGTTCCATTGCTCGACATAGGCAGACAGCACGCGGGTATCAGGAATGAGCTCAGGGCAGTTCTGGAGGCGGCGCTCGACTCCTCCCGGTTCATCAAGGGTCCCGTTCTGGACGGGTTCGAAGAGCGCCTGGCGGCATACTGCGGCACGTCGAGGGCCGTTGGGTGCGCATCCGGCACCGACGCGCTGATCCTCGCGCTCCAGGCGGCTGGAACGGAGCCGGGCGATACGGTGATCACGGTGCCGTTCACCTTCTTCGCCTCCGCGGGAGCGGTGGTGAGGGCGGGCGGAGTGCCTGCGTTCGTAGATGTCCTCCCGGGGACGCTCTGCATGGATCCGGCGGCTCTGGACGAGTGGCTGGACACGAGGTGCGAGCCGACGCCCGACGGCCCCGTCGTGAAGGGCTCCCGCTCTAGGGTGAGGGCCGTGATCCCGGTGGACCTCTTCGGGCAGGTCGCCGACATGGATTCGATCGGCCGCACATGCGCGAAATGGGGCCTCGCTCTGGTGGAGGACGCCTGCCAGTCGATAGGTGGCAGATGGATGGGCAGGCGCGCCGGATCGTTCAGCCTCTGCGGATGTTTCAGCTTCTTCCCATCGAAGAACCTGGGCGCGCTGGGCGACGCAGGCGCCGTCACCACCGACGACAGCGACCTCGCGGACCGCATCGTGCGTCTGCGCGAGCACGGCGGGCAGGGCTACCTCCACAGCGAGGTGGGTACGAACAGCAGGATGGACGCCCTGCAGGCCGGCTTTCTCACGGTGAAGCTCGGCCGCCTCGATTCATGGCACGAGGGCAGGAGGCGCAACGCCGCATTCTACGACCGTGAGCTGGCCGAAGTGGACGAGGTATCGGTACCCGTGATCGATCCCGCGGCCTGGTCGGTCTACAACCAATACACCATCAGGGCGGTCGACCGAGACGGTCTTTTGGAGCACCTGAAGTCCCGCGGCATAGGATGCGCGATCTACTACCCCCTTCCGCTCCACATGCAGGAGTGCTTCCGGTGGCTGGGTTTCCGGGAGGGCGATTTCCCCGTTTCCGAGAGGGCCGCGCGAGAGGTCATCTCGCTGCCGGTGTTCGGGGAGCTGGAGGAGATGGAGCTCAGGGAGGTAGTTGATGCGGTGAAGGAGTTCTATTCCCGCCGCTCGTCCGGACGGGGAGCGGGCTGAACCTCCTACCCGCTCTTCTGCTGGCCGCCTCGCTGGCAGGCCTGGATGACGTGGCCGACAGGGTCTACCTCGCCGCGACAAGGCTGGACGAGAATCCGCAGTCCTTCGTCATGCTGGGGGGGGCCGGCCTTTCGGCGGCGCTTGCACTGGTCGAGGAGGACGGCGGCTGCGCCGGCTTCATGGGTGAGGGGGTCGCTGGTGACGCCGCATCTCTCGTCGAGCCTGTGTTCGGTTATGGAGCGATCGCGGCATGCCCTGCTGTCTGGGCTATAGGGGCTGCGACCTCGAGCGATGGGATGGAGGAAACCGGCAGGGACCTCACCGACGGCCTCATCCTCTCCTACGGAGTGGTCGGGACGCTGAAACTATGCATCCCCCGGGAGCGGCCCGACGGATCCGACTCGATGAGCTTTCCCTCGGCGCACTCGGCTGCTGCAGCCGCAATCGCGGCCGTTCTCTGGCAGAGGCACGGGGCGCAGGCGGGCGCTCCGGCAGCTCTGGCGGCGGCATGGACGGCGCTCTCGAGGGTTCACACCGGCAGGCATCGCCCATCCGAGGTGGTCGCCGGGCTGGCGATAGGTGCGGCATGCGGCCTGGCTGTAGCGGAAGGTGACGGCGGATCCGGGGGAGGCCCGCTGCGAGGGCTTGCCGTGGGGCTTGTGCTCGACGGTGACGGATTGGGGGTGACTCTGAGATGAAGGGGCGGATCAGGAGTTTCAGATACGCCTTCAACGGCGTGGCGGTGATCCTGCGCACTCAGCCCAACGCGAGGATCCACCTCCTTGCTACTGTCGTAGCTGTTGGGCTCGGGCTCCTGCTCGGGATCTCGGGCGGAGAGTGGCTCGCGATCATCCTCGCCATCGGACTGGTCTGGGTGGCGGAAGGATTCAATACCGCCCTCGAGCTGCTGGCCGACCGGGTCGCTCCGGACTTCCATCCTCTCGTGGGCCGTGCGAAGGATTCCGCTGCTGCTGCAGTCCTGCTCGCAGCCATCGCATCGGTGGTCATAGCCCTCATAGTGTATATATAGCCGGCTTTCGAAAAGGCTCTTCTCCTCCGAACGTACCCACCCGGAGAAGCCGGAACCGCGGATGCGGACACGGTGCGTACACCGCGGTCCCGGGGCAGCCGGAACCGCGAAAACCGGCACAAGGCGGCCTGGAGGGACGAATGCTCGATCGCGATCTTCTGCGCACCGATCCCGAGAGGGTTCGCGAAGCCGCAATGTCTAAGAACGAACCCTGCCCGATCGAAGAGTGGCTGGGGTTGGACGCGAAGAGGCGCACCCTGGTGTTCGAGATCGACGAACTGCGGAAGAAGCGCAACGAGCTCTCGAAAGCGGTCTCTTCGGCGAAGAAGCAGGGACGTGATGCATCGGAACAGATGGACGAATCGCGAAGGACGGGTGAGCGCATCGCCCTTCTCGAAAAGGAAGCCTCTGCCATAGATGCCGCTCTCGCCGGGCTGGATCTCAGGTTTCCCAACATACCCGACCCCGACGTGCCGAAGGGTGATGCCTCGGCAAACGAAGTAGTCAGACAGGTCGGAGAAAAGCAGTCCTTCGACTTCGAGCCGAAGCCTCACTGGGAACTCCTCCGGGGCGGCCTGGATCCCGAGGCGGCGGGGAGGATCGCGGGCTCGAACTTCATCCTTCTGCGCGGTTCTGCCGCCGCGCTGCAGCGCAGGCTGATCTCCTGGATGATCGACACGCACACGAGGTCGGGCATGCAGGAGGTCTGGGCGCCGTTTCTCGCCAGGTCCGAGAGCATGACGACGACCGCCCAGCTCCCCAAGCTCGAGGCGGACATGTACAGGCTGGAGAACGACGACCTCTACCTCGTCCCCACCGGCGAAGTACCTATAACCAACCTCTACAGGGAGGCGATCCTCGACGAATCGGATCTGCCGGTGAAGCTGTGCGGCTACACCCCGTGCTTCAGGCGCGAGGCCGGCAGCTACGGCCGCGAGACCAGGGGGCTGAACCGAGTTCACCAGTTCGAGAAGGTGGAGATGGTCTGGCTCACGCATCCCGACCGTTCCGCCGAAGCGCATCTGGAAATGCTCGCACAGGCGGAGACGCTTCTTCAGAAGCTCGGGCTGACATACCGGGTAGTCCTTCTGGCGACCGGAGATCTTAGCTTCGCAGCGGCGAAGTGCTTCGATATCGAGCTGTGGGCGCCTGGGCAGAACGCGTGGCTGGAAGTCTCGTCGGTCTCGAATTTCAGGGACTTCCAGGCAAGGCGCGGCATGATCAGATACAAGCCTTCGGGCGGTGGAAAGCCGAGGCTGGTTCACACCCTCAACGGCTCGGGCCTCGCATTGCCACGGCTGATCGCGGCCCTGGCCGAACAGTTCCAGGCCCCCGGCATCCCCGACTATCCCTCCTTCCTCCTCGACCAGGTCACCCAGCGTATAGGGCCAGGGCAAAGTAAGTAAAGTAACTCCCGCCTTCTTGCCGTTATGTGATTGTCAAACATGGAGTAACGTTTGATCCTTCGAATACGGCCACAGATCTGAATTATAGCAAATATACACATATTTACATGGTTAATATGCATATCACACCTTGTCGAAGACGAACAGGGCGTAGGGGATGGAAAGTAACACGGGATCATGCACAGGCAACTGATTACTCCACAATATACTGAGAGGTTGTATCAAAGCAGCGGCAGGCTCTGTGACGGATTCACGGCCGAAATGTATGTTGTGCGGCTAACATGAAGATATGTTTGTTATTATCGGCTTCAAACCAAGAGTTACTTTACATACTTTGCCCAGACCCCGCTCCCGGAAAGTAAGCCTGAGGCTGGCGGGCTTCGAAGAAGAATGCTGATTCGAACCCGACGGATTGCAGGAGGGCCACTCCCTCGTCCAAGCCGTAGAAAACCCACGGATCCGCATGGGTGTCCGAACCGAGCGTGATCAGCCTTCCCCCCAGTTCTCGATATCTCCGGAGGAGTGGGGCTTGCGGATAGGTAACCCTCTCGGTGCGCCGCAGTCCCGACGTATTGATCTCCAGGGCTATCCCCCTTTCGATCATCGCGGCAAGCAGGCCGTCGGTGAGCGCCGGCCAAAGAGCGGTCTCGTCGAACCCGCAGTCAAGCTTCGCCCTCGCGAGACCGCGGCGGAAGATCCCGACATGAGCGAGGATGTCGATGTCGCATCTCGAAACCATCTCCTGAAGCTGTCTGAAGTACTCCTCGACGAGGGAAAGGGGTTCGACTCCATCGAATCCCTCGGCCTCCAGGACCATCCTGTCGTCCACCCAGTGCAGGCCGCCGATCAGGAAATCGTACTCCCTGCCGTCCATCCTCTCTTTCGCGCGGTGTTCGTAAAGATGGGGCTCGCCGATCTCGACCCCCTTCAGCAGCCGCACCCCGGGGCTGGACCCGCGGGCGCACTCGACCGCCGAGTCGTACCTGGCCGGATCGAAGAAGAGGCTGCAGAAGTCGCGGGGGTGGAAGTCTACATGCGCCACCAGACCCACACCCTTCAATCCGGCTGCGACGGCGCGCTTCGCGATCTCCGTTTCCGACAGCCCGGCATCCGGTGAATTCGTCGTATGCACATGCATGTCGAAGATTCCAGTCAAAGCACCGACCTCCTGCCCCACCGGGCCGGTCTATTATCATACCGGCATCGAAACATCAAACGTGGCCGGTCAACGATCAGGAGGGAAAGATATGAGAATCCTGGCCATCCTGCTTGCGGGGGTCTCGGCGGCATCCGCCCAGGGCCATCTGCTGATAACCGAGGTGTGCGTCACTCCGACCGAGGGGGAGTTCATCGAGATACACAATCCAACAAGCTCGTCCGTATCCCTCGACGAATACTATCTATGCGACCTCTACGGCACCTCCGCTTCCGTCAACAGCTTCTATCCCAGGCTGGTGGCCGGCCCGATCACTTCGAACATCAACGACTTCTGCGTACGGTTCCCTTCGGGGACCTCCATTCCTGAGGGCGGGGTGATCACGGTGGCCATCAGCGGAACCGCCTACCAGGGCGAATACGGCGTGGCCCCCGATTTCGAGATCATCAATACCGGCGTCGGGACTCTCATGACGATCCCCCCCAACGGCTACGTGGGCTCGGCCCCGGGCCTCACCAACGGCGACGAGGTGGTCATGCTCTTCTACTGGGCGGGCAGCACCGACGTCGTTTATGACGTTGACTACGCACTCTGGGGCGACGATACGACGAGGCGCGTGGTGAAGGACGGAATCAGCCTCGACGGGCCCGACGCAGGCTCCACCCCCACACCCTATCTGAACGACACCCCGGCGGCATCGCAGTCCTCGATCTCTCTGGGCGCCCACGCCATCGGAGAATCCTACCAGCGGATCAGCATGACCGAGACCGGAGAGACGCCCAGCGGAGGGAACGGGCTCACCGGCCACGACGAGACTA
>JAAYTY010000012.1 GCA_012523605.1 Candidatus Fermentibacterota bacterium
CCAGCTGACCGTTCGGAGAACTACGGTATCGTGAGCTGGAATGATACCTTCTCCCCCCGTCAGATCCTCTCCCTCTGCACCTACGTCGAGGAGCTTACCGAGACGAAGAAGCGCCTCTTCGCCGAACTGCCGGAGGAACGGGCGAGGGCTGTGGCGACGTATCTGGGGATCATGGCGGACAAATCTGCCGACTACAGCAGCCTACTTACGAAGTGGGACAGCACTCGTAACAAGATCACGAACACATTCGACCGCCACGACTTCAGCTTCAAGTGGAGCCATGGGGAATTTGATGCAGCCGCCAACCTCTTCCCATGGGGGCTTGACCAGGTCGCCGACGCCTACTCCGGCCTGGCCAGCTTGGCCCAGGGTGAAGCCAACCTCTTCGAGGACGCCTCCAAGCCCCTGCCGGTGTCCATATCGAAGGGCAGCTCCGCCGACCTGAGAGGCGTATCCTCGGGCTCCGTCGAACTCATCTGCATAGACCCGCCCTACTACGACAACGTCATGTACGCCGAGTGCTCCGACTTTTTTTACGTCTGGATGAAGCGCACCCTCGGCGACGTCTTCCCCGACTGGTTCCGCGACGAGCTCACGAACAAGGACGACGAGGCCGTGGCCAACCAGGCCCGCTTCACCGGCCTCACCAGGGGCAAGAAGGACCTCGCCAGGGCCGACTACGAGCGCAAGATGGTCCAGTGCTTCCGGGAACTGCACCGGGTGCTCCGCGACGACGGAGTCCTCACCGTGATGTTCACCCACAAGCAGGTCGAGGCGTGGGATACCCTGGCGACCTCCCTCCTGAGCGCCGGCTTCGAGATCCGCTCCTCCTGGCCTGTGCACACCGAGAGCGAGCACTCCCTCCACCAGGCCAGGAAGAATGCCGCCCAGAGCACGATCCTCCTGACCTGCAGGAAGCGAGAGGTGTCATCCGAACCCGTCTGGTGGGACGACATCAAGGGCGAGGTCCGCAGGACGGCCCGGAAGAAGGCCGAGGAGTTCCAGAAGCAGGGGATCACGGGAGTGGACCTCTACATCTCCACGTTCGGGCCTACCCTGTCTATCCTTTCGCGCCACTGGCCGGTGCTGACCAGCGAGTATGACGAGCACTCCGGCAAGCCCAGGCCTCTGCGCCCGGAAACAGCCCTCGACCTGGCCCGCGAGGAGGTCGTCAGCCTGCGGAAGCGAGGGCTGCTGCTGGGCAGAACCGTGCAGTTCGATCCGGAGACCGACTGGTACCTGATGGCCTGGGATGCCTTAAAGGCGGTGGAGTTCCCTGCCGACGAGGCCCGCAAGCTGGCTCTGGCTCTCGGCCTCGATCTCGACAGGGAGATCATCAGTGCAAGGGGATTGGCGAAAAAGAAGGCCAGCTCCGTGGTCCTTGCCGAGCCCTGGCAGAGGCGCAGGCGAGGCATGGTAGATCCCGACCTCGAGGCGTTCGACTCGATGCTCGACGCCGCCCACACCGCAATGCTCCTCTACCGCGAGGAGGGCGCCCCATCCTGCCTGGCCTTCCTGAACCGTACCGGGCTGCTGGGCGACGGGTCCTTCCGTCAGCTTGTCCAGGCGATGATCAACGCCATCCCCCGGACCCGTTCTGGGAAGGGTTTCGTCCGTCCCGAGGCTGACATCCTCGAGGCGATGCGACTGGCCTTCTTCGACGACCTGGAGGTCCCTCCGGAGGAAGCATTACCCGTCGATGGAGAGCAGCTCTCGATGGCCGGGCTGCACGAGGGCGGGTCCGATTATGAGGAAGATGAGGAGGCCGAGGACGAGCAGGATTGATCCTGATCTGCTGAGGCTTGACAATCGCCTGCTGCACTCCTACTATCCGTGTGTTGAAGCCCGCTGCAGTGCGCCTGCCTCGATTGCAGTATCGGCTGCAGCAGTTAGAGCCCCGGGGGGCACCTTCTGGTGCCCCCCGTATCTTTTTATCCTGCCATTTTGGTGATCTGATTCGGGAGGTGTGCAAGTGGATGCCGAGGCCGCTGTACAAGCACTATCGCGATCCAGAATCAAAGTGTTCGTAGATTACTGGAACCTGCAGCTTTCGATAAACGAACGTGTTTCGGAGGCCACAGGAGTGCCGGACAGCCGTTTCCCAATAGACTGGATTAAGTTCCCGGGTTGGGTAGCGGCGAAGGTTGCTGAAGTAGCAGGCATTGACCACTTTTCCTACGAAGGCACGATAGTTTACTGCTCCAGCGACATAAACCCCGAGGGAGTCAAGTTCAGGAACTGGGCCGAGAACTGGCTCAACCGCCGACCGGGCATCCAGGTGCAGTGCAGAGCCAGGAAGCCCCGGTCTCGGCTTCACTGCCCGACATGCAACGGTAATGTCATCCCGGCTGTCCGACCTGTTCGAATCCGATCCGTGGCATGACCGAAAAGGGTGTCGATACGGCGATTGCCACGGACATGATCCGGCTGGCATGGGAGGGAGCATACGAGATTGCAGTACTCGTTTCCTTGGGTGCAGACCTCGTGCCTGCTGTGGAGTTCCTTGATGCCAAGGGGAGAAAGGTGATCCAAGCTGGGTTCCCACCCAAGGGGCAGGACCTGATGAAAGCCTGCTGGGGTTCATTCGACCTTTTCAGCGGGAGAGGCGACTTCGAGAGAGCGGGATATGTCGCTCCCTAGCTTCCCATTTCGGATCCAATACGGCCATGCCGATGACCGCCTCCACGACTTCTATATCCCTGCCCTGGAGCGGAGCGTCCGGTACGACCGAAGCACGGGCTACTTCTCCAGCTCAGCCCTTGCAATCGCTGCCGCCGGCGTGGCTCGCTTCATCGCGAATGGCGGCCATATGCGCCTTCTCTGTGGTGCCCAGCTCTCTGCTGATGACGTAGAGGCTATCAAGAGCGGAACCCTCCAGATAGAGGGCGCTGTCAGCACCAGGATGGAAGCCGCACTCCAGATTCCCGACGATGAGCTCCTCCGGGGCAGGCTGGAAGCCCTCTCCTGGATGGTTGCCCATGGCACGCTCGAGATCATGGCAGTGCTTCCCCGGGGTCGTGACGGCCACCCGCTATCTGACAACGAAAGCCGCGACTACTTTCATCCGAAGGAGGGCTGCTTCCACGACGCCGAGGGGAACAGCGTAGGCTTCACCGGGAGCTGCAACGAGTCGGCTAACGGCTGGGAGCACAACTACGAGGTCTTCGCTGTTTACACGTCCTGGCCACGGACGATCGATGGCGAGGCGATGTCCAGCGGCCGCCCCTTTATCAAGGGCATAACGCAGAGGTTCGAGGAGTTGTGGCAGGGCAGGGATCCCGATTGGATAGCACTGCGGATCCCCGAGGCAGTTCGTCTCAAGCTGCTGTCGATCTGCCCGGAATCGGCCCCGGAGGTCGATCCCCTCGAGAGGCGCCCAATAGCAGCGGCTGTGCCTTCGCCTGCACAGCTCCAGCGTGACCGGATCCTGTTCCGGTTCATGAAGGAGGCTCCCAGGCTGGCATCAGCCTCCTCCATGGGTGCGGAGACCTCCGCCATTCATCCCTGGCCACATCAGCAGGTCACGTCCGGGGAACTCATAGACCGTTATCCCAGGAGCTACCTGATCTGCGACGAAGTCGGCCTTGGGAAGACGATCGAGGCCGGGCTGGCTCTCCGGCAGCTCATCATCTCCGGGCGTGTAAAAAGGGCTCTGCTGCTGGTCCCGTTCTCCGTGGTCAGGCAGTGGCAGGAGGAGCTCTACGAGAAGTTTGCCATGAACATCCCCCGCTATGAAGGGGGCGTAGTCCTAGATGTACAGAGCAAGCCTCTGGAGTACGCCGAGCCCGCCGGTCCGTGGAACTCGTTCCCGTTCCTGATAGCCTCCAGCCACCTTGCCAGGAGGAAGAGCAGGCAGGAAGAACTGCTGTCGGCGAATCCATGGGACCTGCTGATAGTGGACGAGGCTCATCATGCCCGCAGGAAGGACTTCCTGGACAACCAGTACAGGCCGAACAGGCTTCTGGAACTCCTCCTCGGCTCGGGAGGCCGCCCCGGCCTCAGGAGTCATGCACGGTGCATCTATCTCCTTACTGCGACCCCGATGCAGGTTGATCCCCGCGAGGTGTGGGATCTGCTGAAGGTGATCGGGCTGGGCGGGAAGTGGGGAGCGTCAGACGAGGGCTTCGTGAGGTTCTTCGAACAGCTTCGCTTGCCTCTGGACCAATGCAACTGGGATTTCGTACTGGACATGGTGAGGGACTACATGCTCACCGGGGGAGGCATCGACGAGAACTTCGCCCGGGTGGCCAAGGCGCGACTGGATCCAGTTGACTGGAAGCGGATCGTCGCCCTGCCAGATTCCTATAGCCGACAGTCAACGATCGCCCAGCTCGACAGCACTGCCCGAGCCTGTCTCCACGAGTTCGCGGCAATCCACACGCCTGTTCGGGCCTATGTGAAACGCTGCACGCGCAACCTCCTTCGGAAGTACCGTGAGAAGGGCATCCTGAAGGAGAACATCCCGCTACGGAAGCCTACACAGGTCTGGATCGCCTTATCGGATGGCCCCGGCTCCGAGAGGGAGCTGTACGACCGGATCGAGGAGTACATCGCCGACTTCTACCGCAAGTACGAGCAGAAGAGGACCGGCAAGGGCTTCATCATGACGGTGTATCGCCGGCGCCTCACCAGCTCCTTCCATGCTCTGAAGCTGAGCCTCGAGAGAAGGCTGGAGTACCTTCGGGGACAGGTGGGTGCGGGACAGCTCTTCACGGACGAAGACAACCCGGAACAGGATGACCTGCTTGTCGACTTCCTGGAACAGGACGATCGGGACACTGAACTGGCCCGTGAAGAACTGGAATACGTTGAGGACTTCATCCGAGGGCTCGAGGACCTCGGGACCGATACGAAGCTGGAGAGGCTCTTCGTCGAGCTGGGGGATCTCCTCAGCACCCGAGACAAGGTGATCCTCTTCACGCAGTACACGGATACGATGGATTATCTCCGCGACAGGCTCCGACAGGTCTACGGGTCGCAGGTGGCATGCTACAGCGGGCGGGGCGGAGAGGTCTGGAACGGCTTCTCCTGGCAGTACATGAACAAGGAGGAGATCAAGAAGGAGTTCAAGGCGGGCGACCACCTGAAGATCCTTCTGTGCACGGAATCGGCGAGCGAGGGTCTGAACCTCCAGACCTGCGGCGTGCTCGTCAACTACGACATGCCCTGGAACCCTATGAGAGTAGAGCAGAGGATCGGGAGGATCGACCGTATCGGGCAGCTCTATCCCGATGTCTGGATCCGGAACTTCTTCATCGAGGAGACAGTCGAGGCGGTAGTCTATCAGCGGCTGTCCGAGAGGATCACCTGGTTCGTGGATGTCGTAGGAGCCCTCCAGCCCATCCTCCAGAGGGTGGCCAGGACGATCGAGAAGGCGGCCATGACACCCAGGGAGGAACGTCAGAGTCTTCTCGACCGGGAAATCGCCAGCATCAGGGAGCAGCTTGAGACCCAGACCGCAGACGCCTTCGACCTCGACAAGTGGGTGGACGAGTCCGTGAAGGCGGTCAGGCCCGCATCAGGGCCGCTCGGGCTCGCTGACCTGGAGCGCCACCTGACGACTTCTCCGCTGACCGCTGCCCGGTTCAGGAAGCACGAGGTGATACAGGGCGCTTACCACTTCACTTCCGGCTCCAACACGCATGTCGTGACGTTCTCGCCAGCCGTCTTCGATGAACATCCCTACTCGGTCAGGTTCATGACCTGGGGAGAACCTCTTCTGGAGGACCTCCTGACCGAAATCGCCGAGAAGGGCACGAGCAGCCCACCGGAGGGACTAGCGCTCCTCGAGTCAGAAGCGACCGGACTGAGAGCTTTCTACGGATCAGGCGATACGGAGCCGATGGAGATAGTCACCCTCGAGGCGATGGAGAAGGAAGCCGGGAACGCCCCCACGGCCTGGCCACAGGAGAAGCAGGAGCTGATCCGTGATTCCTTCGGAAGGCAGGTGGAAGAACTTCTCAAGAAGGAGACAGCGATCGAGGAGTCAGCGCGGAAGGGTTTGGAGCTGTCCCTGAAGGAGGGTGTCGCCACCCTTCTCAGGCGGGCGGCTGCCGTGAAATACGCCGACCTGGATCTTCTCGATGGCAGGGACGCCACCCCGACGCCCGCCCAAGCACTGGACTCACTCCTGAAACTGGGATACCCGTGGAGAGGGCTCCTCTCGTTCCTCGGACACGAGGGTTTCCAGAACGTCCTTTCAGACGGCCTTCCAGACGAGTACTCCGCCCTCAGCATCGCGAAGAGGAAGCGCCAGCTCGAGGAGCTGACCGAATCGGCCAAAGACCTGCTCGGTCGAATCGCGAAGGGGTATGAGAAAAGATCTTTGCCGGAAAAAGACGAGGCTACCGAAGTGCGGGTAACATGGCTTCCAGGACAGGCTCGTCCCGGGGAGTCAGCGGGCGCCGAAGAAGTCAGCAGATAGGACGATAGAACCGTCATCTCCTGGGCAAGCCTCTACAGCACCACCAGCCGCCCCTTCGACCCGCCCGAGACCGGCAAGATCGTGACCGGCCTTCGATCACCTGGGAGCCGAGCCTACGGCGCCCTAGCCGCTTCTGCCCGAGATCAGCTCCCTGAGAGGGACTACAGAGACACCCCGACCCAGGGAGTACGGTCTGGCCCCGGGATAGACGACAGTCAGGGAATCCAGGGCGAGGTCCTCCGAAGCTATCCTCATGGAAGGGGTCATCTTCGGGGCGTCTGCGCGCTTGAACTCGAAACCGAGCCTCTTCCCGTCCTTGATCGCCAGCAGGTCCAGCTCGGCCCCGTTGTGCGTGGCCCAGAAGAAGACCTCGTCCGGCGCAACAGCGGTGACGATCTCCTCGAGGGCATACCCCTCCCAGGACGCCCCGCACCTGGGATGACGCAGGAGATCGTCCGGGGTCCGTATCCCGAGCATCGCATGGAGCAGCCCGGAATCGGTGAAGTAGATCTTCGGGGACCTGACCTGTCGCTTCGCGAGGTTCTCGTGCCAGGGCTTGAGCTGGCGGATCATCAACGATCCGGTGAGTATGTCGAGGTAGCGCCTCACCGTGGGCTCGGATACGCCCATGGCACGCGCGGGGTCCGCCGCCTTCCAGATCTGCCCGTGATAATGGGCCAGCATGCTCCAGAACCTGAACATCGCCGGGAAGGCCAGGCGCACGCCCATCCCAGGCAGGTCCTGCTCGAGGAAGGCCCTTACAAACGACCTTCGCCACAGGAAGGAGGTCTTGTTATCGGAGGCCAGGAAGGATGGCGGAAAGCCGCCTCTGAGCCAGTGGCTGTTCTCCTTCTCGAGACCGACCTCGGTCAGGCGGAAGGGGGTGATGTCGATGAACTCCGCCCGTCCCGCGAGGGACTCGGAGGACTGCCTGAGAAGCGCTCCCGAGGCGCTTCCCAGGATGAGGAACCTCCTCTTCCTGCGGGGCTGGTCCACCAGCACCCTGAGTACGGGGAAGAGGTCCGGCCTGCGCTGGATTTCGTCGATGACCGTGAGGCCGTCCAGCGCGCCGAGCGCGGTCATCGGCTCCTCGAGCCTTGCCAGGGAGAGAGGGTCCTCCAGGTCGAAGTAGTTCGCAGAGTCGGCATCGACGAACTGCCTGGCGAGAGTGGTCTTGCCGCTCTGCCTGGGCCCGGTCATCACGACGACGGGGCTCCTGCCAAGCGCCTGCCTGATCTCTTCCTCCAGCCTGGACCTTCTTATCATGCCAGGAATATAGCATGAAATCCGAAAGCGCAACTTTCCTTTTTCATGGTATTGCGACCGATAAGGTTTTAGACTTCAGCGAGATGGGCCAAGTAGGGCATCAGTGTGTTCCATGTCGTCAGTCCCGCCCGTTGCGGCGGGACTGACCGCGTCGCCAGCAATGATCCCGCAGGGATCTTGCGAGAGACCGTAGATGGGCTCAGTCGAGAACGAGGGGCACCACCTCGACCTTGACAATACCCAAAAAGGGTATAGATATACCCGAAATGGGTAGAAGCGCCTCCGCGGATAAACCACCATTCACCGGACATGACGGGGAAAGCCGGCATCTCCCGGCACTCGGTCTGGCCGAGGGTCTCTTCTCGCGCGTCCAGATGCGTGTCCTCGCGTTGCTGTACGGCCAGCCCGACCG
>JAAYTY010000109.1 GCA_012523605.1 Candidatus Fermentibacterota bacterium
AGGAAGACCACGATGCCTCCGTAGAGGCTGGTGATCATGGCGGCGGCCCAGACCAGCCCGGTCGCGCCCGGTAGGCCGGCGACACCCATCACGGGGGCGAGCAGGCGCCCCAGGAGCGCTATTCCGCCGGCCGCCTCCAGGATCTTCACTATCACCAGCACGGGCACCAGTACCCGGAAAAGCACCAGGCAAACCGAGAAAGAATCCCGGAGAAGTCTCAGAGCCTTCTCCACGATCGCTGCGG
The DNA here is from genome assembly GCA_012523605.1 of Candidatus Fermentibacterota bacterium. Classification (GTDB taxonomy): domain Bacteria; phylum Fermentibacterota; class Fermentibacteria; order Fermentibacterales; family Fermentibacteraceae; genus JAAYTY01. Next base: position 245 of record JAAYTY010000109.1, read on the forward strand.
GCATCTACAGGGCCAGGCTGAAGCCCAGAGCGGCGAAGCTCACCATGGTGAAGTTGTACACCTCGTCGTTGTCGGCCCCGCCCTCCAGAATCCTGTAACCCGCCCTCAGGACGGTGCCTGGGTCGAACGCCCATCCGGCGCCGAGAAAGACGTCCTCGGCCCTTCCCTGCGGAGCCGCCAGAGCGTCTCCGTCGAGGAGCAGGTGGAGCTTTCCCGTGGCCGCCCAGTCCAGCGAGAAGCTCACGAGTGGCACCAGACCGGTGTTCGACTTCGTGGATTCCAGGCCCCCGCCCTCGAGGTGGATGGCCGCGTCACGGACCTTCACGGTGAAGCCTGCGGCTGCGGTGAGCCTCCCGTTTCTGACCAGGTCGTACCTGTAGGTGAACCTGTACGAGTCGAACCTGTATGACGCGGAGATATCGGTTCCCGCTGGGAAGACGGTTCCATTGTAGGAGATGTCCTCTCCTGCCGCACCCCCGGCTTCGAAACGCAGAGGAGCGGCGAAAAGGCTGACATGGTGCCGTTCGCCCAGCGTCCTTCCTATTCTCAGCCTGACTGCGATGGCGGGATCGGTCTCGAAATCCTCCGTCAGGGAGAACTCCGTACCGGAATCCCCCGGTATCCTCACGTCGTTATAGTTGCTGAAGGCCATGCCGGCCTCGGCATCGAGGAACCAGCCGTCCAGAGGCGACTCCATCGATGCGGGCACGGAAAGAAGAATCACGAAGAAGACGTTCACTGCTCCCCCTTCCGGGATGATCCTGCACCGGACGGCAGGAAGATAACCGGCTCCGCGGAAACCGCACCACTTCGGCTTGCCGCTGGGTGCGAAGGATGTATCTTGCGGGTATGACAGAAGGAATCAGGGTCTATCCGCTGGAAAGGAAGTTGTTCTCCGCCTTCGAGAAGGCAGGATTCGAAATCTATCTGGTCGGGGGCGTTGTACGCGACAGGATCCTGTCCCGGAAATCCCGGCAGGATGATCTGGACTTCACGACGAGCGCCCGTCCCCCCGACACGAAAAGGATACTCGAGAATCTCGGCCTCAGGACCTGGGATGTCGGAGCCGGATTCGGGACGATATCGGCGATGCACACGAAGGCAGGCGTTCACCGCAAGATAGAGATCACGACCTTCAGGGCCGAGGTTTACAGGAAGAGGAGCCGCAAGCCCGAGGTGATCTTCGGAAGCTCATTGGAGGAGGACCTGAGAAGGCGGGACTTCACCATCAACGCCATGGCGGCCGACGCCACAGGCGCGCTTGTGGATCCGTTCGGGGGCCGGGCCGACATATCCGCGGGGATCATCCGCACGCCGATGGACCCGGTGGTGACGATGCGGGAGGATCCTCTGCGGATGCTCCGGGCCGTGAGATTCGCTGCCAGATACGGATTCGCTCTCGACTCCGGCCTGCTCGCCGCCATGGAGGCTCACGCCGGGGAGCTGGACTTCGTCTCCAGGGAGAGGTGGCTGATGGAGCTGGACGAGATGCTGGACTCGGAGTCCGGCCGGGTCGCCGCCGCTTCGGTGGATCTTCTCAGGACCACCGGGCTTCTGAAGATCGTGCTTCCCGAGCTGGTGCCTCTGGCGGGCGAGCAGGGGATGCCTCAGGGGCCCTGGCACCATCTGGACGCATGGCGGCATACGCTCACCGTTTTAGAGGCGACAGGGAGGAACCTCGACCTCCGCTGGGCCGCTCTGCTTCACGATGCCGGCAAGCCCTCCACCCGATTTGCCGATCTTTGGGGAACCCCGCACTTCCACGGGCACGAGAATGCAGGCGGAGAGATCGCTCTGGCTGTCGCTGAAAGGCTGAAGTTCTCGAAGAAGCGCCGCGAGGCCGTCGCAAAGCTCGTGAGGCTCCACATGAAGCCGGCGCTCTACCAGAAATCCTGGACCGAGTCGGCCCTGAGGAGGCTGAAGAGGGACGCAGGGCCGGGGCTGGACCTGCTCCTGGCGCTTGCAAGGGCCGACGCGGCGGCGCTGGCCCCTGAGCACCGGGAAGAAAGGCTCAGGGACCTGGACGAGCTGGAGAGGAGGCTCGGGGAGTGCAGGGCCGATGTCAGACTGCTTCCGAAGAGCCTTGCGCCGGCGCTGGAGAAGGCCGGCGGCATCGGAGACCTGGATGGCCCGAAGATGGGCCGTCTCCTCGCGAGGCTCGAGGAACTCGTCGCTGACGGCGAACTCGAGCCCGGGCGGAAACCCGCATACTACATCGACTGGCTCGAGAGGAACCCGGGCGAAATCGCCCGCCTCTGATCAGGAGCAGGCCGGCATCCCGTCGTCGAGCACTTTGCAGTAGAGCTCCGTGACGAGATCGGATTCCGGAGTCGTCTCCGGGTCGCTGACATAGACCTCGAAGAACGGCCCGGCCTGCGGCCCGGCGATGAGTTCTCCCAGGGCTTCCCTGAAGCGCACCCAGGCCGTCATGAGGCTCGAGTACGGGCCGGTATGCCTGTACACGGCATAGGTGCCGCCGGGCAGAACCTTCACGCTGATTCCGGGGGCATCGGGCTGGTGTCCTGTGCCGAGTGACACGGCGGCCTCGGACTGCAGGCGGCCGAACGGCGACGCAACGGGGTCGGCGTTGTGAATGGTCATGAGGTCGGGCCCCGGCTCGACGTGTCGTCCCGAGAGATACCGGAACAGGCGCTCGAAGGCGCCCGGCAGAGTGCTGAGGGAGCCCTCCCGGCCCGCGCACAGCACGGTCATGGGCGGCAGGTTGCGGATCTCGGCGTTCATGTCTGCCCTCCTTCCGCCCCAAGCATAAACATTTGTTTGTATTCGTCAAGCCCTGACATGCAGGCGGGTCTTCAATCAATGAAAGGAGCGAAGGCGGGGCGATCCGTCGGGTTCGCCGGCAATGGCATCATGCGAGGCTATAAGAAGGATTATGATGAACATGCTGAAAGAAGGAACAAACACGGAACAGGTATCAGGGAATGTCCGGAATAACGCAAAGGCTGGTGTAAATATATGTGTGGCATCAGGAAGGAACGAAGTTAACGAAGTTAACTCTGACCCCTGTTGACAGGCTATCTGAGGACGACGAATCTGGTTGAAGCCGAGAAGTATCCCGAGCATATCCGAATGTAGAGGACTCCTGCCGGCAGACCGTCGGTGTCGAAGGGGAAGCTGCTGGATCCAGCCTGGACCGGCCCTTCGAACACAGTCGTGACAAGTCTTCCCGCGATATCGTAGAGCCCGATCATGCAGATACATTCGACAGGTGAGCAGACTGTTGCGACGCACGAGCCGGAACACGGGTTCGGATGCGCCGTAACAATCGCTCCACATTCCGCGGGAGGACCGGCTTCCGGAATGCCCCCCATGGGCGGGACGAACTCCACGAGGAGGAAATCGAACTCACCGTAGGCTCCGGCACTTCCCGCACAAACCACTCCGCCGTCGCCGGTGATGATGCCACACTCCCCGGAATCGCAGTAGGGGCCGGAATAGTAGTCCTCCCCGACGAACTGGCCGACCTCATCCACTTGCAGAAGCCACATGTCCGAGTACGGCCAGCCGTGGGAACCACTGGTGCCTGCGATGTAGAACCCGCCTGAGGGAGCAACAGATATCCACTTGGCACCCTCGCTGCCGTAAGGCTCCCCATAGCAACGGCTCCAGAGAGAGTCACCTGTCTGATCCACAGCTACGATCCAGAGGTCGTCATCATCGCCTGAATCAGTGCCGCTGCCACCTACGGCGATGTAACCTCCTGCTGGTGAGACCGCAACATGTCGGAACCTGTCGTATCCCGGACCGCCGAGAATCGTGTCCCATTCCAGGCCCCCCAGGGAATCCGTCTTGATGAGCCAGCCGTCGGCCGACCCTGAGCTGTTCGACATGTTCTTCCCGGCAAGGATGAAACCTCCATCAGGAGTCTCCATGGCGAAATCAGCGCTGTTGGCAGAACCACCGCCGTAGTTCCTGTGCCAGAGTTCGTTCCCTTCCTGATCGACCTTCACGAGGTACATGGAGACATCCACAGGATATTCACCCGACATGCCCGCCACGATGAAGCACCCGTCCGAAACGGGCATGATGCTGTAGAAGCAGTCGTCTTCACGCGTTCCATAGGTCCGGGACCACAGGACGCTCCCCGACGAATCGGTCCTGACCAGCCAGGCATCGCCATCGCCGAGGCCGTACGAGTAAGTGCAGCCTGCAACCAGGAACCCTCCATCCACAGTCGCGAGCACATCCCAGGCTTCGTCAGCCTGATCTCCGCCGACGCGCGAATCCCAGAGCGGATTGCCGTACTGGTCGGTCCTCACGAGGAATGCATCCATTTCTGATGTCCAGGCGTCGGTAAATCCCGCGAGCAGGAAGCCGCCGTCGAGGCACTCGGCCAAGCCGGAGCATTCGTCCCAGCCCGGTCGTCCGCCGTAGGTGTTCCACCAGCCTATCCCGTTCCCGGGAGACTCTGCAGCTGCGGTGTCCGGAATACCGGGATGCAGTGACAAGAGAAGGCAGGGGATCAACAGGCGCTTGTTCATCGAACCGACAACCCCTCGGCTATTCTAGCGGATCATCCTGCAGAAGGCTACCATTCGAAGCAGATGGTGCAGTAGTATGACTGATTGTAGCGGAAGCTCTCCGGCCAGGTCAGGCCGGCTGCGAACTTCGGAGTCGGCACAGTCTCTCCGTGGAGGACCAGCCAGCAGTCCACCCTCCATTCCTCATTTGAATTGACGAATTCTGTCGTGTACCAGCCGAACTCGTATGGTCCGCCAGGGTCTGCGACGTGCAGGGTGTCCACAACCTCATGACCATCATCGCATGAAAGCTTCACAACGGCGTAGTCAGCCTCGTCACCCCAGTCGACCGTGCCGTTGAAGTAGCACTGTTCCTCCGATGCATACGCAACAGCAGCCAGCAGTGCAATCGCTGCAAGAGTCTTCATTTCCCCTCCTCTTGTCGATCCCTCGTTTATTATGAGAATCAGGGGGGGGGGGCCTGTCAACAAGCCTCTGACAGCCGAAGCACTGGCCTGCCGCACGCAACAGCCCAGAAACAGCCGATGTCGTCACTGCCGGAAGGGCCAGACGCCTGCTGAATGGAAATGAATGCTGACGATGAGGGAGATCGAAGATGGAATGCCTGCAGCCACCTCCTGCAGGAGGTGTTCATGACTCGTTCACCGGAATCCAGACCTGAGGCTGGATTCAACTATGCGGGATATCATGGAGAGGGAGCTTCAGTCGGTCTTTGCAGGATCCATGGCGTCGGTCGGGACAAGCGTTCCGGTATCAGGGTCGTATGCGTCGAATGGCAGGGTCTCTGACCTGCCGAGCATTTACACAGAGTAGCCCTCGGGGGTCGGGACGCAGGGTGCGTACCCCTCGAGGAGCAGGGTCGAAGAACCCGGATCGAAAGAGGCGCGGGGGCCCGAGCCGACCGAGACGCCGACTGCCACCGGGCGGGCATCAGACCCGTCCGTGCGCGCCGTCTGGAGAAGGTCGGGGTCGCGGGAGCCGTAGAAGCCCGGAGGGAACTTGACCCGGTCCGGCACCCGCACGCTCTGGGTGAATGCCACCAGCTGGCCGTCCGGGCTGACCATCAGGTCGTGCGGCGGTCCCAGGACCTCCCAGCCGTCATCCTCCGGAGTCCACGAGGGCAACCATGCAGCCGTTTCGCCGTGGGCACGTCGAGGGTGAAGAACAAGCCGGAGTCCGCCACGCAGAAGACCGTCACACTGTCGAGCTGTACGGATTCCAGAACACCCTCGGGGAGCACCGAGGGGTCGACTCCGGCCGCGGAGAGCCCGGCTGCCAGGATGAGGGATGCGAAACCGGGCTTTCTCAACAGTATCCGCCCAGGGGGTCGGCCATCAGGGAAGGGGGTAGTAGGACAGCCTGCCGTCACCCCACATGGCCGGTGTGAGGATCAACACACCCTGAGAGCCCGGAAGAGGCACGAAAGACTCCTCGATGAAGGCTTCCAGCCCGGGGCAGATCGTGACATCGGAAGCCTCGCCGGTCGTCCAGTCCACGTTCCCGTGGAGAACCGTCGCCCCGCCGTCGGTGGTGAAGAGGTAGGTGCCGTCGGGGAGCCAGCAGTAGAGGTCCCAGTCGTAGATAGACGGGCCGTCGGTCACCGTCCCGTCCACGTACAGGACCTTCCAGCACTCCTCCCCCTCCATCAGAACTGCGTCGGGAAGAACCCAGCCACGGATGTACCCTCCATCCACGCCGTCCGGAACCGAATAGCGGCCCGTGACTCCTCCTGTTGCGAAGCTGGAGAACTCGTGCTCCATGTACCAGTTGTTCTCGATTCTGAAGAAGTCGCTGTAGGGACACTTCCAGAAGCCGTCGCCCACGCTCAGGCCGGGAATGGTTCCGCGCTCTCCGGTCTCGATGTCGTACCAGTCGAATGGCGGAACGGGCGGCGGCGCATCCCAGCCGCCCGCGAGGAACTCCGCGTATCCGTCCGGCGCGGGCCTGCATGGATAGAAGGGCTGGCCCACTAGGCGTCGCGAGTCGGATGTGAAGCAGTATTCCGGGCCGCCTCCCACCTCCACCCCGATCGCCACGGGGACGGCGTCACCTCCGTCGGCGCCGCACACCACCACAACGAAGCAGCCCCTCATGCCTTCGAGATCTTCGGGCACTTCGTACCGCTCGGGCAGCCGGACTCCTTGCGCGAACACCACGTGCCGGAGGTTGGGACTGACGTCCAGCGCGAAGACGAACCCGTCGTACGAAAAGCCCTCCCTGATCTCCCATCCGGCTTCCTCCGGCCGCCACGAGGGAGTCCACCGGGTGCGGACGCCCGTGGGTATGGATACGGTGAAGAACCCGCCGTGCGTGTCGGTGCAGAGAACGAGCGTATCCGAAAGCGGGACGGCCAGCGCGATGCCGTCGCCGAGAAAGACAGGCTGGACAGCGGCGCCTCCCGCGGCCAGAAGGAACACGGGGATGAACGGACGCATCCTCATCACCGCCTGCCTGCCACGCTCTCCTTGATGCGCTTCACGTGTCCGCGCCCCAGCCCTTTCACTTCGCAGCCCAGCTCGAAGTACCTGCGGATCTTCGCGTCGTCGAGGATGCAGAAGCAGTCGATCACCGCGAAGGGCTTCCCCACGGCATCGAATACCTCGTCGGGGTCGAGCTTCAGATATTCGGCATGCCTCACCGCCAGGATGATCGCGTCGGCACCCTTCATGGCCTTCCGGAGGTCCTTCTCGATCCTGAGATTCACGAGCTGGTTCTGGCGGTGGAAGAAACGCGCCCAGCTGTAGCCGGGCTTCGGGTATGTGTCCTGCGCCTCGAACTCCCACCAATGTTCGAGATACGGGTCGTGCACCCGCACTTCGGCCCCCATCTCCGTCAGCTTGCGGACGATGATCTCGGAGCCGCTGTATCTGCTGTCGCCCACATCCTCGCGGTAGGATGCGCCCAGCACCAGCACCTCGGCCGCGGCCACCTGTCTGTTCATGTTGCGCAGTGCGTCGCGAACCATCTGGGGCACCCGCAGGGACCGGGTGTCGTTGATGTCCACTGCCATGGGCGTGATCCTGAAGATGTCGTCGTCGAAGCCCATGATGTGTCTGTATGCCCAGACGCCGAGCCCGCCGTCCTTGGGCAGGCAGTACCCCCCGATGCCCGGACCGGGGAAGATCATGTTCGAGTGCGTAGGCCTCACCCTTATGGCGTCGATGACCTTCCTGAGATCGACTCCGTTCCGCTCGGCGAACACCGACCACTCGTCGAGGAATGCAAGCATGGTTGCCCTGAAGCTGTTCTCGACTATCTTGGCGGTCTCGGATTCGATCGGCCTGTCGAGCACCGTCAGGGGGAACTGCTTCGTGTTCAGGACCTCGTTCAGGAACTTCACCACGCGCTCGCGGGCCTCGGCGTTGGTGCCGCTGCACACCCTCCAGAAGTCGCGGATCGAGGCGACATAGTTCCTACCCGGCATGACTCGCTCGTAGCTGTGCGCCAGCAGGGGTTCCACGGCTATGCCGCGCTTCTCGAAGATCTTCTTCATGATCGGATATGCAACCTGCTCGGTGGTGCCGGGCGGGACGGTGGTCTCGATCAGCACCAGCGCGTGGGGCTGGATGTTGTGGGCGATCACGCCCAGCGACTCCTCGAGGGCGGCCATGTCGGCGGCACCCTCGCGGCAGTCGCCGAGCCGCTCCTTCAGGTAGTCGCACTGCACGTCCACGACGACGACGTCCACAAGGCTCAGGGCCTCCTCGGTGAAGGTCGCGGTCATGGTCTTCCGCTCGATGACACAGCGGCGGATCATGGGGGCGACTTCGGGATCCTCGGCCGTCACGGGGGAGACGCCACGGTTGAACAGGGGGATCTTCCAGTAGCTCCTGGTGCTCGGGCGCTGCATGCCGATGACGAACTTGCCCGGCGTGCCGTCCGGCCGCTTCGAATCGGCCACCACCGCGGCCATCACGGCACCCACGAAACCCAGGCCAACCACACCCACGATCTCGCGCCCCAGCCTCCGGTTTTCTTCCGCCAGGGCGCGCAGGCGGTCCATCTCGGCGGGGATGTCGGCCTCGGTCGGGAGCGGGAACTTCTCGCCCTCGGGGCTTACGGAGTACCTCACCTTGTCGTCTGCCACGGTCTGCCTCCCCTGAGTGGAATCCCTCGTAAACAGCAAACATACGGCGGGCGCGGAAGATATGTGAGAGAGTTCCGCTCGGGGGCCGTTCCGGCCCGGGCCGCCCGGGAGGAGATCCTCAGGCCAGGGCCATCGCCACTGCCATCAGACCCAGTGAGGCGAGCAGTACCAGCACCATCCTGCGGAAGAGCACGCGGTCGATGCGCCGGGCGACCAGACTGCCGCCCAGCGAGCCCGCCAGCACGAAAGGCGCGAGCCTCGCGATGTCACCCCACAGCGCAGGCGTCAGCAGGCCCCGCGAAACCAGCATGGGCACCATGAAGACATTGAGAATGAGGAAGTAGAGGGACAGATTCGCACGGAACTCGTCCCTCTCGGCCCCGGTGCCAGCGAGGAAGACTATCACGGGCGGCCCGCTGAAGGTCGTGAGCCCGTTCATGAGGCCGCTGGCGATTCCGATCAGGGCAAGCGCCAGCCGCTCGTGCCCCGGCTTCGAAGCGCCCCTCCCGGCGAGACAGGCGAGCGCCGTGGCCAGTACCAGAACCCCCACGACCAGCCTCACGGGCCTGTCAGGCAGAACCTCCAGCAGAAGTATCCCCGGCAAGGTGAAGACCAGTCCCGTGACGTAGAGCGGGAGGAAGCGGAGGGGTCTGGCGGCACGCGGAGCGGACAGGAGAACCATCAGGTTCACGGCAAGCCCGAAGACGGAAAGCACCGGCACGGCCTCTGCCGCCGGGGCGATGAGCGTCAGAAGGGGGAGGGACAGCAGGGAGAAGGCGGACCCGGTGACGCCCTGCACGAACGCCCCCGAAAAAAGTACCAGCGATGCACCGATGCCGTTCATGGCCCGATGACGGCCCGATCAGGGCGGAATGCACCCGCGGGCAGCCTCACGGGGTATGCCGGAGCCGCTTCATCGGAGATCTGGAGTATGGTCCCGACGGGCAGGAACCCGGGGGCAAGACCCGCCCGCAAGGGGCGGAAACCTCATCGGGATACCGCGGAAAACGCGGACGGCTCCGGATCATGAAACGGGGACGCGTTATTCGTCTTCGTCGAAATCGTCGTCGTCCTCGTCGAAATCTTCCTCTTCGTCTTCCTCTTCCTCGTCCTCGTCGTCGTCCGAGTCCTCCCAGGCCCATTCTCCGCCGGTATCCGGAAACTCGGCCGCGTCGGGCTCGTCCTCTTCGTCTTCGTCGGAATCCTCGTCGAAATCGTCCTCGTCCTCGTCCTCGAGGTCGTCCTCGTCGGGGATGTCGTCGTCCCAGGTCATCTCCACCCCTTTCCCCTGGCGTGCCGGGAAGATAACGCAGCCCACCTGAGGCGTCCCCTGCTCGCAATCTGGTCGAGGAACAGCCCCAGACTCCTGCAGCCCTGCCTCATGTCGAACATTCTCGCGACGGCGTCCATGTCGCTGACGATCCTCAGCCTGCCTTCGCTCCAGTCGTCCTCCATCCTGGCAAGCACCTCCGAGATCAGCTCGGGGTCCTGGGGCACGGAGTAGCCTGCCTCGAGAGCCTCGATGGTCCTCGAGAGCTCGCCCTCGGCCACGATCGCGAGGATGGACCGCCTGGCGAGGAGGTATTCGGCCAGCTTCGTGGGATTCTTCACCTCCGAGCCGGGAAGAGGCGGGTACATGACCATCAAAGCGTCGGCTGCCATCTGCTCTTCCCGCGCACGGGCGAACGAGACCTGCCCTGTGATCTCCAGTCTGTCGGCGATGCCGAGTCGCTCGGGCATGTTCCTGTGCAGGGGCCGAAGGTCGCCCACTATGCGCACCCGGAGCCTGCTGGAGGGTCTGCGGGAGAAGTACAGCCTGAGCCCTTCGAAGAAGTGCTCCGGGGTCTGAGTGCCCATGAAGAAGCCGGTATAAGTTATCGTGAATCTCTCTCCCGGATTCCTGTCCGGCTCCGGCGCGGGCGAAAGAATCTGCGGATCGTACCCGTTGGGGAGGAAGTGGGTGGGTGGGCAGCGCCGGCCGTAGGTGCGCTCGAAATACTCCGAAGAGCTGGCGCTGGTCGTCAGGATTCCGTCTGCGCCCGTCACCACTCTGGCCTCGAGCCGCCTCTGTATCATCCTGCTGAAAGAAGAGACGTACTGCCACTCGTTGAGCGAGTCGTAGGTCCAGAGATCGCCGAAGTGCGCGACCCAGGGGAGGCCGGTCCTGCGCGAAGCCTTCATTGCGGCGATATGGCACGAGTGCGGGGGGCCGAAGGACATTATCATCCTCGCCCCGGACTCGGGGGCGGCGCGAACGATGGCCTTGGATGCCTCCATGGACCAGATCATCGCCTTGTCGGGTATGAGAACGTACAGCCTGAAGAGGCTCCTGAGCAGCTTGAGAAGCCTGTTCAGGCGCTGTGTCGAGCGGTCGCCTCCCGGCTCGTACATCGGATCCTGGGGCATCGCAAACTTGCCGAGGGGGTCGCGAAGAACTATCCGGGATTCGAGGACGTCGGGCGGCAGGGAGTCCAGAAGGCTCTCGTCCAGCGGCAGGCCCACGGGATTGCGCGATACGACCGGGATGAGGGTCCAGCCCCCCTCCGGCATGCAGCGGCTGAAAGCCACGCACCGCGGCCCGGAGCCGGTGGACACCGGCGGGAAGGTATAGGCGAGGAAGAACATCCTGTTCAGCCTGCGGTCACTCATCAGCCGCGTCCATGCTCCTTCCGGAAGGCGGAATCGAGGCCCAGGCCCTCTCCAGCGCGTCGGCGCATGCCCGCGCCGAGAACTCGCTCGCGGCTTTCGCCGAAGCCTCCCTGCCCCTCGACTCCGACAGCCCCTGATCGTCCGTCAGGCGCTCGAACGCCGGCCCCGGCGAGGGAGGGAGCGCCGGGCTCGACCGGGATCTCCCACCCCTTCTCCTCTGCCTGCCCGGCGGAGGTGCAGAAGATAGTCGTCGTCTCCCCGTCGGCAACAGCCCGTGAAAGCGGGAGAAGCGGAATCCCGGCGTGCGTCGCAGCAATCATGTCAGCCATGTCGCCGCCATCGGGCCCTTCCGCAGGAAGGGGCATGCGCCGGGCCGGGCCATGTCCTCCTCGCTCCGGCTCGGCCGGCTCCGCCAGGAAGCAGTCGGAGAGGAAGTCGGGAACGCAGGCGGTTCTCATCGGGCCGGACCCCCGGCCCGGACCAAACCTTCGTATGCGGCGAGGAGGACCTTCTCCTGTTCGCCCCAGTTGTGGACCCGCTCGGCGGCAGCCCTGGCGCGGGCTCCCGCAGCGGCTCTCCAGGAGGGATCGGAGGCGGCGCGGCGGACGGCATCCGCTATAGCGGCGGGATCCCCGGGATCTATCAGCAGGCCGAAGTCGCCCTCCTTCACCACCCTGGCGATCTCGGGCAGGTCGCTGGCGATGACCGGAATCCCCGCCATCATGTACTCGTAGAGCTTGTTCGGAAGGGAATAGTAGTGGTTCAGACAGGTGTTCCTGAAGAGGATCAGCCCGGCGTCGGCATCCGCGGTGTACACCGGCAGATCCTCCGATCTCACGGGAGGAAGCACCCGGAGGGTTTCTCCGAGCGTCGGATCCGCAGCCATCCTCGCAATCTTCCCCCCGGTGACGTCGTGGCCCATGATGACCAGGAGGATCCCCTCGCCGGCCAGGAGCCAGGCCGCCTCCACGAGCTGTTCCAGTCCTCTCTCGAACGCGATGATCCCCTGGTACAGGATGACGGGCGTGTCCCGCCCGGCGCCGACGAGGCTCCGCAGTGCTCCGGTCCTCTCTGTCCGAGGAGTCACCTCGGGGCAGTTCTCGACGATCAGAGGGGGTTTCATCCGGGGATACATCCGCTCCATCTCGGCGCCCCTGCCGGGAGTGACGGCGATGACCGCATCGCAGCCCCCTACGAGCAGACGCTCCGTGAGCCTGTCCCTGAGGCGCCCGAGCCGGCCGGTCTCCCTCAGGTATCTTGCCGATCCCAGCCACAATTCGTGCGAATCGTAGACCAGCCGGGCTCCCCGGATGGTCGCCGCCAGCCGGCAGACAAGAAGCGTGTCCAGATCGTTTGCATGATAGACGGATGCCTTCTCCCGGAGCAGCACCCCGAGCAGGCGAAGTTCGTACATGGTGTTCCGGAAGGCGTCGGAGAGGAACCTGCGGACCCGGTTTCTCCTGACGGCCCGGGCGAGCCGCGCCGCCAGCCCCCGCCCGCCGGCCGAGTCGGCCTTCCTGCGAAGGTTCTCGGTGAGGGCCGATCTGTACCTGGGCCTGACGACCCTGACTCCGTTCCAGTTCTCGACCGCCGGTGCACCGGGCTCCTGCCTGCACACAATGGAGACCCTCCAGCCCGCCGCCAGGAGGCTCCTGGCCTCCTTCTTAACCCTGGCGTCGTTCCAGAGCTCGTTCCTTACCAGCATGCAAACCGAGCGCGTTCCTGCGGTCAAGAGCCCTCCTCGGCCGGTCGTCGAGCGCCGGCAATATAAGGTGCCGCCGATGCGCGGAAGCGGCCCTGTGGCCGCCGCACCTCCGTACATGTAGAATCCCGCTGGCAGCGGCACGGCGCAGATCGGCCGCGCATCGAGGGAGGCTTCTTGGCTCTGAGGGTATTCAAGTTCGGCGGGACGTGCATCGGCGATCCCCGCGGAAGAGCCGGCGCGGCCGGACACTGCAGGAAGGCCGTGGAGGCCGGGGACGGGCTCGTAGTCGTGGTTTCCGCGATGGGGAGGTCGGGCGACCCGTACGCGACGGACACCCTTCTTGCGCTCGCCGGGTCCAGCCCTCCCGCCGAGCGCGATCTCGTGCTCTGCTGCGGCGAGGTCATCTCTGCGGTCGTCATGGCTGAGACGCTGAGGCAGGCCGGGATCCCATCCGAAGCCCTCGCCGGATGGGACGCCGGGATAGTGACGGACGGCCATCCGAGCGTTCCCGACATCGAGTGCGTGGAGACGGGCCCGATCCGGGAAACCCTCTCCCGGGGCGCCTGCGCGGTCGTGGCCGGATTCCAGGGGCGCGCACGGGACGGCCGCATCACGACTCTGGGCAGGGGGGGGAGCGACACGACCGCCATGGCCCTCGGCGCCGCGCTCGGCGCAGACGAAGTCGTTCTCTTCAAGAATGTCGAAGCCGTCTTCACCGCCGACCCGGCGCTGGTTCCCTCGGCTTCGAGGATAGAACGGATAAGCGCCGAGGACCTTCGCCAGATGTCCTGGCAGGGGGCGAAGGTCGTGCATCCCAGGGCCGCCGAGCTGGCGATCGAGTCGGGCATTCCGATCGAGGTTCGCTCGCACGAGACGGGAGCGCTGGTGACGAGGGTCGAGCCATTCGTCATCAGAAGCGGGCGGTACGTCACCGGAGTCGCCGCCGGAAGCCCCGTCTGGCAGTTCTCCGTGGACGGAACGGGCCGCGTCCCACGAGAATTCCATGCTTCTGTGTTCGGCATGGTAGCCGCCGAGGGCGTCTCGATGGACATGTTCACGGTATTCGGAGCCTCCGCGGTGTTCACCGTGCCCGCGGATGACGCCGAAAGAGTGCGCAGGATCCTTTCCGTCGGGGGGCTGAGGTGGTCCGACACCGGGCCCTGCGTGAAGGTGTCCATAGTAGGAGCCGGGATGCACGGGCTCCGCGGCGTGATGGCGCGGTTCTCCGCCAGCCTCCGGGATGCCGGAATAGACATGCTCCAAACCGTCGATTCGCACGCCACCATCTCCGCCCTTGTGCCGCTCGAATCCAGGGACCTGGCTCTTTCGGCCCTGCACGCGGAGTTCGTGGAGAAGTGAAGCCGATCCCCGTCGCGATACTGGCGGCAGTCCAGGGGCTGACCGAGTTCCTGCCCGTTTCGAGCTCGGGCCATCTCGTGATCGGGGGTGCGCTTCTCGATGCGGGAGACGGCGGCGGCCTCCTCCTGGAGGTGACCCTCCACCTCGGAACCCTCTGCGCGGTGCTCTTCTTCTACAGGTCGGACATCGCGGCGCTCGTCAGGGGCTGCCTTGCCGGGGAGAGATCTCAGCTCGCACTCCTGGCCCTGCTTGCGCTCGCCTCCGTTCCAGCCGGCCTTCTCGGAGTTCTGGCCCGCGAAGATCTGGAAGGCTTCTTCGGCTCTCCCGGGACTGCTGCGCTCCTCCTGGTGCTGAACGGGCTGATGCTTGTCTCCTCGCGCGCCATCCCCCGCGGCGCGTGCGGGAGGCCCGGCCCCGTCGGCGCTCTTCTCGCGGGGATGGCGCAGGCCGTCGCGATCCTGCCCGGCATCTCCAGGTCGGGCTCTACGATCGTCGCTCTCACGGTTTCGGGTGTTTCCAGAGTAGATGCGGCACGGTTCTCCTTCCTTATGTCCATTCCCGCGATAGCAGGCGCGGGGGCGCTCCAGGCCGCACGGATCCAGTCGGTTCCGGCGGCCGACCTGCCTGTGCTCGCCGCGGGCTTCGCGATCTCCGCCCTGTCCGGGCTGGCGGCGCTCAGGCTGCTGGTCGTGATGCTCCGGGGTGGAAGATTCTGGCTGTTCGGAGTGTACTGCATCCTGGCGGGGGTCGTCTCCGCTCTCCTCTTGAAATGGGGGGTGACGGCATGACAACGGCCCTGGTGATCTCGGCGCTGATCTCGTCAATACCGGGAGGCTGGTACACGCTGGCCTCGTCGGGAGACTGGAATGCCGCCTTCGATCTGGCCCTGGGCGCCGTCGAGGCGGATTCATCCCGCGCAGACGCCTGGGCGGCCGCGGCTATTGCCGGGTCCAGGTCGGGCGGCGCGGCCTCCTGGACGGTTCTCGAATGGGCCGACAGGGCTGTCTCGCTCGACTCCTCATCGGCCATGTCATGGACCGCCCGCGGAGTGGCGATCTCACTCGACGACCCTCCGGCGGCGGGCGAAGCCTTCAGGAGGGCTCTCGGAAGGGACAGCGTGCTGGTGGCGGCCTGGGACGGCCTTGGGGAGATGTTCCTCGAGCTGGGAAGCTACGATCTCGCAATCGAGAACTTCCAGGGCGCCCTCTCGCTGGACTCCGCGTACGTCCCCTCCCTGCTGGGCCTTGCAAGGGCGTGGGAGGGCTCCGGCGGGCTCGATTCCGCGCTGGCCCTGGTCGAGTCGGCCGCCCGGGACCTCGCCGGCAACCCGTTCGTGCTGCTCGAGCTCGGAAGACTGAGGGACGCTGCGGGGCTGGACAGCCTGGCGATCGAGGCCTACGAGCAGGCCGTGGCCGTGGATTCCACTTCCATGGAGGCCATGCGTGCACTGGGCCTCCTCTATGAGTCGCTGGGGAGGACCGGGCACGCGATCAAGCAGTACAGAGCCATGATCGAAGCCGACTCCTCCTATGCATGGGCCTACGGAGAGCTGGCCTTCTGCTACGAGACGGCCGGAAGCACGGACACCGCCCGTGTCTGGTATCAGAGGGGCTTGGAAGTCTCGCCGGGATATGCCTGGGCCGCGTTGAGGCTCGGGCTCATGGCGATGGACGAGGGCGACTATGAGCTGGCTGCGGACTGGCTTGACACCGCGGCGAGCCTCGATCCCACGATGACAGACGCCTGGGTCCACCGCGGCCTGGTGGAGGAGGACCTGGGCAATCCGGAGGCCGCCGCCGGATACTTCAGGAAGGCTCTCGAGACAGATCCCCTGGACACGTGGACCTGGGGCGAGCTGGGGTACGTCCTCGACCTCTCGGGCGATCCCGATGGAGCGGGAGAGGCCTACGAAACAGCCGTGGGCCTCGACTCGTCGTACGCTTGGGGCTGGGAGCAGAGGGGGCTGCTGTTCGAGGACCAGGGCAGGACGGACGACGCGATCGAGTGGTACCTGAGGGCCGCCGAAACGGGCCAGCCCAGCGCATGGCTCCTGGGCGAGCTGGGAATGCTGCTGGAGGACAGGGGCCTGGCCGACAGCGCAGCGTCCATGTACTCCCGTTCCATAGCCGTGGACAGCACCTACGCGTTCGGTACCCTCCGCCTCGCGAGGATCCTCGAAGACAGGGAGCGGATTCCCGAAGCGCTTCCCCTGCTGGAGAAGTACATGTCCCTGACCGGCGACTCAACAACGATGCTCGCGGAGATGTCTCTCCTCCACCGCAGGATGGGTCTCCATGCCGATGCCGACAGCCTCATGGCCGCGGCCCTGGCCGCCGCCCCCGACGCAATGGTTGATCTCGCATGGAGCTACTTCTACTCGGGGCGCGAAGAGACCGCGATCGAGACCGCCATGGCGGCCGCGGAGCCCGACAGCCTTCCCGTGGAGACACTCCTGTCGATCGCCGAAGTGCTCAAGGCCTCGGGCGGGACAGAAGAGGCCGGAGAGATCTACGAGCGCGCCGCTCGCACCGCTCCGGACGACTCCGAAGTGTGGATCGGGTGGGGGCTGATGTACTCCGACTCGGGGGACTACGGACGGGCCCGGGAGCTCTTCGAGGAGGCCGTGAGGGCTGACAGCACCAGCGTGGACGCCCTGAACTACCTGGGAGAGTCCCTTCTCTTCCAGGACATGTACGAGGAGGCGAGAGAGGTTCTTGAAAGAGCGCTCGAGATCGAACCCTCATCCGTGTTCGCGATCTGCTATCTCGGGCTGATCGAGGAGCGCAGGGGGGAGCCCTCGGCGGCGCTGGACCGCTACCTGGAGGCGCTCCGGCTCGAGCCCGGCTACGAGTACGCCGAATCGAGGATCAGGGCAGTCACGGACCCGGACTACGACGTCCGCTGGTGGCGCGAGGACTCGAGGAGATTCGACGCCTCCGTATGGGTGGATCTCTCGATCGAGTCCGGAAACACCGAGGAGAGGAGCTTCAGCGGAGGCGCGGAGGCTTCGTGGACCTACGGACCCCGCAGGAGCGAGGTGAATGCCGAGTTCAGCGGCAGCCTGAAGGAACTGGGGGAGAGGGATCTCGAGAACTCCGCATTGGCATCCGTCTCGGCTGACTACTTCATCACGGATGTCATCTACGCCAAGACGAGCTCCTCCTGGGACAGGCAGCCCGAAACCGTCCGACCCTGGCAGGTGAGTTCCTATGCCTCGATCGGGTACAGGGAGTGGATAACCGACTGGCTCTGGGTTTCTCCAGAGGTCGGCGCGGGGCTGGTGCGGACGCAGTGGTACCTGGAGCAGAAGAGGACCGACAGATGGACCTCCTTCCTCTCGCTGGGCGCCTGGCTCGAGAAGGAAGGTTCCCTCCTGCCCTCCCTGTGGATAGGGTCCAACCTGTACATGCCCCCGGAGGAGACGGAGGACGTCTATGCCTGGGGGAACGCCGAACTCACCTTCGAGGCGTGGGACCGGCTGTCACTCAGCTTCGGCTGTACGCTGGACTTCACGAACAGGCCCGTCGTCGAAACGTGGGAGAAGCTCG
>JAAYTY010000110.1 GCA_012523605.1 Candidatus Fermentibacterota bacterium
GCCTATGGCTTCAGGAACTTCGAGAACTACCGGCTGAGAGTCAGGGCACTATGTTGCTGACCTGGACCCCTGCCCCACTTAATGGTGATGAACCACGGGCTGGCTGCTCCTGTTCGATAGCAGTGGTCCGTAGCAGTCGCCCTCGGCAAAGAGTTGTCCTGGAGCCGATGCCCGCAGGCCGTCACCGCCCGGAATCCCGTATGTTCAAGTCGGATAACGTGGTACGCCCGCCAGGAGTTGAACCCGGAACCTTCTGGTCCGTAGCCAGACGCTCTATCCAGTTGAGCTACGGGCGCACCGCGGGTAATGGCAACGGGTAGCAACACTACGGCCCGTAGCGCCGCAGGTCAAGGATAGTAGCTGCGAGCCCTGGGATATGTCCGTGTGGCCGTGATCGATACCGTGCCCGAAGGCGGGATGCATGTGAAACCACCGGGGGGCGAGGTGATCTCCAGTACTGCGCCTGAAGGAATCTGCACGGCCTCGGGAAGCGCAAGCGTCACAGATGAGGAGCGGCGGCTCGCAACCGTGAGAGTGTACTCGTACCGGTCCCGACCCGCAGTGCAAGCCACTTCCCGAAGGCAGAGATCGTCCGGTCTGAGCCAGAGCGTGTCTCCTGAAATGGCGAGTACCGGCCCGCATCCCGATCCCCGTATCTGAGGCAGAGGTTCGTCCACGAATAATACGGGATATGCAAGGCTCCACCTTCCCGGTTCGAACACATCGTAAACAAGTATCGGATCTAGCATGCAACCCGTTCCGGTCCAGAACGGATACGAGTGCCTCCCCTGGGGAAGGCTCCCCGCACCCGTAGATGCTGCTCTCTCCCCATCTCTGTACCGCAGAATCAGCGTATCGAACAGCCAGTTTCGTCTGGTGAGGTTTTCGATCGAGGCTGACAGAGTGATCGTGCAGGCATCCCCGGAACAGAGCGCCGAAACCGAGGGCTTCCAGGAAAGGCCTTTCTGCAGAAGCAATACTTCAGAGCCGGCGGTGTCCGGCTGGATGGATATCATCCAGGGTGTCTCGGTCCGGACGCGTTCGAGTCTGCCCGCTATCCTGGCCGAGTCGTGTTCCGGGCACCTGATCTCCAGTTCCGACACTCCGAACCTCGGTGAGTCCTCGACAAGTGAAAGGTAATCGAAGCCCGCAGGAACAGATATCGTGATCCAGGCAGGCCCCGCCTCAGTCAGCTCCACCCGCGATGCCGTCATGCGCTCTCGGAGAACATACCCTCTCGTTCCGCACGATAGCGCAAGCATGAACAGAGGCAGGGTGGTCAGTCGGTTCCGCATGCCGTATCTATGCCTCTTCAGGCAGGGAGGTCGCCAGTTGTCCGGATCCATCGTCATCTCGGGCTATGCCGAAACCCGCAGAGACAGACCTCTGGATATCTCCGTATCTTCCGGCGAAGTCGTCGTGGTGGCGTCCGGGCCAGGCACCGGGAAGTCCCAGCTCGCTTCGCGACTGGCCGGGCTTGGGAAGCCCCGCTCGGGAAAGCTTCTCGTCTGCGGCGCACCTGCCGGTTCTTTGGAGGCCATGTCCTCGGCCCTGTTCCTCCTGCAGCCGCCGTTCCTGGATCCCGCAGGCGAGGTCTTCCGTCAGATCCTCAACCGTCTGGCATCCCGCGACACGAGGCCGAGGGAGGAACTCGCCGACCTGCTTGCCCGCTGGTGCGACAGGGCCGGACTCGTAGATGCCGCGAAAAGGAGGGCAGGCAGCCTTCCTGCCGGCATCCGCGGCGAGTTCGTGCTTTCGATGCTCGATCTGTCGAAGTTCGATGCCGCCGTGCTGGACGATCCTCTGAAAGGCCTCTCCGAGACCGCCGCAGTACGGGCGGTCAGGTCGGTGTGTGCGGCTGCGTCCCGTGCCGCCGTGATGGTCCTCACCTCCGATCCCGTACGCTTCCAGGGAAGCGGAGCCCGGATCATGAGGCTCGAGCCCGGCGCCGCCCGGCTGGCCATGAGGGCCGAAGGCGCAGGTGGGAGCGTACGATGAGAAGGCGCTGCGGTCTCTTCCTGGCGGAAGCCTGCGAGAGGCTGGTCTCCGGTACCGGCCTGCTGGCCTACCTGCTCATCCCGGTGATGCTTTCCGTGCTGGTATGGCTGGAATCCGCAACCGGGCCCGGCTCGGGAGCGCGTTTTCTCACTTCACGGGCCGCGGATCCGTTGCATGCGAGCGTGGCTCTTGCCCTCTGGAACGCCGCGGTGTCGACATCTCTGGTCGTTGCCGTGAAGAGCGCCGTCTTCTTCTCCACGACATTCGGGGCGGGCTGGTTCAGGTCCACAGTCGTGATCCCCGCGGGGCGGTGCAGACCCTTCTGGGACACCTTCACCGCGCAGGCCGTCGTCGCCGCCCTCGTATTCGTGCTCACCAATGCGGCTGTGATCGCCGCCATGCCCAAGGCTGACGGCTTCCCGTGGGTCCCCACGCTTCTCCTCTGTCTCATGCCTGTGGCCTGGGCCGTTTCCTACGGTGCGCTCGCAGGAGTGATAGCGAAGCCATCGGCGGCCGGCGTTCTCGCCGCATGCGTATTCGGAGCGTCTCTGGTGCCGGCATTCG
Organism: Candidatus Fermentibacterota bacterium; assembly: GCA_012523605.1. Lineage (GTDB taxonomy): Bacteria > Fermentibacterota > Fermentibacteria > Fermentibacterales > Fermentibacteraceae > JAAYTY01. The sequence continues at coordinate 2,563 of JAAYTY010000110.1, forward strand.
CACCTCTCGACATATTTGCCGGCAGGATCATCGCATGGGATATCCTGGTACCCCCGGTTGGAGCCCTGGCCGCTGGGAGTGTAACCGAAGATGTGCGGATCTGCGACATTCTCGTCGTGGGCGGCCATGCCGTGCTGGCGGCGCTTGGCGCTGCCTGGCTCTTCGGGCGGGCGCTGAAGCGCAGAATGGGCGGCACCGAAGACTAGGCCGGTAGCTCACCGGTGTCTCATCCCCGGATATGCTGGAAGTGCTCGGGTGACACGGCGACAGGAGACTGGAGGTTGCGAATGCTCGACAGACTGAGGAAGCTGATCTCCTCGACCGGAGCCGATTACGCGGATATACGCTACGAGAGGATGACGGACACTGCCGTGTCCTTCACCGGAAGGGACCTGAAGGCGGTCGCCTCCTGCTCCAGCGACGGTTTCGTGGTGAGGGTGCTCAAGGGAACCGGTTTTTCCAGCGCGACCGTGACGCGCGAAGAGGACGTTCCGAAGGCGCTGAGGCTCGCATCCGAGGGTGCCGATCTGATGCGCAGCTCCGGCGGCAAGGAGATCCGGCTGGCCGAAGTCCCCGTTGTCGAGGACACCGTGAAAGCCCGGCTCAGGGGCGATCCGCGCGAAGTGCCTCTGGAGGAGAAGATAGCCCTCACGCGCAGATACAACGGTTTGATGCTGGAACAGCCGGAAATCGCCAGCACACAGCTCTCCTACGTGGAGATATGCCGCGACAAGCACTACGTGAACTCCGAGGGCACCTCGGTCTCCGAGGAACTGGTCACAACCGCGATAGCAGGAGAGGCGATAGCCGCGAGAAGCGGCCTCCTTCAGAATGTGCGCGTCGCAGTGGGCGGCAGCGACGGTTGGGAAAGGCTCCAGAACCGCGACAGCCTGTTCGTGGACAGAGCGAAACTCGCGGGCACGCTGCTCGACGCCGTGCCTGTGAAGGCGGGAACCTACAATGTCATCCTCAGCCCGCTCCTGGCCGGAGTCTTCACTCACGAAGCCTTCGGCCACTTCAGCGAAGCCGACTGCATAGAGGACAACGAATCGCTCCGCAACGCGATGAAGCTCGGAGCCGAGCTGGGGTCGAGCGCGGTGAGCATCGTGGCCGACTCACCTATGCCCGAACAACTGGGATACTACAGGTACGACGACGAGGGCGTGGCGGTGCGCAGGGTGAAGCTGATGGACAGGGGTGTGCTGTCAGGCAGGCTTCACTCGAGAGCTACCGCGGCGGCATTCGGCGAACCGGTGACTGGCCACGCCGTAGCCGAGGACTACAGGTACGAACCGATCGTCAGGATGGGCACGATCTTCATCGAGCCGGGCTCGAGATCGTTCGAAGATCTCGTGAAACAGCTCGGTGACGGCCTTTACCTCGTGGACAGCAAGGGCGGGCAGACCAGCGGCGAGAACTTCACCTTCGGAGCGGGTTACGGCTTCCTCGTCGAGGGAGGCGCCGTCGGCGCCATGATTCGCGATATCAACATAATGGGCAATCTGTTCGCGACATTGAAATGCATCGTCGATGTCTCCAGCGACTTCGAGCTCAGCGAACGAGGAGGCTGCGGCAAGGGACAGACCAACATAAAGTCGGCTCTGGGCGGGCCCCATGTCATGATCACCGACATGGTCGTGGGAGGTGTGTGATGGAGAAGCTTCTCAGGATGGCCCTCGAGGGGGCCGACCAGGCCGAGGTTTTCTGCCACGATTCGCAGAGCACCGAACTCGCCACCAGGGACGGCAGGGTGACCAGCGCCTCCTCCTCGATCAGCTCGGGTGTGGCTCTGCGGATCATCAGATCGGGGCGGATGGGCTTCGCCTATACGAAGAACCTCTCTGACAGGGCGGAACTGGTAAGGAACGCACAGGCGTCGCTTTCCGGGAACGTCGAAGCCGGCTATGTCTTTCCCGGGCGTGCGGAGATGCCGCCTGCCCCTCCATTCGACGACTCCGTGGAGAAAATGGGATACAGGGACATACTCGAACCCGCCCTGGTGATCCACAGGAGGCTCTCAGGCAGGGTGAAGGCACAGGTCTCGGCGAACGGCGGCTTCGGCGTCTCGAGGATCAGGATACTGAATTCGAGCGGGTTCGACGGCTCGTACAGCACCTCCGGATGGGCCGTCGGAGGCTCCATTCACTACCCCGGAACCGAGAGCGCGATAGGGGAGCATTTCCTGGCCCGCTGCCGCATCGACCCGGACACGGCATTGATCGACAGGCTGGCCGGTTTGTTCGAGAAGAGCCTTCCCGAGATCGAAGTCAAGCCCGGGAGGATGCGTGTGATCTTCACTCCGTGGACGATGTACACGCTCATCTGGAGGCTGAAGGCGGCCACCGCCGGCAGGGCCTTCCATACGAAGACCACGCCGCTTCTCGAAAGCATGGGGAAGAAGGTTCTTTCGGAGATGTTCACCCTGGTGGACGACCCCCTTGATCCCGCATCCGTCAGCGGTGCGCGCCCCTTCGATGACGAGGGCGTGCCATGCTCCAGGCGGGTGATCTTCGAGAAGGGCGTTTTCAAGGGCATCTACAACAATCTGGACTACGCCGCCCGGCTGGGCATGGAGCCTACCGGGAACGGAACGAGGGGCGGGGGGATGATGGGGGGCTCCGACCCTGTGGCGTCACTTCCCGGCGCCGACATGCAGGCACTTCAGATAGCTCCGGGGGACGCATCCTTCGAGGAGATCGTGGCGGGAACGGAAAGGGGTCTCCTGCTCTTCGGGGTCCTGGGGGCCCATTCCGGCAACATCGTGAACGGGGATTTCTCCGTGGGTGCCGATCCGGGGCTTTATATCGAGAAGGGAAGGATCGTCGGGCGGATCAAAGACGGCATGCTTGCGGGGAACGCTTTCGAGGTCCTTTCGAGAGTTTCCGCGGTTCAGTCCGGTCCCTTCAATCCATCCGGCTTCGTGCGCTATCCGTGCGTCGCCTGCGAGGATGTGAGCGTCACGGGAAGGAATCGATGAGCGCGCCGATCTGACGCGCCCGCATGTACGAGACTGGGGGAGATGCCTAACGCGGGCTCTCCCCCTTATGATTAACTGCTGCAATAATATAGAGAGCGATCTTCTTTCTGGCACGAGCCTTGCTTCATCATGCAGTGCCATTCTCTTTAAGAGAAGGAAGGGAGAGTGAGAAAATGGCAAACCTGCCCGACAGAAGGCGCGAGAGGTATGCGACCCCGATGGACTGGGCCAACTTTGCCATGAACAGGATGCTGGAGGATTTCTTCCCCGGCGCTGTGAACGGCTATGACTGGCTTCCGGCCATCGACGTGGTCGAGACCAAGGATTCCATCGAGATCCACGGGGAGCTGCCCGGGCTGAGCCGCGACGACATCGACATCCAGGTGGCCAACGGCGTGCTGACCATCAAGGGCGAGAAGAAGGATGTGCGCGAAGACAAGGAGAAGCGCTACCACCACAGAGAGGTGCGCTACGGTTCATTCGTGCGCTCCGTCGCTCTTCCGGTGGACGTGAAGGCCGATTCCGCGAAGGCCAGCTTCAAGGACGGCGTACTCACCATCGTGCTCCCCAAGGAAGAGAAGGCGATCCACAAGAAGATCGAGATCCAGGGCTAGGGGAACCCCTCCTTCCCTTACCTGATCCGGTCGGGGCCGCTTTCGGGCGGCCCTTCGCCTTTCCCCGGCCTTATAATGCCGGGGTGGGGAGGGAATGACCGTGACGAACCTTGTATGCGATCTGGCTCGTGAGGCAAGAAGCGTGCGCCGGTTCCGCGAGAACGAACCGGTTCCGGTGGAGGTTCTGAGAAAGCTTGTCCAGACGGCCGGGCTTGCACCCTGTGCTGCGAACCTCCAGCAGCTCAGGTTCTCGATCATCAATGACGGGAGCACATGCGGGAGGCTCTTCCCGCTGCTGAAATGGGCCGGCTATCTGGAGGGCTGGCCCGGACCGGCCCCCGGCGAGCGGCCGGCGGCTTATATCGTAATCCACGCGCCCTCGCAGGAGAAACCCTTCACGAGGATAGACGCAGGCATAGCGGCCGGCTACATGACGCTCGCCGCGCGGGCCGCCGGCCTGTCGTCATGCCTTCTGCTGAGCTTCGACAGGGAGAGGATTCCCGAAGTCGTGGAAAGCCCCGATGGAATGAGCGCGATGCTCGTGATGGCCGTCGGGGCCGCGGCCGAGGAAGTTACGATAGAGCCGCTGGAGCCGGGCGGAGACGTGAGATACTGGCGTGACGGGACGGGGCGGCATCACGTGCCGAAGCTCTCGCTGGACGACCTCTTGCTGCCGCAGGGATCAACAAAGGAGTAGGCGATGCCGGGGAACAGCGTGTTCATCGAGAGGCGCAGGAAGCTGATGGAGTCTCTTCCGCCGCGAAGCCTGGCGGTCGTGCCCCCCGCCAGTCCCAAGACGGTCAGCGCCGATGCCAAGCACATAGAGCCGAGCCGGAATCTCTACTATCTCACAGGCATCTCTCAGGAGGGCACATGGCTCGTAATGTTCCGCACGGAGGGCGACGAGCGCAACGAGATGCTCTTCATAGAGCCTTTCGATCCCGAGTATGAGAAGTGGGTCGGCAGGCGGCTGACAGTGGAGGAGGCTTCGTCGAAGTCGGGAGTGCCCGTTGTCCGCACTGACAGGGGGTGGCGGTCGGCCATCGAGTCCGCCATTGCGCGTCATTCGATCAGGAACCTGTTCGTGGACTTCCCGCTCTCGGGCATCGGAGGCCGCCAGGGAACCCGCCACAGGCTCGCTCTCGACCTGCGCGACGCATATACCCACCTGGTCCACGACAGGCTCTCCGGGCCGATCCATCTGATGCGGATGGTGAAGGACAGGGACGAGATCCGGACGATGAAGAGGGCTGTCGAGATAACGGGGCAGGCGTTCCGGGCCGCCGCGAAGGCTCTCGAGCCCGGGATGAGGGAGTGCGAGTTCGAAGCCGAGCTGATGAGGGTTTTCATCGCCTCCGGGGCACATCCTGCCTTTCCCGTAATCGCCGCGGGGGGGCCGCGCGCCACCTGCCTGCACTACAGCGAAAACGGGCAGGTGCTTGATAAGGGCTCTCTCCTCCTTGCCGACTTCGGGGCGACTTTCGACTGGTACGCCAGCGACATCACCCGCACTCTGCCTGTCGGAGGGAGGTTCTCCAGACGACAGAGGCATCTTATGGACCTCGTGATACGCATACAGTCGGAGGCGATACGCCTGCTCAAGCCGGGCATCACTCTCGGTGAGTGGAATGCGGCGGTGAACGACCGCTATGCCGCCATGCTCGCCGCCGCGGGAGTGATCCCCGAGGCGAAGGACCTCGAAAAGGTCTATTATCACCGCATAGGGCATCACCTGGGGTTGGACACTCACGATGAAGCCCTGCCGGATGTGCCTGTCCAGGCGGGCATGGTGGTCACGGTCGAGCCCGGGCTCTACATCGCGGAGGAGGGTGTCGGGATAAGGATCGAAGACGACGTGCTGGTGGGCGCGAAACGGAATACGGTCCTGTCCTCGGACATACCGAAAACCCCCGACGACATCGAGAGGCTGATGAGGTCCCGCTAGGGTGGATCCCGTCCTTGAGGCTCTTCTTCGAGAAGCCCTCCGCGAGGCGGGGGTGGCCTCGGCGGAGGGCGAGGTGCCCGTGGGTGCCGTTCTGATGACGGCTGAAGGACGCATGTTCACCGCAAGGAATCGAACCGCCGCTCTGGGGAGAGCCTCGGCGCATGCGGAGTTCCTTGCGATGGAGGCCGCCGCGTCGGCGGGCGGCGACTGGAGGCTGACGGGCTCAGTTCTGGTTTCTACACTGGAGCCGTGCATCATGTGCGCAGGGCTGTGCGTGCTGTCGCGCGTCGCCAAGATCGTGTACGGGGCGCCCGATATCCGTTTCGGGGCCTTCGGCTCGGTGACCGACGTGAGGCTGATGCCCGGCCTCAACCACTACCCTCTGGTGGAGGGTCCCGTCGCCCCCGAGGTCTGCGGCAACCTCCTCCGCGACTTCTTCAAGGCAACCCGTCATACGGTTTCAGGTTGAAGATGTTTAAGAAACCACGGTATATCGAAGTCTGTCAGGGTATTAGAATGAATCCGGAACGAATGCCCGGAACCAGGAGACTTCAGTTGCAGAGAGCGAACTATTTCTAAGGTCTGCTTATACTTGCAGGGATTTCTCAAGTATCTTCAACCTGATACCGGTCGGGCTACAGGAACAGGCTGCTCAGGCTCTGGCCTGTGTGAGTGCGCTGGATCGCTTCGGCGAAGACCGGCGCTACGGATATGGTGCGGATCTTCTTCAATGGACCTCCATTGACTTCCTCGGCGGCCGTCTGGTCGAACTCGATTGTGTCGGTGATGTAGAGCCTGGTCAGAGGGCTCTCCTCGATGATCTTCACCGCCTGTCCCGACATCACTCCGTGCGTTACGAAAGCGTAGATCTCTGTGGCGCCCCTTGCCGCAGCCGTCCGGGCCGAGAGCACCAGGCTCTTTCCCGAGAGTATCTCGTCATCGCACATGATGACGGTGCGCCCCGTGAGGTCGTCCACACCCTCCACCGTCTTTACATGGGGATTCTCGGTGTCGTCGAGACGGACCTTCTTGACATAGCCGGTGACGATGTCGGGGTTGCCGCCCGCCTCCCTCATCGCCCTCGAGACATGTATCGCAAGAGCGTCGTTCGCCAGGATGCTGCCCGAGTCGGGAGCGACGAAGGCCAGCCTCTCCCTGCCCAGGGTCAGGATCTCGTCACGGAAGGTGCCCTGCGCATAGAGCTGGTCCACCGGGATGTCGCTGAAGCCCTGGCTCTGCGGGCAGTGCAGAGTCATGGTCAGCACCCTGTTTGCCTTTACGGCGGCGATCAGGTCGAACATCATCTTTGCGGTTATCGCTATGCGCGGCTTGTCCTTCTTGTCGCTCCTTGCGTAGGGGAAGTAAGGCGTGACAGCCGTTATGCGCCCGGCGCTGTCCTTGATCGCGTAGATCATCTGCAGCATCTCGAAGATGTCGCCCGACACCGTGCGATAAGCCTGCAGCTTGTCCTGGAACAGGGACCTCTCGCCGGACTGGATCACGAAGACGTCCTTCTCGCGCACTGTGCCGCCGATGAAGTTCACCATCAGGTTTCCGTTGGAGAACTGAACGAACTCCACCGGCTCCGGCTCCACGCCCAGGATCCCGCAGATCCTCTTTCCGAGAGTGTCACCGGAGCGTCCGAAACAGATGGCGATGCTGCCGTACATGAGCCACACCCCTTGATTGCATCATGCCGAAAGGCATGCCCCCGGATACCCCCGGCCTACCGTGCGCGGAGGGCGGCACCCTCGCGAGTCTGCCCGCGCGAATATTGCTCCGCCGCGCACCGCGGGGAAGACCCCCATCTTCTTGACTTGCGGCAATTCGTTGTGTTGATTCCGCCTGCAGGACAGCTCTCCTGAAAAGCGTGGAGGCTCTCGATGAACGACAGGAAGATCAGGGTTCTGATCGCCAAGCCAGGACTTGACGGACACGACCGGGGGGCCAAGTACATCGCAAGGGCTCTCCGTGACGCCGGCATGGAGGTCATCTACACCGGGATACGGCAGACGCCCGAAGCCATCGCCTCCGCCGCCATACAGGAGGACGTGGATTTCGTAGGTCTTTCTTTGCTCTCCGGCGCGCACAACACGCTGTTCCCCGAGGTGGCCCGGCTGCTCGCGGAGAAGGGTGCCTCGGACATCGTTCTTTTCGGGGGCGGAGTGATTCCGGAGGACGACATCCCGGGCCTTGTCGAGGCCGGTTTCAGAGCCATCTTCACGCCGGGAACCTCCGCCTCGGATGTAGTCGATTTCGTGAGGAAGACATTCGAGGAGAGCCGACGCAAACAGGCCTGAGGTTCCCTAGAAGCCTGCCCGGCCGGAGGTCCAGTGCCCGTCCAGTCAATCGAGAACATCGCTGATCTCGTGAGAAGGTGCGACCAGCGCGGGCTCGCTCGGGCTCTTACCATCGCCGAGAACGGCGGGGCGCAGGCGGCGGCGCTCCTCCACAGTCTCTTCGATCCGGGCCGGGGCGGCAGGACCGTGGGAGTCACGGGCCCTCCGGGCGCAGGGAAGAGCACTCTCGTCGACAGGCTGCTCCTCCGCTGGAGGAAGGCTGGACGGCGAATAGGAGTCGTCGCGGTGGATCCTTCCTCTCCCTTCTCCGGGGGGGCTCTGCTGGGGGACAGGCTGAGGATGCAGGACCACGCCTGCGATCCCGGAGTGTTCATAAGGAGCATGGGAAGCCGAGGCCATGTTGGAGGACTGGCTGACGCGACAGCGCAGGTCGCGGAGGTGATGGCGGCGGCCGGATTCGATCCGGTGGTTCTCGAGACGGTTGGAGTCGGGCAGGGCGAGGTGGAGGTTGCGGCACTTGCAGACGTCACGGTACTCGTTCTCGTGCCGGGCCTCGGCGACGAAGTTCAGGCCATGAAGGCCGGGATCATGGAGATCGGCGATCTGATAGTCCTGAACAAGGCCGACAATCCTGGGATGGACCAGCTCGAGTCGGCTGTGCGCTAGGTGCTCGACCTCCTGCCCGCCGAAGCTCCCAGACCCGAGGTGATCCGCTGTTCCGCAGAAACGGGCGAGGGCGTGGACGCGGTTGCACACGCCATCGATGTCCTGCTCGACAGGCCCGGGGCTTCCGAAGAGATCCGCAGGGAGCGTGTGAGGGCCGCCATAGCGAGAATAGTTGACGGCAGGGGGGCGGCGATCGGCAGGGTCATGCTCGAGAAACTTTACGGCTGGGATCGAGCGGTCGATCTCGTGATGTCCGGCAGAACCTCTCCGTACATGATCGGAGAGGAGATCGCCGGGGCCGCATTCAGGGAACTGGAGAGATGATGGTAAGGAAGATCGATCACATAGGCGTTGCTGTGGAGAGCCTCGATGCCGCAGTGCCCTTCTACCGTGACGTGCTGGGGCTCGAGAGCCTGGGCGTGGAGGAAGTGCCGTCCCAGAAGGGGAGAGGTGCGATGTTCGCCGTAGGAGAGGCCCGGATAGAACTCCTCGAGCCCACCAGCCCGGACAGCCCGATCGCGGGCTTCCTGGAGAAGCGCGGGCAGGGCATCCACCACATCGCTTACCGCGTGGATAGCGCCTCTTCCGCCGTCGAGAGGCTCATCGGGCTCGGCGTGGAGATGATCGACAAGGCTCCCCGTCCGGGGGCCGGGGGCAGCATGATAGCCTTCGTCCACCCGAAATCCAGCGGGAAGGTCCTCACCGAGTTGTGCGAGCACGGACACGAGTGACGGCGGAACCCAGTAGAAAGGCTGCCTATGAAATCGGCTGACAAGCTCAGGAAACTCCGGCAACTGCAGGAGAAGGCTCTGGAGGGCGGCGGCCCCGACAGAATCGAGAAGCAGCACGCTCTGGGCAAGCTCACCGCCCGCGAACGGCTCGAGATCCTCCTCGACGAGGGAAGTTTCGAGGAGTTCGATATGTTCGTCACCCACAGGTGTACGAACTTCGGGCTCGAAGGCAGGAAGATATCCGGCGACGGCGTGGTGACCGGCTACGGCACGATAGACGGCAGGCTCGTTTACGTGTTCTCACACGACTTCACTGTGTTCGGCGGTTCGCTTTCCGAGACATTCTCCGAGAAGATCCTCAAGATCATGGACATGGCGGCCGAGAACGGCGCTCCCGTGATCGGATTGAACGACTCGGGGGGAGCGAGGATACAGGAGGGCATAGAGAGCCTCGCGGGATATGGAGAGATTTTCCTGCGGAACGTCGTCTACTCCGGGGTGATCCCACAGATATCAGTGATACTGGGGCCGTGCGCCGGAGGCGCCGTGTACAGCCCCGTGATCACGGACTTCACCATCATGGTCGAGGGCACCAGCTACATGTTCGTTACCGGCCCGAAGGTCGTGAAGGCCGTGACCGGCGAGGAGGTGACCGTCGATCAGCTCGGCGGCCCGCACATCCACGCAACGCGGAGCGGAGTAGCCAGCCTCACGTGCAAGAACGAGAAGGAAGCCCTCCTGCTGGTGCGGAAGCTCGTCAGCTACATCCCCCAGAACAACATGGAGGATCCCCCCGCGCTCACCCCCACTGATCCCCCGGAGCGCGCCGATGAATGGCTCGACGAATACGTGCCGGACAACCCCAACAAGCCCTATGAGATGCGCAGGATCATCGAGGCCGTTGTTGACGGAGGAGAGTTCCTGGAGATCCAGCGGATGTTCGCTCCCAACATAATAGTAGGGTTCGCCCGAATGAACGGGAAACCCGTGGGGATGGTCGCCAACCAGCCGTCCTATCTCGCCGGAGTCCTGGACAACGATGCTTCGATCAAGGGCGCGCGCTTCGTCCGTTTCTGCGACGCCTTCAACATTCCGCTCGTGACCCTGGTGGACGTCCCGGGGTTCATGCCGGGGACGAAGCAGGAGTACGGCGGCATCATCCGTAACGGCGCCAAGCTTCTCTATGCATTCGCGGAGGCTACGGTGCCCAAGGTCACCGTCATCGTGCGAAAGGCCTATGGCGGAGCGTACGACGTCATGAGTTCCAAGCACCTGAGATCCGACGTGAACTACGCATGGCCGACCGCTGAGATCGCGGTGATGGGCCCCGATGGCGCCGTGGAGATCATCTTCAGCAGGGAGCTGGAGAAGGCCGGCGATCCCGCCGCCCGAAAGAACGAACTGGTGGAGGAGTACAAGGAGAGGTTCGCCAATCCCTACTCCGCGGCCGAGAGGGGATACGTGGACGACGTAATAGTCCCCTCGACCACGCGCTTCAGGGTGATTCGAGCTCTGGAGATGCTGACCGGCAAGAGGCAGACCCTGCCGGCGAAGAAGCACGGGAACATCCCGCTGTGAGCCATACGGCGGTGCTTTCGCTGATCTCCCGTGCCGCGGAAGGCGGCGGCTCTGGAGGAGGTCTTCTGCTCGGGCTGGAAGGCATGCTCGTGGTCTTCGCCGGCCTCGTGCTTCTCGCCTTGTTCCTCCCGGCGCTTCGGAAGATGTTGGAGCGCACAACAGAGCCCGAGGCGGCGCAGCAGCCTCGGGGCGAAACTACTCCGGTTCCCCCGTCGGACGAGGAGATCGCAGCCGTTGTGTGCGCACTCCACTCCCACCTCGCGCAGATCGAGCAGATGGAACGCCTCCACCTCACGTGGGGGATGTACGACAAGCCTTACAAGCCCTGGAGGCTGGCGGGCCGTGCCGAGTTCATGATGGGAAGACAGGGCGTCCAGGCCAGGCCCAGGAAGAGGAGCTGATAGATGCCTGAATACAAGGTCACCGTGAACGGGAAGCACTTCGATGTGAACATCGGCCGCATCGTGGACGACAAGGTGGATGTCGTCGTGAACGGGAAGAACCTTCATGTCCAGATCGAGCTTCCCCAGCGCTCGGCTTCCAAGACCCCCCGCATCGAAACCAAGCCTCACGTAGTCAGCGCCGCCGAATCCCCCGACAAGACCTCTCCTCCGGGCGTGGCGGCCTCCATGGGGAAGGGCGATGTGCTGGCGCCTCTGCCCGGGCTGATGCTGAAGGTTCTGGTTAAGGAGGGCGACCAGGTCACCGTCGGCCAGACGGTGGCGATAATGGAGGCCATGAAGATGGAGAACGAGATCGAGGCTCCCGTGACGGGAGTGGTCTCCAAGGTGGCCGTCTCAGAGGGTCAGAACGTCCTCGAGAACGACCTCATAATGAAGATCGGGTCATGAATTGCAGGATCGTCTGATCTTCCTGTGCGCCTCGGGCGCGGCGGCCGGCGGGCTCCGGGAAGGGTTCGACCGGGTCTTCGGGGTCACCGGTTTCGGCAATGTCGCGATCGGCAACATCGTCATGATCGTCATAGGCCTCCTGATGATCTCGCTGGCCATCAGGAGGAACTACGAACCTCTTCTTCTGATCCCCATCGGTTTCGGGATCATCGCGGGAAACATCCCGTACAATCCCGGCCTGATGCCAATCGGGTACCAGGATGTGCTGGGCGGACAGCAGTCCGTGTTCCGGATCCTCTATTTCGGCATCTCCTCCGGCCTGTTTCCTCCGCTTGTCTTTCTCGGCATAGGAGCGATGACCGACTTCAGCGCCCTTCTCTCGAATCCCAAGCTTCTGCTCCTCGGCGCCGCTGCACAGCTCGGCATCTTCGTCACACTGCTGGGCGCACTTCTTCTTGGTTTCGACCTCAGGCAGGCCGCCTCGATCGGCATCATCGGAGGCGCCGACGGCCCCACGGCGATTTTCCTGGCCAGCCAGATGGCGCCGAACCTGCTGGGCGCGATAGCTATAGCGGCCTATTCGTACATGGGGCTGGTTCCGGTGATACAACCGCCCATCATGCGCCTGCTCACGACCAGGAAGGAACGTCTCATCAGGATGAAGGCCTCCAGGAAGGTGTCACGCACCGAGCGTCTGGTCTTCCCGGTTGCCGCGTTCATCGTGACCGCGTTCATAGCACCGGGAGCCATCACTCTGCTCGGCATGCTCTTCTTCGGAAACCTCCTCAGGGAGAGCGGAGTCACTCAGAGGCTCGCGGAAAGCGCGCAGGGAGCGTTGAACAACATAGTCGTGATGATTCTCGGCTTCTCGGTGGGCACCAGTACGCAGGCATCGAGGTTCCTCACTCCTCAATCCATAGAGATCTTCCTGCTGGGTGCGTTCAGTTTCGCCGTCGCATCGGCGGGCGGCGTACTCTTCGCCAAGTTCATGAACCTGTTCCTCGAGGACGGAGACAAGATCAACCCGCTGATCGGATCGGCCGGAGTGTCCGCAGTGCCCGACTCCGCCAGGGTTTCCGAGGTCGAGGGGCGCCGCTACGATCCCGACAACCATCTCCTCATGCATGCAATGGGACCCAATGTGGCCGGGGTCATCGGCAGCGCGATCGCCGCGGGGTTCCTCCTGGGCATGATTTCCCACTGAGGCCGGCATGGCAGATCCCGGGATCCGCGATTACGACTACCTGGTGACCGGGGGGGCCGGTTTCATCGGCTCACACCTGTGCGAGAGGCTCCTCTCGTCCGGCGCCAGCGTGATGGTGCTCGACGACCTCTCCACCGGCAGCATGTCCAATCTCGTGAACTGCGTCTCGAACCGGTCGTTCGGCTTCACAGAGGGATCGGTGTGCAACGAGGGCCTGGTTTCGGACATTGCTGCGATGTGCCGCTCGGTCATCCATCTTGCCGCCGCCGTGGGAGTCGAGAACATCATACGGCAGCCGGTGGAGACCATCGAGGTGAACGTGAGGGGCACCGAGAACGTTCTGCGGGCGGCCGGCAGGAAACGCATGCGGACGTTCATCGCCTCGACCTCCGAGGTGTACGGAAAGGGTGAGGCGGTTCCCTTCTCGGAAGAGGGCGATCTCGTTTTCGGGCCCACCAGCCGCAGCCGCTGGAGCTACGCCTGCTCGAAGACCATCGACGAGTTCCTGGCTCTCGCATACTCGAAGGACAGGGGGCTTCCCGTCACCATCGGACGCCTGTTCAACACCGTCGGTCCCAGGCAGACCGGCAGGTATGGAATGGTCCTGCCCAGGTTCATCGCCCAGGCTGCGGCAGGCAGGCCGATCACGGTGTACGGCGACGGCAGACAGACACGGTGCTTCAGCCTAGTGGACGAAGTGGTTTCCTGCATAATCGCTCTGCTCGCAACCGACAGGTCCATTGGGCTCGCGGTGAACATCGGCTCGACTCAGGAGATCTCCATCCTCGACCTCGCCGCCACGGTGAAGGCCAGAACCGGGTCAGTCTCCGAGATCCGCATCGTGCCCTACGACGAAGCCTACCCCAAGGACTTCGAGGACATGCAGAGACGCGTGCCCGACGTGAGACGCCTCAAGGAGCTTACCGGCATGGCGCCTTGTGCGGGCATCGAGGAGATCATAGACAGGATCCTCGCGAGCGGGATTCCACAGGCTTGAGCCTCTCGAGGATCTCCAGCCCCTCGAATCCATCCCTGAAAAGGGCCCGGGCTCTTTCATCTCCATCGGGAGTGAGACGCGAGGGCGCCTATCTGGCCGAGGGGTTCCGCGTCGTGAAAGACATTATTGCGGCTTCTCCCGGAACCGTGCTCGAGGTGATGGCAAGCGAGAGTTTCGCCGCAGAACACCCGGACCTCGCGAGCTGCCCGGCTGAACGCGTGCTGGTCGTGCCCGACGGGCTGTTCTCCGTGATATCCTCGACCGTGCACTCGCAGGGGATAGTAGCGGTGTGCTCCCTGCCTTCGACCGGGCTGGACGACGTGGTGCTCACCCGGGAGCCCTGCCTGGTGCTGGACAGGATTGCCGACCCCGGCAATGTCGGGACCATGATCCGCACGGCAGCCGCGTTCGACTGCCCGGCTGTGATACTGACGAGGGGATCGTGCGAGGCCTACTCGGCGAAGGCCGTGAGGGCTTCGGCAGGGGCGGCGGCGAAGATCAAGGTGATACAGGGAATCGCCCCGGAGACTCTCTCCGACTGGGCTTCGAGCCTGCAGATAACCCTGGTGGCCGCAGTGCTGGACGGAACTCCATGTCAGGAGATGATTCTGCCGCCGAGGTCCGCCATCGCGATCGGAAGCGAGGCCGAAGGGCTTTCCGACGAACTCCTGGCGCTCTGCTCCCTGCGGGTTACGATCCCGATTTCGCCCCTGATCGAATCCCTCAACGCCTCCGTCGCCGCCGGCATCCTCCTACACCGGTGTCAGGTTAAAGAAACTTAAGAAACCCTGAACCTGCTGAGGCAGTTGATATTATCACCGGAGAAGGCGAGTGTTTGTGGGCTGCAGCAATGGGTTTCTTTAGTTTCTTTAACCTGTATACCGGGCTCCGAAAACCTACTGTATTGGTATTGACATTCCGGACAACCTATCGTAGAAGTTAAGATGTGTGATCGGGTCAACGGTATTCACCAAGGTGATTCTATCGTAAAGGGAGGTGCATAGTGAAGAAGTTCCTGGCTCTGTGCCTTCTGGCTGCCGCCGGTGTAGCCTTCTCCGCCGAGAGGGTTGTCCTGTTCGAGGAGTTCACGCAGACCGGTTGAGCCTCCTGCGCAAGCAGCTGGTCAGCTGTTAAGACTCTTGTCAACGGCTACCTCGCCACCAACGACATCGCTCCCCAGATCCTGTTCTACAACGGTCCCGCCGCTAACGCCTACAACTCCGGCCGCCAGTCCTTCTACGGATGGAACGCGACTCCCACCTTCCAGATCGACGGTGTGAACCAGCAGCTAGGCTGGAGCCAGGCCAACGTTCAGGCTTACATCAACAGCCGGCTCGCCGTTCCATCGTATTGCAACATCGGCGTGACGGTGGTCGGCAACGCCTCCGGAGGCACGGCCTACTACACACCATCACTGCCGAACAGGCCCTTGCATCGCCGCTGAAGCTGTACTCCGCCATCATCGAGGACAACGATATCGCATCCTCCGCCTATGGCTACTACTCTGGAATGACATTGATGTGGGAACCGAGGGCATGGCCCGCGGGCGCTACAGGAACCACTATTTCCTTCACCGGCCCGTACCCTCAGACACTGAACTTCAACTTCCCTTACACACTCAACCCCGCGGAACACAACTTCGACAACCTTCGGATCATCGCCTATGTGCAGTGTACGACGGGTACGAAGGAGGTTCAGAACGCCTTCTACATGGACATGCCCACAACCGCCACCGGCGTCTATGAAGACGGCACCGCTCCCGTTGCACAAACAGCACAACTGCTGATCGGCCCCAATCCGAGCACCTCGGGATTCCTCAGCATAGGAGCCGTACTGCCGCAGGGTGTCACCGGCACGGTCTCCATCTACGACATGTCCGGCAGGGTGATAGACAGTTTTGACGCTTCAGCCCCCGAAACCGAGTACATCAGGGAAACTGGTGTCTATCTGGTAAGGCTGGAGACCAGCGACGGCGAGGTGGTCACGGAGAGGTGTACCATCCTGGACTGATCCGAATTCGATCCGACCAGCGAGGCCGCTCTTCGGAGCGGCCTCTTTCTTCAAGCTGGCCCAAAAACGCAGATGCACGGGTGTCCGCATCGGTGACTCGACACGTCAATACGAAAGAATGCCCCTTGGGTCCGTCAAGCGAAACAGCCGGTTCACATCACCCTGTAAGCCGGGCTGCCGGGGCAGGCATGGGTTCTGCTCCGCCAAGGGTGGATAATCGGTTTTTTCGTGGCTCTCTGGCCCCGCCGAATGGCATGCAAACAGGATCAGTCTTTTCGAGGAAGGTTCTCATCCCTGCAGAGAGTGAAATCACCGGAAGCGGAATACCCTGGCGGAGGGGGTGGGATTCGAACCCACGGACCTCCGAAAGGAGGTCAACGGTTTTCGAGACCGCCCCGATCGACCTCTCTGGCACCCCTCCGCCGAAGGCTACCGAATATCGCCCGGCCCGTTGCTCCTCGCAACGGGATGCCGGCATCAGGTTGAAAATGCTTGAGAAACATGGTTGCTCACCCCGTTCTCCCGGCAGTCCTGCCGACGGAAGCAATATTCCTCGAAAAGGATAGCGGTTTCTCAAGTATCTTTAACCTGATACTGTCTGCTGTCCTACTTGTTTGTTCGGTTTTCGAGCCTTATTTTCAGCGGGCGCGAGCTTCTGGAACCCCTCCATGACCGCGGGTATAGCAAGAGGGGACGGGGTTCGCACGGGCTGCAGGAAATGGAGGTTGCGGATATGTCAAAGGTTGCGATCACGTTTGCCCTGATGCTTCTTCTGCCGATCACAGCCTGTCTGTCCGCGAGCGACGGCTACGGCCCCGCCCCTGTCATGGGCTCGACGGCTCTTCTCGTAGATACGGGCTACACTCCCGGGCCTTATGCGTTTGCCCTCGGCGAATACCCGGTGTTCGTCCTGCACTGGGAACCTGCAGATAACGCCGCCTACTATCTGGTTGCCGTATCCCCCGAACCCATCACTTCTGAGAACTTCGAGCATGCGGTCATCGTAGATTCCATTCCATTCGGCCAGGACTCGGCGTGGGTGACCCTTCAGCCCGGAGTTTTCAGCAACACCTGTATCGGATGCGGCCAATGCGTGGATGTCTGCCCCCACGATGCGATCGTTCTGGAGAACGGCAGAGCAGTGATAGACCTCGACCTGTGCACTTCCTGCGGCCAGTGCGTGCTTGCGTGCCCGGTTGCGGCAATCTCAGACAACCACTATGGCAAGTTCTACCACTTCGCTCTCAGAGCCTACTCCGCCACCGGTACGCCCTCCGTGGAGGTAGCTGCAACCGCAGGCCGCTTCAGGATGATCTACAAGAACGATCCTTCCAGATGCGCAAGGTGCAACAACTACCAGACCGGCGAATCCACCTGCTACATGATCATCAACGATCCACCGTGCCCGGTGGGGGCTCTCGAAGTGCAGGATGATTTCATGGTTGTAATAGATTACGATAAGTGCATCCATTGCGGGCGGTGCTTCATCCACTGCAGAACCGACGGCCTCTACTCGATGAGCAACTTCGTGGAGGCCGAATAGGATTATCGCACAGTCGGGAAAGGGCCGGAATCGCCCCTAGGGGCTGAACGTAACCCGGCCGGAAGGGGGCGATCTTGCACAAGTTGCTTCTTGCGGTTTCCGTGATCGCGGCCGTTTCATCGGCGGACCTGACGCTTTCCCTGACGGACAGCGGAATTGCAGTCCTCTCCTGGATAGAGTCCGACACTGTGTTCGATCATCTCGAGCTGAGGGTCTCCCTGTCCCCGTTCGAGGAAGGCGACGTCGGGAAGGGATCCGTTCTTCGAAAGATCCTGCCCGAGCGCGAGGGCGCCATGCCGACCAGCATCGAAATCCCCGGTTCGTTCGTAGTAGATCCCGGAGTTTGCATCGGCTGCGGGTTGTGCATCAGCCAATGCCCTGTCGGGGCCATCGAAAAGGTTGACGGAACCGCCGTGATCGATCCCGACAAGTGCATCGCCTGCGGTCTCTGCGTGGCCTCGTGCCCGGTGGGGGCCATCTTCTCCCCGACCTCCGAGGGGGTTCACTTCGCTCTTGTCGGAATAACGGCCGACGGGAGACGCATTCTACTGGAGACCTACTAGTGAAGCCGCGGCGCCTCCTCGTTCCGCTCCTCGTGCTCGTACTCGCAACCATCGCCGTCGCAGGGGCCAGGTACAGGGTGGAACCGGCCAACTGCACCGGCTGCGGAGACTGCGAGCGCCTCTGCCCCGTGGGAGCAATCCAGGTGATCGACGGCAAGTCGAGGATCGATCCGGAGACCTGCATAGGCTGCGGACAGTGCCTGGGGGTGTGTACGCATGACGCGATACGCTAGCCTCCTTGCAGCCGCGCTTCTGCTCCTGTCCGCGTGCAGCAACCCGGAGGGGAGCACCCAGCTCTTCGTTGACCGCGATCTGTGCATTGGTTGCGCGAAATGCGAGGAAGTCTGCCCCTATGGGGCGATCGAGATCATAGATGGCGACGCGGTGATAGACCCCGCTCTCTGCCACCTCTGCATGCGCTGCGTGGAAGAGTGCCCGAAGGGGGCGATCTACTGATGCGCGCGCAGTTGATCTCCACGCTCGCTCTCGCAGGCGTATGCGCGGCGTCGGCGGCGGGGTTCTCCCAGTACGCCGCCCTGCGATTCGAGTCCGACAGCCTCGGGCTCGATCCCGGCAGACGCCATGCCGAATGGAGCGGTCTGCTCGAAGGCTCCCGCTGGGAGATCGGGCTCCGCGAGCGGATCCTTCTTTCCGACAGCGGAGGAACCGTCCCGAGATGGCTGCTGGGCCGCAGCGATCTGGAGGCGGAGGCCCGCGCATGGCTGGGCCCCGTCATTGTGAACCCTTCCGTCAGGTGGAGCCGCGAAATAGATGAAGGCCCGATGATGATTCTTCCCGTTCAGGCCGGCGAAGCGTTCTACAGAGGGTTTGTCAGGCCCGCACTGACCGCCGAAGCAAGCCTGCCCGCCGGCTTCTCCGTTTCAGCCACCGGCAGAATGCTCGACAGGTCGCTGGAGATGCCGGAAGGGGGTTCTCCCGGCTGGTCGGCCGCTCAGTACGGCGGCACTTTCGAGTGGAGGGCTCCTCGCGGGTTCGAGCTGTATGCAGGCGGATACTCCAGTTCCACCGATGCCGGCGATCTGGGCTGGAACAGCGACTGGAGCAGGCTCGACGCCGGAGTGCGCTCCGGCCCGGTGAGCTTTCCGGCCCGTACGCAGGTGCTCGCGGATCTGCAGTTCACCGGGTGGGACGGTAATGACTACCTGGGCATGGACCTGGGAGATAGAGTCACGTGCAGCGCACGGGCTGTCAGGTGGCTCACGCCCAGGATAAGCCTCAATATCACCGGCAGATCGTGCTTCGACAGGCGCGACGGCGAATGGACCCACTCGCTCGGCGCCGGAATCGCCAGGGTGAATCTCTTCTTCGGCCTGCCGGCGCTGAATCCTTCCTCGCTCACGCTTGCCGGCATGTACACCTCATCCGCCTTCACTACATCGCGCTTCGAGGCATCCTCGCGGGTGAAGCTCTATCGCGGGCTGTACGCTCTTTTCTCTGGCGACTTCCGATCCGGACCGACGGTGTTCCCCGGCGCCCCCGCCACGAGGCGGAGAGTCATCCTGGGAACAGGGCTCGAATACAGGCTCGGCACAACGGCAGTTATCTGGACCCGCGTTGAGAACGAGAGGACCGAGCTGGCGCAGATCGAAGACTGGGCAAGGCTGGAAGCAGGGCTGGAGATAACCCCGTAGCCGGAGCGGATGCCGGGAACTCCGGGCGCGGGCTCCTGTTGACGTGAAGAGGGCGGCGGGACAGTCCCGCCGCCCTGCGCGATACACTCCGGGGTGTGCACGGACACGGCCCGGCGGGAAAGCCGATGATCGAATCGCTACTCAGGGGCGCAGCGCTCGGGCTGGCCACCGGAACCACGTGCCTGGCATCCTGCGGGCCCGTCTATGTCGCGTATCTCCTCGGCGAGAAGCGTTCGGCCCTTGGCTCAGTGCGCATTATCCTCATGCTCAATGTGGGCCGGTTCGCAGCATATGCCGCCTTCGGAGCGCTTGCAGGCCTTCTCGGCGGGGCAGTCCCTGTCGTGCTCAGAATCCCTCTCTCGGCGGCCGGGTACATCCTCTTCGCCGCCTATCTGGTACTTTCTTCAATACGGGTGCAGAGGAGCTGCGGCGGATGCTCGACCAACCGTCTCCTCTCATTCACGCGCAGCGCCTTCCTGCTGGGCGTGCTGACCGGCTTCTCGATATGCCCGGCATTCCTCATCGCCCTCACGGGAGCCTTCGATTCGAGCGGGCCCGTCGGGGGAATGCTCCTGTTCATGGGATTCTACGCAGGAACTACCGTGTACATGCTTCCCTTCGCCTTCCTCGGCCTGCTGACGCGAAGAGAATGGTTTACGAAGGCCGCGCGCATTCTGTCGGTGATGGTCGCGGCATACTTCCTGGCCTTCGGAATCAGGATGCTGGTGCGTCACTTTTCGCCCGAGCCGATATCCTTTGGCGGCAGCGGAACAGTGCAAGACGACGAGATCTTCTCTCTTGTCGAGCAGGATACGATCTACCTGGTCACCGATGCGGGTGACCCGGCGGATCACGGCATAGAGCTTGCAGGGTTTCTTTCGGATCTGGGACCCGAGGTCGTCCTGCTGGAGATAGATTCGACGATCTGGGCCGGCAGGATGGAAACCGTACCGCCGCTCTCCGGAGTCGTCGCGCCTTGGTGGATCGACGCACGGTCGCAGGACAGGGGGGCCGGCTGGCATCTCGAAGCCGCTTCCCGGGCCGAAGAGGCCCGTCTGAGGATCTTCGCGGTGGAGTACGAACCCTGGTGCTCCGACAGGGCCGAAGCCATAAAGGCCTTTATGGAGAGGTACAGCTTCAGCGTGGCCCCCGACTCCGGCTTCTCATTCCTCATGCTGAACACTCTCGAGTGCGATCCCTCGGCCTGCGACACCTGCCCGGCGGGGCTGTTCTGAGAATCTCAAGCAGACGACGCATGGCCGGAAGGCCTTGCCCGACTATTCCATTTCGACTCCTGCAGGCCTGACCACATAGAGCACTTCGCTTGCCCAAAGCGACGGAAAGGCTTTGTACAACCTGAGGAAAGCCGGTTTTCCGCGCAGACCCAGTACGTTCACATCGGTATAGCCCAGCCAGGACAGCCATACTCTGAAATCGCGCGTTGTCCAGTATCGGACATGCTCGCGGGGATCTAGCATGTATGTGACGGGAAACCTGCCGAACAGCATTCTCAGCCTGTGGGCGATGTAGCCCAGGTTCGGCGTGGTTATGAAAAGGTTTTTTCGGAAGCGGCCCTGCAGTTTCGACAGCATCGTCTCGGCATCGGCGATGTGCTCTATGACTTCGAACATGACTATGTGATCGAAAACGGACGGCACGGAGGCGCCTTCGGCTGTCAGATCGATGGAGAGAGTAGCAAAACCCTTCGACGCGACGCTGGATAGCGCCCTGTCCGATACATCCAGTCCCGTACCCTCTATCCCTGTCGCCTGCCTGATCACTTCCAGGGTTTCTCCGGTGCCGCAGCCTATGTCCAGAACCGTATCGCCGGCGGAGATGAAGGGAAGTATTCCCCTGGCCCTGCGTCTGGCTGGTTCGGGAATGATTCCCGTGCTCTCCCGTTCCTCCCAGTAGGTCTCGTAAGAGGTATCGAAGACTCCGGTCTTGGAGGGGAGGGGCATCTCTCCGAAAATCTCTCTGAAGACGCCGCGTCCCTTCTCGCCCATTCGACGACTCTCGGACAATTCACCCTCCCATGGGATTGCATGGAAATGATGACATTGACGCCTGTACATTTCGATGCGATAAAGCTGTGGATTGGAACAATGGAGGTGCCCGGATGAAAAAGCTGGTGGCTATCCTCCTGGCGTCCGCTATCCCTGCATTCTGCCAGACAATGTACTATGACGATTTCAACGACAACTACATAGGCGACTGGATGGAAAGATGCGGCTCAGGCACGTAGACCGCCTCGTCCGGGCAGGCTCACTGCCAGACCTCGGCAAACTGCTCCGCCCTGGTCTGCCCCGGATACCTAGTATCCTAGGATGTGTCGATATCTATTCGCGGCATCGCGACACATGTCCTGGGCATAGTCGCCAGGCTCGACGAGGACGATACGGGCATATACGCATATGTCTCGCCCGACCATGATGTCGCCCGCATCAGGAAAGTCGTCGCAGGGGGCACCTCCACCATCTACAGTTCCTTGACGGCTGCTTTCCCCTCGGGTGTCTATTACGAACTGGAGTTCGTCTGTGAAGGCGATGAACTCATCCTCTACATCCATGCTCCCTCCACCGGGCAGTCCTGGATCCTCGAAGCGACCGATCCCTCACCCCAGCCGGGTGAGATAGGGATTGCCGCCGGTGACGAGCCCTATGCGAGCTTCGACTGGTTCAACGCGAGCGGTATTTCCGTTGCTTCTATCGAGAATCTGTCCACCGACGACGACATGAGCGGAGAATCGAGCGGAAACGGGAACATGGCCTTCCAGGCCGGTGAGACCATCGAGCTTGCGGTAGGCCTTTCTTCGTCGGGCAATTCCGCCCTGACCGGAGTTAGTGCCATTCTCCAATCGCTCAGCCCGACGCTGGTGGTGACCGACAACTTCGAGACATATCCCGACCTTCTGCCGGGCCAGACATTTTCCTGCTATAACGATTTCGGTGTCACCTGCTCCCCGTCTGCGCTGGAGAACACTGCATATCCTATGAGGCTGACGGTGTTTGCTGACGGAGGCTTCAGCAAACAGATCGAGTTCAACCTGCCGCTGGGATGCGGGATCCTGTGCAATGTCGAAGGGACATCACCTTACGACTGGACGCACTGTGCTTTGGCCGAGAGCTGGTTCGACAACTGGCACATCAGCAGCCTGCGCAACCACACACCCGGAGGAACACACAGTTTCAAGTGCGGTGACACTGGATCGGGGGATTATGACGACCTACTCTACTGCGTCGAGACCAGCCCCTGGTTCAACGTCCCGATCGGAGGCGAATTGAGCTTCTGGATGTGGATAGATGCGCAGGAGTATCTCGCTGAGACGTCGAGTGATGCTCTTGATGGCGGGCTGATCAGAATGGGGCAGTTCGACAACTGGACACAGCTCGAGCCATCGGGGGGCTATCCGTATCAGATCATCAGCACAATGGGGCCATTCGCACAGGGCACCGGTGTCTTCTCGGGCACCTACGGATGGCAGCTCGTGGTGGTGGACCTGCCCGACTCGCTGGCCGGCCCCAGGCAGCTACGGTTCGTCTTCGGCAGCGACGATGCAGGCACCCGCGAAGGCTGGTACATAGACGACGTTCATGTCACCGGTGGGACCGGCGTTGAGCAGCCCGGCGGGTCGAGCCCCGTTCCACCGGTTGTCTTCCAGGCCTTCCCGAATCCCTCCTATGACAACGTGACACTCCAGGTCACCGGCGGCTCGCCCGGCGCCGAGATCACGGTTTTCGACATGTCCGGCAGGGTCGTCACCAGGCTGGTGCCATCCTCGCAGGGAGGCTCCGCGACAGCCTCCACGACATGGGACTGGACCGACAGCTCCGGAGTGCCCGTTCCCTCGGGCGTGTACGTCGCCAGGTGCGTGACTCCCCAGGGAGAGGAACAGGTGCTCAGGCTGGTGCGGACGCGATAGCGGAGCGCATCGCGATAAGGCGGGGGCGGCCATTCGGCCGCCCCCTTCGCATTCCCGCAGGCCGCCCTACTTGTCCTGCTTCCTTCCGGGCAGCATGGCGAACACGTCCGCTACTATCGGAAGCAGGATGATGATGAGCCAGCAGAACAGGAACTCCTGGCTGCGCAGCCCGAAGCTCCCGTATGGCACTGCGCGCTCGCGGATCTCGCTGAACAGCATCCAGAGGATGCTCATCGGAAGAACCCACCTGATGCAGATGTCCCACCATGCGCCCACGCGGAAGCTGGAGTTCTGGGTGATGTGCTTGCGCATCCTGTCGGAGCCGTAGGCCCAGCCGATGATGATCACCTGCCCAAGCACGACGAGCGACAGCCCCCAGTAGTTCATGAAGTGATCAACGATGTCGAGGATGTAGAGCCCCGAGCCGGTCAGCATGGGCAGGCCCAGTATGAACGC
>JAAYTY010000111.1 GCA_012523605.1 Candidatus Fermentibacterota bacterium
CCCGGGGCCACGGCGTTCACCCGCACCCCCCGTGACGCGAGCTCCCTTGCGAGGCTCCTCGTGAAACCCAGGAGACCCGCCTTGCTCGCGGAATAATTGGCCTGGCCCGCGCTGCCGATCATCGCGACCACCGAACTCACGTTCACGATCGACCCGGCCTTCTGCCTCATCATGATCTTCGCCACGGCTCTGGTGACGAGGAAGGCGCCGGTCAGGTTCACTCCGAGCACCCTGTTCCAGGAGTCGGTGTCCATGCGCATGAGGAGGGCGTCTCGCGTGATGCCTGCGTTGTTGACGAGCCCGTGTATCCCGCCCGTATCGGCGGAGATCCTCTCCACGGCAGCATTGACGGCCGCCTCGTCCGTGACGTCGAGCCTGTACGGCCTGAAGCCCGGGCCCAGACTCTCCGCAGCCTTTCCGATCTCGGCTTCGAGCATGTCACAGCCGGCCACGGTCCATCCCTGCTCGACGAGCCTGGCGGATATGGCGAGCCCGATGCCCCTTCCGGCACCGGTGACCAGCGCAGTCCTGCCCATGCCTGACCCCCTCTCACCCGCTACCATCTGATCACTATCCCGCCCCATGTCATGCCCGCCCCGAATGCGGCGAGGACCACGTTCTTGGGAGAGGCCAGGAGCCCTGCCCTCATGGCCTCGTCGAGCGCGATCGGGATGGATGCCGCCGACGTGTTACCGTATCTGTCTATGTTGACGTACACCTGCTCGGGGCTCAGACCCAGGGCGCGCGCGGTGGCGTCGATGATCCTCCAGTTCGCCTGGTGTGAGATGAGGAGGTCCACCTCGCTCTTCGGAATGCCCTCGTTCTCGAGGGCGAGGAGGCACGAGTCCCTCATGGCCCTGACCGCGTGCTTGAAGGTTTCGGACCCGTTCATCCAGATCGTGTGCTTGTGCGCCTTGACGGTCTCGCAGGTCGCAGGCTCGCGCGATCCGCCGGCGGGCTGAATGAGAAGGTCGCTTATATTCCCGTCGCTTCCCCAGTGGAAGCTGCCCAGCCTGCCACCCGGGCCCTGCGAGGAGACCGCGACGGCTCCGGCGCCGTCGCCGAAGAGGATGCAGCTCGTCCTGTCGTCCCAGTTCGTGATCTTCGTGAGGCACTCCGCGCCTATTACGATGATCCTGTCGAAGAGGCCCGACAGGATGAAGGCCTTGGCCTGTATGAGACCATAGACGAACCCGGTGCAGCCCGCTTCGAAATCCCATGCAGGCACCCTGCCAAGGCCGAGCCTGGTTGCGACCAGGCAGGCGGTGGACGGGAATGCATGATCGGGCGTGACAGTGCCCACGATCACCGCCTGCACGTCCGAGGGCTTCCAGCCTGCCGACTCCATGGCCTGTCTCGAAGCCTCCAGCGCCAGGTCGGACGTAGCGGTCCTGTCGTCGGTGATGTGCCGGGTTCTTATCCCGGTGCGCTCGACGATCCACTGGTCGGTGGTGTCGACCATCTTCTCGAGGTCGGCATTCGTCAGGATCTTCTCGGGAACGCAGTGTCCCGTCCCTACGATGTACGCCTCCCTGTTCACATCACGTCCTCCCGTTGTGCCGAAGGTTTCAGCCCCTCGGAAATCATCGTGTTCACCCCGGTTCTGAAGAAGGCGCATGCGGCCACGATGGCATTCCTCATCGCCTTGCCGCCGGAGCTGCCGTGCGCCACGATGGAAACCCCATTTATTCCGAGGAGCGGGGCGCCGCCGTACTCGGCGGAGTCGAGCCCCTTCCAGAGTCTGGTGAAGGCCGGCCTCATGAGAAGGAAGCCCGCTCTGCTGTACCAGTGGCGCTTCATCTCCTCGTAGAGGACTCCACCGATGAGCCCCGCGATGGACTCGGTGGCCTTCAGCAGCACGTTGCCCGTGAAACCGTCGCACACTACGACGTCGGCCTCGCCCCTGAGGATCCCGTCTCCCTCGATGTTGCCCCTGAACTCGAGGCCCGATCTCGACAGGAGATCGTATGCCTGCTGCTCGACGGCGGTGCCCTTCGTCGGCTCGGAGCCGACGTTCAGAAGGCCGACTCTGGGATTCCTGATGCCGAAGACGCCCCTGGAGTACGCAGAGCCCAGGAGGGCGAACTGGTAGATCTGCTCGGGACGGCAGCCCACGTTCGCCCCGACGTCGATCACGACGGTGGGGTTGCCGATGGTAGGAAACGTGGCCGCTATGGCGGGACGCTGGATTCCTTCTATCCGCCCCAGCGCGAGGAGGCTGGCCGCCATCATGGCCCCGGTGTTGCCAGGGCTCACCATGGCGTCGGCCAGACCCGCCTTCTGCAGTCCGGCCATGACCATGACCGAGCTGTCGGGCTTGGCCTTCAGGGCTTCCGCGGGGTGTTCGTCCATTCCTATCACCTGGGAGGAATGCCGGATGGACAGCGGCAGAGAGCCGCCGCCGAGTCTGTCGATCTCCCGCGACAGCTCGCCCTCGTCGCCCACCAGGATGATGGAAACGCCCTCGGTCACCTGCTTCGGGCATCGCCGGAAGAACTGCACAGCCCCTTCGACGACTACGGAGGGCCCGCGATCCCCGCTCATGGCATCGACTGCGACTCTGACTTCAGGCGGCACGGAAACCACCGTGTGCTGAAGGCACCTTCACGGATGCCTCTAGTCTGTCCGGGCCTGGGTCACCTGCCGGCCGTCGTAGAAACCGCAGTGACGGCAGACTCTGTGCGGCAGCCGGGGCTCTCCGCACTGAGGACAGGTGCTGACCGAGCCCTCCTCCAGCTTCCAGTTCGCCCTGCGCTTGTCACGGCGGGCCGAGGAACTCCTTCTTTTCGGTACGGGCATGGCTCCCCCCACGTCCGGCTGCGTCACCGGAGCTAGAATCGGCACACTCCGTTATTCACCGGGGCCCGTGTGCTCGCAGGTCCCCTCGTTGAGATCGGCCCCGCATACATGGCATAGACCGCGACAATCCTCGCGGCATAGAGGCAGACCGGGAAGAGAAAGTATGACCGCTTCCCGCAGAGCGTCAAGTAGGCTCGCAAATCTGCCGTTCCGGGGGATTTTCACGATGGAGGGATCCTCCTCCAGGCTCCCGTCCATCGAGAAGACGGCGAAGATCGGCTCGGTGACCCGGAAGGTCGCGGGAGCCATGCACCTGGCGCAAGGAGTCTCGAAGACGGCGGCAAGGCGCCCCCGGCAGATGAACGACTGATCCCTGAAGCTGACATCCAGGTCGAGGACGGCCTTCATGGGCGCCGGACGGACGTCGTCGATTCCCCAGGCGATCGCAACGGTATCCAGCTCGAAGCGCCCGGAATTACTCCCCTGTCTGAGGCTCGAGAGGTCAAGCAGAAGGGAAGCGCAGTCCAGGAGCATCAGACGCCCCTCTCGAGAAGATCTCTCAGATGCTCCTCCAGCGAGGACAGCATCCGCTCGCAGGGAGCTTCGAGATAGATCCTGGCGAGGGGTTCTGTGCCGCTCAGCCGGACCAGCACCCATCCCCCGCCCTCCAGCATGAATCTCCTGCCGTCCTTGTTGTCGGTCGATGCCACCCTCGCGCCGCCCAGCTCGGGCGGGACGGCTTCGAGCAGCGCAGAGGACACCCTCCGCCTCGTCTCTTCGGTCAGAGCGATGTCGAGGCGCCGGTGGAACAGTCTTCCGAACCTTGCCCAGAGCTCCTCCAGGAGCGCCGACAGCCCCCTGCCGGAGGAGGCGACAATCTCAGCCGCCAGAAGGCAGGCAAGAATGCCGTCCTTCTCCGGGACATGCCCCCCGACCGACAGGCCTCCACTCTCTTCGCCAGCAAGAAGAACGCCGCCCTCGAGCATCTCGGCTCCGAGGTACTTGAATCCGACAGGAGTTTCGACTACGTCCATGCCGAGCTCGCGGGCGGCCCTGTCGAGAAGGGTTCCGGTGGAGACGGAGCGCACGACCCTGCCCCTCCCGCCGCGCTTCTCGACGAGATGGCACAGGAGGAGGGCCAGGTAGTCATGAGGAGAAACAAAGACGCCATTCTCGTCGGTGATGCCGAATCTGTCAGCGTCTCCGTCGGTTGCGAGGCCCAGGCCCGCCCTGCTCCTCACCACCTCCCGGGACACGTCCCTCATCCCGTTCTCGTTCGGTTCGGGATGGCGACCGTCGAAGAGGGGATTCCGCGCCTCGTGTATAGTCCGCACGGCCGCTCCGGAGCTGCGCAGGATGCCGTCCAGCAGTCCGGCCCCGGTGCCGTTGAAGGGGTCGTAGACTACGCGGAGGGCCGAACCGCCGATGCATTTCCGGTCGAAGAAGGCTCCGAGCGCCTCGATATAGGGGTCTATGAGATTCTTCTGTTCGACACTGCCCCCTGAGCACTGCTCAGGCCTGGCCCCTGACTCGATCAGGGCCTCGATCGACGAGGTGACATCGCTCCCGGCAGGACCTCCGTGCGAGGGCGAGAATTTTATACCGTTGTAACTGAATGGATTGTGACTGGCCGTGAAGTTGACCACCCCGCCCAGACCGAGCGACCTCACCGCATGCGAAAGCACAGGAGTGGGTGTCGGCCTGTCGGCGAGTATCGCCTTGAACCCTGCGGAGGCGAGTCTTCCGGCGGCATCGGCGGCCATCTCGGGAGAAAGGAACCTCGTGTCACTTCCCACCACGACGCCCGTCTCGCCCTTCGACAGGAGATGAACCGCGATGGCGTCCAGAACAGCCTCCACGCGCTCCCAGGTGAAATCCCTGGC
>JAAYTY010000112.1 GCA_012523605.1 Candidatus Fermentibacterota bacterium
CGGGGGACTTCGCGAGCGAGGCGCGATGAGGAGACTCCGGGCTGCGGCTGCGGCTCGGCATGAGCGGAACCGGCGCCCGGGAGCCGCCCGTCGCCGTGGCCCCGGGGATTCCGGCGCCGAATGGGGCAGAACGCATATCCCTGGAGAAACGGCCGCCAAGGCGCTTCCGGGCTTCCGTGGCGTCGTTCGGAACAGGCCGTCCCGGAACAGATCACTGCGTCAGCGATAAGTAGAAACCGACGGCGCCTAGAGTGCGGGCTCTAGAGCCCTTCGCCGATGATCTCGGGGTTGATGAGGGTGTCGGAACTCTTCAGCACTGAATCGCCTCTGCTGCACTGTATCGGCGTCTGGTTGGGAGTACCGCCTGTGCTGCATGCAGCTGACCAGCCCGCGGCCGCCGCGGTGTACACGTCCAGCAGGATGGGCTTTTCATAGCGGTCAGGAAAAATGTCTGACATAGGTCCTCCGAATCCTTTCCAATTATTCACTTTGTGATGCGCAGAAGCAACCTGGCGGCCAGGACCGCTACTCTGAACGGAACCATCCCGAATATGGCACGGTTCCCGGGCACCCTTCTCCACCTTCCCGAGCGGAGGACCTCCACCCCGGCGAGCACGGTGCGGGGAACGAGCCTGGCGGAATCGGGCCCCGAATAGTCGCCGGCCGAATGGAGGAGCCTGGGGAAGCCCCGGCTCCTCGTGTACCTCACGAACCTGTGGATGAAGGGGCGCCCGCCGTCCTCGAGAACAACGATCTCCCCGGGCTCGAGGGAGGAAGCGTCGGTTTCTACGGCTCTCACCAACTCGCCGGGGAGCAGTGAGGGCCACATGGACATGCCTCGTACGATTCCGTAGAAGCTACGGTTCATCCCAGCAGGCAGTCCCTCACCGCAGCGGGCTCGTCCCCGAGGGAGAACCTCAGCACACCCGCTCCGGCGTACAGCAGGGCTTCCCGCAAACCTTCCGCCGCCGCCGCCCTGGCCTCCGTATCGAGATACCTCATCACCAGCACCTGTGACTGCCGCATGGCTCGGTAGAACGCGTAACCCGTGTCCAGCAGGGGAATCTTCAGCAGGCTTCCGAATTCGAGGAAGAAGAACCCCGACAATCCCTCGACATCGGGCCTCGACGGCGATTCCGGCCGGAAGGAGCCGCAGGGCATGGCGCGGAGGACTCCGTCGGTCCCCCGGCTGATGATCGTCACGTCGTCGCCGATCAGTGTTCCGCCTGCCTCTTCGAGCTTTCCGGAGATGGTGGATTTGCCGCCTCCGGATCTCGCCATGAATACGAAGGCTCTTCCGTCGAACGCCACGCACGAGGCGTGAAGGACGGCCCCCCTGCCGAGGACCGCGAGGGTCTCCACCTTAAGTAGAGGCTTGTTCGGCAATTCTCCTCGATTCCGGGAAGAGCCCCGCGCTCCACGCCTCGGCGCAGAGCCGGTCGGGGGCTCCGAAGCTCCCCGTTCTCTGATAGCTCTGCATCGCGCAGTGCACAACGCAGCTCTTTCCGTAGATGCAGCTTGCGCAGGGCTCGGGCCTTCGGCCGGTGAGAGCGGTTCTGAGCTCCATGAGAAGGGGATGCGAGCCCCAGATCCTCCCCAGGGCGCCCTTCTCCGTCAGGCGCCCCATCGAGAGCTCCGGCCTCGTGAACGCTATTCCGCAGAACGAGGCGGTGCCGTCCGGAAGGACTCCGAGGATGTTGAGGATGGGGCAGGTCGGGAGGGGGACCAGCCTTGGAAGGGTGAGGAAG
The DNA here is from genome assembly GCA_012523605.1 of Candidatus Fermentibacterota bacterium. Taxonomy (GTDB): domain Bacteria; phylum Fermentibacterota; class Fermentibacteria; order Fermentibacterales; family Fermentibacteraceae; genus JAAYTY01. Next base: position 1,749 of record JAAYTY010000112.1, read on the forward strand.
GCCGGGGGCACGTTCGGGATCAGGTTCCGCCCGAACCGAGTGTCCAGTCGCCTTATGAACTCGAGCGCCTCGTCCGCAGGGATCGAATCGAAGAATCCCCGCCTGCTTCTTCCGGAGCTCTCCTGGAAGTTGACGGCCAGGCTCGATGCCCCCGAGCGTTCGGCGAGACGGGCCATGGCCTCGACGGCAGGGAGGTCCGGTTCGCCTATGGTCATCACGAACTGGAAAGGCACGCCCGCCTCCCTCAGACGCCCCGCGAAGCCCATCGCGCGCGACCAGGCTCCGTCGGTCCCGCGCAGTGAGTCGTGCCGCCGGGGATCGGCCGAATCCAGACTCACCGCCACGAATGCCGGCGGCAGGGACGACCAGACATCCCACAGCCCTTCGGGCTCCAGCGTTCCGTTTGTTTCCACGACGATCCTGAGCCCACGCCCGGCCGCCTCGGCGTGGAAGGCCGGGAAATCCGTACGCAGGAGAGGCTCGCCGCCGGTGAACTTCACTCCTTCGAGGCCGAGCCGGGCCGCCTCGTCCAGAATCGAGCCCAGGTGCTCCGGCGAGATCTCGCCCGGCAGGGGGCCGCGGCACTCGAAACCGAGTCCCGAGCATTCCGGATCCACCCAGCAGTGCCCGCATCTGAGGTTGCAGTCGCCCGCCGGGTTGACATAGAGCAGCTTCAGGGGCGGGAGGACTCGCCCGTCGGTCATCGCCGGGCGCTCTCCTCAGGGCGGGATGCCTCGAAGTATCTCTTGAGGCAGCTCAGGGGATCAGGCCCCAGCGGTCCCGGAAGATTCCAGGGTATTGCGGGGCAGCCGCCGCTGCATGCATCGAAAAAGAAGCATTCCGCGCATTCCGGGTTTTCCGCGAGCGGCGCCTCGACTCTCGCCCTGAACGCCCTGGCGGCATCCGATTCCATGATGGCGGACAGCGACGAGCCGGGAAGCGATCCCAGCCTGAGCGACACGAGATGGTCGCAAGGGGCGACGCCGCCGTCGGGAAGCACGGTCACGATGTTGGCGCATCCTCCGCACGAATGTCCCTTCCGGCGATCACCCGCGCCCCTGTTGCGGCCCGACCCGAACGCGCGCGCGTCGGCGGCCATTTCGACGAGCGTCCCCGTGACGCGCCCTTTCCGGCGTTCCGCGAGCTCGAGCGCGGCCTCGCAGGATTCGCGGAAAGCCCGGGGGTCGAGAGAGAGCCCGGCCGGAAGGCAGGGCCCGGACTCGAGGAAGGGGTTGAGTATGATCCAGTCCCCCATTTCGAGCGCGAGATCGACGACTTCGGCCAGACATCCCGCGTTGAGGGTGGAGACGGTGCAGCGGAAACCGGGCCTGATCCCCTCCGCAAGGAGGCATTCCACGCCTCCGAGAGCGGCGTCGAAGGCGCCCGAGCCCCGGACCCGGTCATGGGTTTCCGCATCGGGGCCGTCCAGGCTGACCGTCACACTGTCGAGCCTGGGACGGAAGGAGGCGAGCAAAGCGGCCTCGCGGCGTCCGATGAGAGTGGCGTTGGTATTCACGGAAAACCTAAGCGGCCTGGAGGCGACTTCGGAAAGGATCGAGGCGATGTCAGGCCGGGTGAACGGCTCGCCTCCTCCCACCGTGACAGATAGGAGCCTGGCCTCCACCAGCCTGTCCAGTATCCGGGCCCACTCGCCGGGAGCCAGCATTCCCTCCATGCCGCCGTGCGAGGATACGGTGCAGTGGGGGCAGGATAGGTTGCACTTCCCCGTGACCAGCAGGCTGGCATCCCTGGGCAGCCTGACCGGGGGCGGGCCGCCCGGCTCCTGTCCTCTCAGGAGTCCTCCAGCATCGAACTGGCTCTGAGTGCGGACAGGAAGTCGTCGAGATCCTCCGCCAGCCTTACCGACCCGATCTCCGGATAGCGGGCTTCCAGCTCCGATAATATTTCGTTTCTCTTCCTGCGCCTGTCTATCAGGCGGCATATGCCCCTCGCGACTCCCTCGACGAAGCGCATTTCACCGGTATCTACGTTGAACACTATTCCGCCCTCCGGCTCCTCGCGGAAGACGACGTTTCCGGGAAAGCCAAGCCCCATGAAACCTCCTTTCCCGAAGCCGGGCCCCTGCATCGGCCGCATGGCGATTATACGGGTGCAGAGCATTCCGCGGCATGGGGTCTGGACTCGGGGATGCACTTCTCGACATAATGCCCCCGGGAGGTCCAGAGATGCGCATCAGTCTCGTCGCGGCTCTTTTCCTGGTTATCACGGCGGGCGGCTTAGGGCTCGACCCGTCGGACTTCACGCTGTACGGTCCCTCTCAGAACCCGCTCCATCCCGTCTTCTCGAGCGCCATGTCCTTCTCCTACACCACGGGAGGCGGCCGCTCCTTCGCGACAGGCGCCTATACGGGAACGCTCGGCTTCATGCTGCACCCCGGCCTTACCGCCGAAGTCGAGCTCGGCTATGCCAGGATCTTCGATTTCTCCGCGCCCGACGCGGGTGTCTATCTCGGCGGTGTCGGGCTGGACTGGAGACCTTCCGAGAGCCTTCTTCTCCAGTTCCACATGAGCGGCGCAGTCCAGGGCGAGGCCTTCGACAGGGAATTCTGACGCTTCCGGTCTTGCTGCTGTCCATGTCGGCGGCGGTTGCATCGCGCCCGCCGGAAGGGGACTCCCTGCTTCGCGCCGGCAGGCTTCCCGAAGCGCTTCCCGTTCTCCTCGAAGAGTGCGCCTCCCGCCCCGGAAGACCAGGGCTTCTGTACGATGTGGCCTGGACGTTCAACAGGCTCGGAATGCCTGACAGCGCGCTTCCCTTCGCGAGGTCGGCGTGGATGCTGGAACCCCAGAACCAGTGGTATCTCGCCGAGCTCATGCGCACGCTCTGGAATCTCGGCAGGACCGGGGAGATCCTCGAACTGCGGGCATGGCTCAGGAACGGCGGACCCGCGAGATACTACGCCGCCGCCTCCGGCGACACCGATTCTGTCCTGTGGCTCGAGAAAGCCGCGGAGAGCGGCTGTGACTCCTCCGCCGCTGATGCGTCGTTCTGGCTCTCCCTGCTGGCGTCCCGCTCAGGAGACGATCTCGAGGCTCTGGAGCTCTGCAGGGTCGCGGTTCTCGATTCGCCGGGCGACCAGTTCTACAGGGCCGCCCTGGTCGAGAGGCTGTCAAGGGCGGGAAGAATCGAGGAAGCCGCGGCCCATCTCGCCGTGCTGAGGCTCGCTTCCCCGCCCGGCCTTCCCTACTGGTCCGCCCTCGCGGCGCTCGCCGAGGCCGAGGGCGATGCCGAGAGGAGGGTATGGGCTTCGAGAAGGGCTCTCGAAACGAGATGGACCGCAGAATCGGCCGAAGGTCTCGGCTGGGCCCTGGTGGCCTCCGGAATGCAGTCCCTGAGGAGGGACGGGCCGGAGGCGGCCCTCGAGGACATCGAGGAGGCGAGGAGTCTCGCCCTCCGCGGAAGCAGGCTGGAGTCGTGCGCCGACTCCCTTCTGGGAATCATCCGTGAGTTCGAGGAAGCTGCTTCTGCTCGCTAGCGCAGCCCTTGCCGCGCTTCTGCTGGGACTGCTCCTCCCCAGGCCGCCCTGGCCCGGCGCGGGTGATCCGGGCAAGTCGAGGGACCGTCAGGTCAGCCTTCCGGAGCGGGGCGGAGCCCTCGGGAAGACCGGGCCGTGAGCGACCTCCGTCCGTTCGAATCCCCGAGGATGGCCCTGGCGGTCCCCGTATTGCTTATGTTCATGACCTGCTCGTGCTCGGGGCTTCTCAGGACCGACCGCCTCCTGCACCTCGCTTGGTCGTGCCATTCGTCGTGCATGGCGGGCTGGACCTTCGAAAGGTTCGGCGCCGGGGGAACCGGGGCGGAGCTTGCCGGAGCATCCGCGGCCCTGCTGGCCGGGACGGTCAAGGAGATCGGGGATGCGGCATCCGGCGGATCGGCCGATCCGTGGGACCTAGCCGCAGACTTTCTGGGTGCCGCGGCGGGAGCGTTTCTCCTGCACGCGGCGGTGACGGGGGAGTGACCGGGTTGCTGGGCGGCCTATTGAAGCTCTTTCTGGGCGATCGACAGAAGCGTCTGGTCAGATCGCTGATCCCCGTAGTCGAGGAGATCAACCTCCATTTCGAGAGGCTCTCGGGGCTGACCGACGACGAACTCGCGGGCATGACTGCGGTCTTCCGCAGGAGGCTCGCCTCCGGCGAGACCCTCGACGACATCATGACGGAGGCTTTCGCCGTCGTGAAGGAGGCCTGCCGAAGGCTCTGCGGCCGGAGCTGGGAGGTCACCGGGCGCGAGATCCGATGGCAGATGGTCCAGTTCGACGTCCAGCTCATGGGCGCGGTCGTGCTTCACCGAGGAATGATCGCCGAGATGGCGACGGGCGAGGGCAAGACCCTCGTCGCCGTGATGCCCATGTACCTGAACGCACTCGCCCTCGATCCCGCCTGGATGGAAAGGGCCGCCGCTCTCTACGGCTCCGACCCCGGATCCTGGAAGTTCGAGCCGATAGACGGGATGCCCGTGGGACGCGGAGCGCACCTCGTCACGGTGAACGACTATCTCGCGCTCAGGGACTCCGAGTGGATGGGGCCGGTCTATCGGTCGCTGGGCATCACCGTAGGGTGCATCCAGCAGGGCATGACTCCGGAGCAGAGGAAGGCCCAGTACGCATGCGACGTCACCTACGGAACGAACAACGAGTTCGGATTCGACTACCTCAGGGACAACATGGCCGTCCGCCTGGAGGACAGGGTCCACAGGGGATACAGCTACTGCATCGTGGACGAGGTGGACAGCGTGCTGATAGACGAGGCGCGCACCCCCCTCATCATCAGCGGGCCTGTCGCCCAGACGACCAACCGATACGGCGAGTACCGCAACAGCGTGGCCCGGCTCGTCCAGAAGCAGTCCGAACTCGTGAGCGGACTGGTCGCCGAGGCGGATTCGCTGTGGGAGAATGGCGACGCCAGGGGTGCCGCCGAACTGTACCTGAAGGCCAGGCGCGGCGCCCCGAAGCACAGGAAGCTCGCGAAGTCGCTCCTCGACCCCGACAGGCTCCAGGAGATGAAGCGGCTGGAGGCCGAGAAAATGAGGGACAAGAGCCTCCAGGCCCTGGACGAGGACCTCTACTTCGCTCTCGACGAGAGGGAGCGCTCCGTGACGCTCTCCGAGATGGGGAGGAGGGTGCTCTCGCCGGACGACCCCGACTTTTTCCTCGTCAGGGACGTGGGCGAGCTGATGGCCGAGGTCGACCAACTCGACACCGACGAGGAGGACAGGATCAGGAAGCGCCAGGCCGCCCTCGAATCGCACGGAAGGAAGGCCGAGGCCCTGCACGACATCGACCAGCTCCTCAAGGCCTTCCAGCTCTATGAGAAGGATGTCGACTACGTAGTGGACCAGGGACGGGTGGTGATAGTCGACCAGTTCACGGGCCGCCTGATGCCCGGCAGGAGGTTCAGCGACGGCCTCCACGAGGCCCTGGAGGCGAAAGAGGGCGTAGAGATACGGGCGGAGACGCAGACGCTCGCCACCATCACCATCCAGAACTACTTCAGGATGTATTCCAGGCTCGCCGGCATGACTGGCACGGCCGAGACCGAGTCAGCCGAGTTCGAGTCCATCTACGGGCTGGAGGTCGCGGTCATTCCGACCAACGTCCCCGTCGTGAGGAAGGACCACGACGACAGGGTCTACAGGACGAGGCGCGAGAAGTACAACGCTGTGATCGAGGAGATCGCCGCGCTCCATTCGAGGCGCCAGCCGGTGCTCGTGGGCACGGTATCCGTGGACGTGTCCGAGACCCTGCACAAGCTCCTCACGGCCAGGCGCATACCGCACAACGTCCTCAACGCCAAGCACCACCAGAGCGAGGCCGAGATCATAGCCCTGGCCGGTCAGCCGGGGGCCGTCACGATTGCGACCAACATGGCCGGCCGCGGCACCGACATCAGGCTCTCCGACGAGGTCCGCGAATTCGACGACGGTTCCGGGCGCAGGATGCCCGGGGGGCTGTTCGTGATAGGCACGGAGAGGCACGAATCTCGGAGGATAGACCGACAGCTCCGCGGAAGGAGCGGAAGGCAGGGGGATCCTGGAGCCAGCAGGTTCTATCTCTCCCTGGAGGACGACCTGTTCAGGCTCTTCGCGTCGGAGAAGATGATCGACTTCCTGAAAAGGTCGGGGGGCGGCGACGGCGAGGTCATCGAGCACCCGATGCTGACGAAGGCCATAGAGCGCGCCCAGCGGAGGGTCGAGGAGTACAACTTCGGCATCAGGAAGCACCTGCTGGAGTACGACGACGTCGCGAACAAGCAGCGCGAGGTCATCTACGCGAGGAGGCTCCAGGCGCTCACGGGCGAGGGGCTGGCCGAGGATGTCAGGGAGATGGTGTCCTCGGTGGCGTCGTTCGTCCTGGAGGAGGCCTTCCCCGATGGAACGCGCCCCGACGAATGGAATCCCGCCAGGGGGCGCGCCCTCCTCGGCGACCTGTCCGGGGTGGCGTTCGACCTCTCGGACATCCCTTCGCTGACGGACGATCCGGAGAAGGCGAGGAGCCTTGCCGCCGCGAAGGTTCTCGAGTTCTACTCCTTCAAGGAGCAGAAGCTCGGGCCGGGTCTCATGAGAGAGCTGGAGAAGTGGTCGGTGTTGAGGGCGATCGACGTGAAGTGGAGGGAGCACCTCCACGAGATCGACCACCTCAAGGAGGGTATCGGCCTCAGGGCGTACGGCCAGAGGGATCCCCTGGTGGAATTCAAGAAGGAGGCCTTCGACCTCTTCGAGAGCCTCCTCGACGAGATAGACAAGCTGGCGGTCAGGCAGGTGCTCTCGCTGTGGCCTCAGCAGGCGGTCCCCCTGCGCCGCGAGGCGCAGCCGTCCGGGAAGGCCTGGAGACCCGGGCTCGCGACCCCCGCCCGCTCCGGACCGCCCGGGGGGGCGGCGGCGCCGGCGGGGGCCGGCCCGCAGGCCGGTGGAGAGGGCCGAGAGGCCTCGAAGCCCGGTACGGTAAGGCGCGTGGCTCCGAAGGTGGGCAGGAACGACCCCTGCCCATGCGGCAGCGGAAAGAAGTACAAGCACTGCTGCGGCAGTGCATCATGAAGGAGGGATGAAAGATGTCCGAACGTGGCGGCGGAGAGTTCTGGGCGTTTCTCGCTGGCGCGGTCGTTGGCGGTCTTACCGCGCTTCTGCTTGCACCAGCCAGTGGAGCCGAAACCCGGACGAAGATCAGGAAGACGGTGGAGGATTCCTACGCGAAGGGCGGGGAGATCATCGAGAGCGGCCGGGCCGAGGCCGAGAGGATCATCTCCAAGGGCCGCGAGAAGCTCGAAAAGCTGGCCCAGAAGTGCGAGGAGAAGCCTGCCGAGGAGCGGTAGAACGCCTGTCCGTACCGCATCCCCGAGGGAACGGGTCCTCGTCTGGGGCGACGGCGCCGTGGGCAGGGGGCTGGCCGTCGCCCTTTCCTCCAGGTTCGAGACGGTCCTCGTCGGCCCTCCATGCCGGCCCGCCCGCCGAATCCGCCTATCTACGACGGGCTGCCTGGAGAGGTCCGCCTCGGTCCGGCTGATGCCCTCGGGCGAAGGGCTCGAAGGCGATTTCTGCGTCATCGCACTGAAGGCCTACGACATCGGCTCCGCCGCGTCTCACGCCCGTGCTTCCGCATCGAGAGTGATCTGTGCATCCAACGGGATGGGTCTGGAGAGGGAATGGGGGCCCGGCTGGGACTCTGTCGAGAAGGCCGTCGTCATGGGAGGATTCCTGCCTCGGGCCGGCGGGCGCGTGGAGGTGCATCCGGGAGGTCTGATCTGCGAGAGCGGGGGCTCCGCGCAGAGGCTCTTCGAGGGATGCGGCCTCGAGGTGGCTTCCACCCGCGAGATGGAGGCCTGGCGCTGGGCGAAGTGGCTGCTCAACAGCTCCCTGAATCCGGTCGCGGCGGTCGCCCGCGCCGCCAACGACGAACTGCCGGGTCTCGGGCTCGAACCGCTCGTCCGCCGCATCCTCGACGAGATCGTCCCTGCCGTTCCCCGGGCGTTCGCCTCCCGCGCAGTCGTTCTTGCGCGGGGGATGCTGGACTTCCTTCTGGAGCGCTCTGCCAACAGGTGCAGCATGCTCCTCGATCTGGAGGCGGGGAGGCGGACCGAGATCGAGTTCCTCACCGGATTGGCCGAGAGAATGCTCGGCGGAGCCTGTCCCTCGGCGGCGGCCGTCGCCGACCTGGTGAGGGCGCTGTCTTCCGGAAGCGATTCAGTCGAGTTTCGAGACCTGCCGCCGGGCTCGGGCTGCGCCGGGCGTGAACGGGCCTAGAACCCGTCCTCGTCGTCGCCCATGTCTGTTTCCTTGTCGAGGAGCTCCCAGGCGGGGCTTCCGGTGATCTCCTGCAGCTCGTCCACGACGTCGAGCTGAGACTGATCTATCGACAGGGACAGATTGAAGAGCTCTATCGCCTCCTCCTCCTGTCCCCTTATCATGTAGATCCTCGCCATGGCGTTGTAGGCCGTCACCAGCTCCGGATCGAACTCTATCGCCTTCTCCAGGGCGTGGATGGCGTTCTCCACCATCAGCTCCTCGTCCTTTTCCTCGCCCCAGATCTCGATGGACGGAAGGTTCTCGAGAAGGGACATGCCCCAGCAGAGCCCGATCCTGAGCCAGGCCTCGGCATTGTCGGGATCTGTTTCGACGACTTTTTCGAGGAGTTCCAGCGCCTTTCCCGGGATGTGGTCGTCCATGCATCTGCGCGCATGCAGCAGCAGGGACTGTGTGTCCACCGGCTTGCGCGCCGAGGCTTTCTGGATCTCCTTCCGACCCGGCTTGTGCTTCATCCCCGCGGAGACCTCCGTGCTTCCATGGCCCAGGGATGGCCCGTCAATAGCCGCGCTCCGGATTTTCGTCAAGTGTATTAGAGCTTGCCTCCGGAGCATTCCGCGGATAGGTTCCGACAGGTGGTGGAAAGTGGACTGCAGCGTGCGTTACACAAGAGGTGTGGGGCCCGGCAGGGCGGCCCTGCTGGAGAGGCTGGGCATAGTCTCCAGGGGCGACCTGCTTCTCCATCTGCCCCGCAGATATCTGGACCGCCGCAGGATAACCGAAATCTCGGCGCTCGAAGTCGGAACCGAAGCCACGGTGAGGGGTGTCGTCGCCGTCTCGGGCGAGAGGCGCACCAGGGGGGGAAGGAAGCTCTTCCACGCCGTCATCGAGGACGGCACGGGAAGGCTCACCCTGACGTTCTTCAATGCGGGCTACCTGGCGCGGAGGCTCTCGAAGGGGGTGCGCCTGCTGGCATCCGGACGCGTGGAAGCCTGGTCCGGCCTCTCGATGGCCCACCCCGGCATCGACTTCCTCGACGAGTCCGAGACGAGCGAGCTGGAGGGCGGAGCGGTGATACCCGTCTATCCTCTGTGCTCCGGCCTCAGCCAGGGCGTGATGAGGAGGCTCGTCGCGGGGGTCCTAGACGATCTCCGCGGCTCTGTGCCCGAAGTCCTTCCCCCGTCCGTTCTCGCGGGCGGGGGTTTCGGATCGAGATGGGATCTCTTCGACGCTGTCCACAGACCCTCCTCTCCCGGAGAAGCCGAGTCCGCGAGGAGACTCCTGGCTCTCGAGGAGCTTCTGGTTTTTCAGTCGATGCTCTCGGAGATACGGGCTGCGGCGGTTCTGGAGGCCTCGACGCCGATAGCGGTGCCGGATGGCGGCATGGAGAGGTTCTTCTCGGCCCTCCCCTTCTCGATGACCCGCTCGCAGTGCGCCGTGGTCGAGGAGATCCTCTCCGACATGGGTTCGGCCACCGCCATGAGAAGGCTGGTCCAGGGAGAGGTGGGCTGCGGGAAGACCGTGGTGGCTGCAGCCGCCTGCTGGGCGTGCGCCTGCGCCGGCAGGCAGTCCGTCGTCCTCGCCCCGACCGAGGTGCTGGCCGCCCAGCACGAGAAGACCCTGTCCAGGCTCTTCCATGGCCTTCCCATCAGGACGGCTCTCCTCACCGGCGGGACTCCCGCAAGAGCGAGGCGCGCGATCCTGGAGGAGGTCGCCTCGGGTGAGACAGACGTGCTCGTCGGAACGCACGCCTTGCTCGAGCCCGGGGCGCGTCCCCCGCTCCTCTCGCTCCTGGTGGTGGACGAACAGCACAAGTTCGGGGTGGAGCAGAGGGAGGCTCTGCTGAGGGGCTTCACCCCGAGGCCTCACATGCTGGTCATCTCGGCCACTCCAATACCCAGAACCCTCGCCATGACCCTCTACGGCGACCTGGACCTTTCGAGGATCGAAGAGATGCCGCCCGGGAGGGGCGTGATCCGCACCAGGGTCGTGGGGCCCGAAGGCCGCGCCCGCGTCTTCAGGTTCATGCTCGAGCGGCTCGCCTTGGGGGAGAGGGCGTTCGTCGTCTATCCTCTGCGCGACACCGCCGAGGGCTCCGATCTGAGGGACGCGGTCAGCGGCTGGGAAGCCTTGAGGAGGGGTCCGGCCGGGAGATACGGAGTAGGGCTCGTTCACGGGGCGATGGGGGCTTCCGAGAAGCTCGCCGCATCGGAGGACTTCGCCGAGGGACGCACATCCGTTCTGGTCGGCACGACCGTGGTGGAGGTCGGCCTGGACGTACCGAGCGCCACCGTGATGATAGTCGCCCACGCCGACAGGTTCGGTCTGAGCCAGCTCCACCAGCTCAGGGGAAGGATCGGAAGGGGAGGGGGGGATGCGTGGTGCTTCCTGATGAGCGACGGCGGGGCTTCGGCCGAGGCGCGCGAGCGCCTCGCCGAGCTCGAGAGGACGGGTGACGGGCTCGAGATCGCCCGAAAGGATCTGGAGCTCAGGGGGCCAGGGGATCTGGCGGGGACCAGACAGCACGGGCTGCCTCTCTTCCGCGTGGCCGACCTCTGTACGGATTCCGATCTGGTGGAAAGTGCCCGGGCTCTGGCCGCCGATCCGGCGAACGCGGTGACGGAGAGGGAGATTCGATGGAGGTTCGGCGAGTCAGGCGCTCCCGGTGTTTGAACCGTCCGGGGAGGCAGGCTGTTGCCACCAGACCTCGGCTGTGGAATATTGCATGAGAGCAGAAGGGGAAGGCCCGGGTGCGCACCGGGGCCGGGGTGTAGTGCTGTAACTCAACTGCGGGGTCCCCGCTACTGTTGGCAGGGGGGTTAGATGAGCGCTGCTGAGGAACGCATCAACGAGTTGCTGCGCGCCGCGCGCAGGCAGGTTGACGCCGGCGACCGTGAGCAGGCGCTCAAGACGCTGCGCAAGGCCCTCGATATCAACCCGGGAAACGACAAGGTCCGCGAGGAGATCCAGACGATAGAGCGCGAGATCTCGGCCATGCACGCATTCAGGCGCTCCCGGACCGTGCGCGGGCACAGCCCCGACGACTCCTCCGTGTCGTCCGGCGAGAGCTTCGTGGATGCATGCTTGAGGCGCTCTCAGGAGGCGGCCGATTCGGGAGACGAGATCAGAGCTCTCCAGGAACTCGAAAGGGCCCGCAGGCAGGATCCCGAGAATCCCGAGATCCAGAAGCGCATCAAGCTCGTCAAGCGTGCCATCAAGGCGAACAACCTCGCCGACCTCGGACTCACCAGACTGAGGGCCGGCGACCCCGCCGGGGCGGTGGAGCAGGCCAGGGCCATCTTCGACTTCTGGCCCTCGTCCCCCGCCCTCGCGCGACTGGTCGAGGAGATCGAATCCTCGCGGGAACAGGAGCGCCCGGCGGAGCCCATCGCGGCGGAGGAGTACGGGGAGGAGCAGATTCAAATAGAGGTCGAGGAGCGACCGCCCCTTCCCGAAGCGGAACCGGTTCACGAAGGCGCCGTTCCTCTCGCCTCCGAGGAGCAGGCGGTAGCCGCCATCAGGGAAAGGATCGCATCGAGTTCCTACGAGGAGGCTCTCGTCATAGCGAGGGACGCGAAGGAGCGCTTTCCGGACAGCCAGCTCATCGCCGACCTCGCGACGAAGCTGGAGAAAGTCACGGCGCCGACGGTCACGATATCCCAGGCTCCCGCCGCCGCAGTGAAGGAGCCCGCGCGGAGACCGTCCCCCCCTGAACCCGCTGCCGAAGTCCGTCCGAGGGAGGCCGCACCGGCCCGCGGAAGAGGAAAGCCGCCGGTGCTCGTCATCGCCGCCGCAGCTCTTGTAGTAGCCGCCGTGGTGCTGGCGGTCTTCGTCTTCAGAAAGAAGCCTCAGCCCGTCGTCCCGGAAATACGGCCCTATACTGCCAGCCTGGTGGTGGAGGGCCCCGAGTCCGCGACCGTCAACGTGGACGGAACCCTGATCAGCCCCGGCGCGGACGGGGTGTACACACTCTCGGGCACCGATTTCGGAACCAGGCGGATAGAAGTCAGAGCCGCCGGCTACGAGATCCTGTCCATGCAGATCGAACTCGGCGAAGGGCAGGTTCTGGCCGACACCATCGTCATGCAGCCCCTGGGAACCGGCACCGCCGAGATCAGCTTCGACGTCCTGATGCCGGAGGGGGAGGAGGAGCCTGCGGAAGGAGAGGTGACCTTCCTGGTGGACGGCCAGCCCGTTACGCAGATCCCCTTCCCCGCAAGGACGGGACAGCACGTCTTCCAGGCCGTCCTCGAGGGATACAACTCCCTTCCCGAGACGGTGCTTGTCGACGTTCCGGGCCCGTTCACCCAGCAGCTCGCGCTGCTCTCCCCCGAGACCTCCCAGATATCGCTCACCCTCGCGGGCGAGATCCCCGGCAACGCCGTCTTCTATATCGACGGAGTCCAGGTGGGCTCGGGCCGGCGTGTCACTCACATCGCCGACAGGGGAAGGCATTCGATACTGGTCACGATGGAGGGCCGGCTCGACTGGACCAGGAACATAGACCTCGGCCCGGACGGCTTCAGCCAGATCGTGACACTCGAGGAGGAGGTCAATACCGGAAGGCTCCTCATCGGTCCGGAGCCCTGGGCCCAGGTGACCATCAACGGGGTGGACTACGGACAGACGCCTCTCCCTCCAATCGAGCTCGAGCCGGGCACCTATACCGTAAGGCTGACGAATCCCGACTACGAGGATCAGGTGCAGACAGTCAACATTGCCCTCGGCGAGGACACCTCGATACGCTATACCGCCCCCGAGATCCCGGACGAGCCGGAGATCATCGAGGAACAGCCCGTGATACCCCCGTTCCCTACGAGCCAGGTGGCCCCGCAGATTCCCAGCCTGGCGGCGCAGAGGGGGGACGTCCACGGATTCGTGACCCTCGAAGTGCGTGTAGGGACCGACGGATCCGTGAGGGACGTGACCGTCACGAACGATCCCCTGGGTCTGGGTTGCGGTCAGGCTGCCGCCGACGCGGTGAGACAGTGGCGGTTCAACCCCGCCACGCAGGGAGGCGAACCGGTCGAGGTGACCACCGCGGTCCAGGTCCGCTTCGATATCGAGTAGCGGGGCGGCCTTGCCCTCCGGACTCGGGGCAGCCTGGTCTCCGGCGGTAGATCTCTACGAGACGCCGGACAGCTACATTCTCTATGTCGATCTCCCTGGAATCCCCAGGGATCGGATCGAGATCAGAGTACAGCAGAGATCGGTGCTCATCCGCGGCGTCCGTGGAGATCCCGAGCGGGGGCGTGCCGCCGACAGGCTCGAGATCCGGACAGGGCGTTTCGAGAGGGAGGTGGATCTGCCCGGCAGGATAGACGCGTCCGGGGCGTCTGCGGTGATGAGGGACGGTGTTCTCAGAATCGTCCTTCCCAGGGAGTCGTCGGAATCCGTGTCCATAGATATAGAGGGCGAGGAACAGGGCCCCGAGATCGTTGAGGCCGGCAATGCCCCCTGAGCACGAGTACTCGCTTCCCGAAAGCCTTCCCATACTGCCTCTGCAGGAAGGGGTGGCGTTTCCCTATTCGATCATCCCGCTGACCGTCACCGATCCCGCGCAGATCGAACTCGTCGACAGGGCCGTTGTGGGCAACAAGATCATCGGCCTCGTGGCCTCGCGGGGAGCGGACACTCCGGCCAACGATCCCGACGACCTGTACGGAGTCGGCACCGCGGCGGGGATCGTGAAGCTCTACCGGTTCCCCGGCGAGGTGGTCAGGCTCAGCCTGAAGGGCCTCGCGAGGTTCGCGATAAGGTCATTCAGCCAGAAGAGCCCCTTTCTGGTGGCCGATGTCGAACAGCTTCACACTGAATGGCCCCAGAAGCCCGAGGAGGTAGAGGCCTGGCGGAAGAACATCGAGATGCAGCTCAAGCAGATAGTCGAGCTGTCCCCCGGCGTGCCCGAGGAGGTCCAGCTCATGGGGCTTCTGAAGGATCCCGAGAGGCTCGGTTTCATCGCCGCCGCAGGCATCGAGGCGAATACCCAGGACAAGCAGGCCGTGCTCGAGGAGAACGGCATTCTGCCCCGTCTCAGGCTTCTGTCTCAGATAATGTCCAGAGAGATAAAGATCCTCAAGCTCAGGAACAAGATACAAGGTCAGGTCAGGTCGGAGATCGAGAAGGATCAGAAGGAGTACTGGCTCAAGGAGCAGATGAAGGCCATCCAGAAGGAGCTGGGATCCGGAGAGGGCGAGAATCCCGAGGCGGCAGAACTGAGGGAGAAGCTGGCCGCCAGGCAGCTCCCGCAGGAGGTCAGGAAGGCCGCCGAGGAGGAGATCGACAGGCTCGCCAGGATGCCCTCGGGCATGCCCGAGGTGGCAGTCTCCAGAAACTACGTCGATCTGATACTCCAGCTCCCGTGGACGGAGAGCACCGAGGACCAGATCGAGATAGACAAGGCAAGGACCATACTGGACCAGGACCACTACGATCTCAAGGACGTGAAGGAGCGCATCCTCGAGTTCCTCGCCGTCAGGAAGCTCAACAGGTCCGCGGCGGGCCCGATACTGTGCTTCGTGGGCCCTCCCGGCGTGGGCAAGACCTCGATGGGCCGGAGCATCGCGAGGGCGACAGGCAGGAAGTTCGTCAGGATCTCGCTCGGCGGCGTCCACGACGAGGCCGAGATCAGGGGACACCGCAGAACCTACGTGGGGGCCATGCCGGGCCGGATCATCCAGGGCCTCCGCGAGGCAGGCAGCAACAACCCGGTCTTCATGCTCGACGAAGTGGACAAGATCGGACGCGACTTCAGGGGCGATCCGACATCCGCCCTCCTCGAGGTTCTCGACCAGGAGCAGAACTTCTCATTCCGGGACAACTATCTCAACGTCCCGTTCGACCTGAGCAGCGTCGAGTTCATAACCACGGCGAACCTCCTCGACACCATACCTCCCGCCCTCCTCGACAGGATGGAGGTCATCAGGCTCTCGGGCTACACGGTCAGGGACAAGAGGGAGATAGCGCGGCGCTATCTCATACCCAAGCAGTTGAAGAGCTGCGGCCTCACGGGCAGATCCGTCAGGTTCTCGAAGAACGGCCTGACCGGGGTAATAGAGGGCTATACCCGTGAGGCGGGCGTCAGGGAGCTGGAGAGGCAGATCGGAAAGATCGCAAGGCGTGTCGCTGTTGAGGTCGCTTCAGGGAGGGATCCACGGGTTCTCGTCACCAAGGGGAATCTCGGGAAGCTGCTGGGTCCTGTCAGATACCTTTCCGAGACCGCCGGAAGATCCTCCAGGGTCGGAGTGGCGACCGGGCTCGCCTGGACTCCCTCCGGCGGGGAGATCCTCTTCGTGGAGACGACCACGATGCCGGGGTCGGGGCAGCTGGTCCTGACGGGCCAGCTCGGAGATGTGATGAAGGAGTCGGCCCGGGCGGCCCTGTCGTGGGTGCGGTCGCACGCGGAGAGCTATGGCATCGAATCCGATTTTCAGAAGCTTGATCTCCATGTGCATGTTCCTGCCGGCGCCACTCCGAAGGACGGCCCGTCGGCCGGCGTGGCCATTGCGCTTTCGATCCTCTCGGCCGTCTCCGGGACGCCCGTAAGGCATGATGTCGCGGTCACGGGGGAGATGACTCTCCACGGAAGGGTCATGGCCGTCGGAGGCATCAGGGAGAAGGTCATAGGAGCCGCGGCCGCGGGGATACAGTCGGTGCTGATACCGAGGGAGAACGTCAGGGATCTGGAGGAGGTCGACGCCGACCTCAGGCGGGAGATGCGGTTCTTGCCGGTGGACACGGTGGAGGACGCGGTCTCCCTGATGCTCCTGAGAGGTGGCTCATGAGACTGCTTGCTGCTTCCGCTGTCGTCCTGGCAGTGATCTCGGGCTGTGCGAAACCGATGGACAGGCTCGTCACGGGGGGAGGCGAGGTCCTGCTGGGGCGCCTCGAGACGCTCGGCGGCGGAACCGCCGAGTTCAGGGGGTTCTCCTGCCCGGTGCCCTCGTCTGATGCCAGGGTGGTCCTCAGGAGCGGCGGCTCTTTCACGGGAACAGTCACCGTCTCCGATGGAAGGCTTGTCTGCACTGGAGCCGGCGGCGAGGTTTCCGCGAGGCTGAAGGACGTCTCGTGCGTCGTCTGGGGTGCGACAGGAGCCGAATCCGCGCTCTTCGACGTCCCCGCCTGCGCGGGCTGGGTCAACTCGCACATAATCGTCGAGCGGGGCGCACAGGTCATCCTGCTGGCCGGGGGCGCAGCCACCTTCGCCACGGGATCGTCGGATCCCGAGGGGCTGGAGAGGACCGGAACGAGCCTGTCCAGGATTCCCGAGGCCCGCGACGGAAGCCTGGTAGCCCGGATCGGGGAGGAGGGCGTCCCCTTCACGATCGGGGAGGAATGGAGCGGAACGGCAGACGCCTCGGGGGAGCTGTGGCTGGCTGTGAACCTTCCCGAGACGAGCACTCCTGCGGGTTCCTACACCGTTTCCGTGACCGTGGGGGAGACCCCTGGAAGGGATGCCGTAGTGCTATTCCCGGCGCGCCGTTAGACAGGTTGACATGCACGGGTACCGAAGTTTAGATATTATGAAGTTATGAAGTTCGTGACATGGCAACTCGAGCCGGGATACGAACCGGCCGATGGGGGAGGTCAGAAATGCACAGGTCACCTTGCGGCATCCATCTCCTCTTGCTCGCGTTCGTTGCCGGCGCTGCTGCCGGTACCGGCACCTATGTGGCTGGCTACGGCGACACCCTCTCGGACATCGCCCTGAGATTCTACGGCAACGCCGACTACTGGGACGAGATCCTCGCCGCCAACTCGTTCCTTCCCGCGCCGGAGGCCCTGATGCCGGGCATGGTGTTGGTACTTCCCGACATCGCCGGTGCGACCGTCTCGAACGGCACGAGCTACTACGAAACCGCCTCGATCGTCGAAGCCCCGACCTTCGCCGCGTCCATCCCCATGATAAGCAGGCTCAGGCTGGAGACCGCGGGATATGTCGCGCCGTCGGCCGTTCCCGTGCGCGGGTTCGTACTCGGCGTCAATGTCGAGGAGCAGGGGATACCAGCGAACGACGACGCCTATGTCGGCGACATGATCGAGATTGACCTCGGCTCGGTTGATCTGGTCGGGCCGGGCGATTTCTTCAGCATCATCGAACTCGGCGAGACCGTGGCCGATCAGGAGACCGGCCGGGATGCCGGCAGGGTGGTCAGGATTGCGGGCATCTGCCGGGTTCTGGACAGCACGGAGTCGACCAGCGTGGCCGTTCTCGACCAGTCTTACCTGCCGGTTCATGCCGGTGACGCGATAGTGGACTACGTTTCGTACGAACCCGTTCAGGTCAACAACCAGCCCGTTGTCGAAAGCGTGGACGCCTGGGTGCTGGCTCTCCAGGACGAGGATTTCGACAACTCCTACGCCTACGACGTCGTCTATCTGAACATCGGAAGCGAGGACGGCATCAGGGCCGGGGATGTCTTCCAGGCCTGGAAGTACGGCGCGAACGTCACCAACCCCTCGAACGAGTCCGTCCAGACCGCCGACATACCCATCTCCGAGGTGGTCGTCCTCTCCACCGAGGCGGCCTCCTCCGCGGCCCTCGTGACCGCCAACATCACCGGCGACCTCATTCAGGCCGGCGACAGGCTGCACCTGGCCAGGAGGCAGGTTACGGGCTCCGGGAACAGATGAGCTGGAAGGTCCTGGCGAGAGGCGACAATCCGGACAGACAGGCACTCTCCACTCTGGAGGAGCTCACCGGCCTCGGGCGCGGCGAAGTCCTGCTCGCCCTCCGGCGAAGCGGACTGGTCGCGGCCGACGGAGTGTCGGAAGAGCGGGCCCGGTCTCTCGCCGCCTCCCTTGCAGGCTTCGGTCTCGAATGCAGTGCAGTGCCTGCGGAGTCCGACGACTCGGATGCGTTGAGCGCCAGGTTCAGGGTGGTCCTGACCGGGTTCAGGCCCGGTCAGAGGGCGCGTCTTCGCGAACGGCTCCAGCGGATGAGCGGTCTGCCCCCGGAGCAGGTCGTGCTCTGGCTTGCGCGCATCCCGTTCGTCCTGCGCGATGACGTGGATCACGAAACCGCGCGACGGATCAGGAAGTCACTCGTCGACGCCGGGGGATTCGTGGAACTCCGGCCCCTTCGCATCCCTCTCCAGAGCGGGGCTCAGAGACACCCGCCTTCGGCCGATGCAGCCCCCGGAGGCTTCCCCCCGCCGCTCGCAAGATACGCCCCTGTTCCCCCGACTGATGGATGCGGCTCGCCTGAAGCGTCCACACCCTCCGCGGAAGCGTCGGCGGAGGAGGCGGAGGCTCCGCCTGTACTGGAATCGGTCGAACCACCGCTCCCGGACCGGTCGAAGTGGTCGAGGCTCCCTCCCCCGGTGCTGAGGTTCTTCGCGCCCGGCACGACTCCGGCCCTGCCCCCGGTACTTCCGAAAGCGGACGAATCAGGGCGGATGCCGCCCGTGACGGCCGTGAGACCGCCGAGGTTCGCCACCCCGCCGCCGGCTCCGGAGCCGCGGTACAGCATCCGTGTCGGACGCCCTTCTGAAGAGGGACTGAAGGCCCTTTCCTCGGCTTTGTCGAGGGAGCTGGAGCTCCGCGAGGAGGAGATAGCCAGGCTGTCGAGGCGCTTTCCCGCCTGGGTGGCGACCTTCTCTTCGCCGGAGAAGCGTCACGAGATCGCATGCAGGCTCGAGGAGATGTCGGTCACCGTTCTCGTCGACCCTCCCGGACCCGCTCCGGAAGGGCTGGAAGGGCCCGGGGAATCCCGGCGGGGCCTGCTCTCCTGGCTGGGCGCTGATGGATGAGGCCGTCTTCAGCTACCTCGACTACACGGCACTCGAGAAGTCCCTCTCGCCGAGGACCCTGGGCGCATACAGGCTGGATCTCGAGCAGGCGGCCCGTTGGTTCGAGAAGGCCGGCTCCTCGATCTCCGGCGCCGGCAGGGAAGAGATCGCCGGCTACATGCGCTACCTCTCGGCCTCGGGGCTCTCCCCGCGCAGCATCAGGAGGAAGCTCAGCTCGCTGAGGGGCTTCTACAGATTCCTCGAAGGGGAGGGCCTCAGGGCCGACGATCCCTCAGGGCTCCTCAGACCTCCCCGGACGAGGACGGTCCTGCCGGGCACCCTTACCCCCGCCGAGGCCGGAGCTCTCGTCGAAGCCTACGGGGACGAGACCCCGCTGGCCACGAGGAACCGGGCCCTCCTCGAGATCGCATACGGCTGCGGCCTCCGTGAGAGCGAATTGGTGGACCTCACTCTCGACAGACTGCACCTCGACGATCGCTATCTCCGCCCCCTCGGCAAGGGAGGGCGTGAGAGGGTGGTTCCCATGGGCGGTCCGGCGGTCAGGTGGACCCGGCTCTATCTCGACGAGGCCAGGCCCAGGCTGGCCGGAGCCAGGATGACGCGGAACGTCTTCGTCAGCGTCAGGGGAAGGCCCCTCTCGAGAATGACTGTCTGGACTGTCGTCGCCGGCGCCGCGGCGAAGGCCGGCCTTCGGAATCGTGTTCATCCGCATTCTCTCAGGCACTCCTTCGCCACTCATCTCCTCGAGGGCGGTGCCGATCTCAGGGTGGTTCAGGAGCTCCTGGGGCACGCCGACATCAGGACGACCGAG
>JAAYTY010000113.1 GCA_012523605.1 Candidatus Fermentibacterota bacterium
ACGATGTCACGGAGTATTCGGAGCAGGGTGAATACGCCGTCTATAAGATAGACCTCGGAACCATGACCGTGGTGTCATCCCTCGGAGGTTTCGAGGGCGGCAGGGCACTTCTCTCTATCGGGAATACCGAGTTCCTGGTAGCCAGCAACAGGGGGGTTCTTTACAGGGTGTCGTCGCCGGAGATGGCCGTGCTGGGAGTGTTTCCCGCAGGCGGGGCCTACGCGACGGGATACGGCTCGATGGTTCAGACATCGTCCTCGACAGTCTATCTGGTGGGCTCGTACGGCAACATCGTCGAGTTCAGCCTCGCCACGGGCTCGGTAGCCGACGTATTCTCCGCGGGCCCCGCCCCGGCTGGAGTCACCTGCTCCTCCGACGGCGGGAGCATCTTCGTGATAGACGCTCAGGACGCAGGTCTCAGGGAGTTCGACACCTCCGACAATTCGTTCGTCAGGAGCGTGGAGCTGGAGACCCCTGCCTCTGTCATCGTTCGATGGACCGACTCGCCGTATCAGTACCTCCTCGCGCTTTCGAGCTTGGAGCCCGCCGCATATCCGGTCTGGGTGGAGTATCTGCTCCCGTCGAGCGTCGGTCTCGCCCGGCCGGCGTCGGACATCGCCGCATTCCGCGATACGACGATCTTCTGCGCATGCCACGGAGGCTCGGGTCCGGGGATGGCTACCGTCTCCGCGGGTTATCCGATAGTCGAGAGGACGGAGACTATTGCACTCTCGGGACAGCCTCTTCGCGCCTGCAGCGAGCAGGTGCATCACTCGTTCTATGTAGCCAGCCTGATAGACGGGACAACCACGCGGATCTACGAGATAGACGGTCTGGACTGCACGATAACCCGTACCCTGGACGTGCCGGGCTATCCCTGGGACATCACGGCCCACGCCAACGGCGAATACCTTCTGATCCTCACTTCCACATAGACCATAGGGGACAGACTCCTATAAAATATCATTCTATTTCATGCTATAATAGCATTGGAAGGCCATCAGATATCAGATTACATTAAAATTTTCTGAACATAAATATAGGAGTCTGTCCCCTACTGCGACTGGGCCCAGTCGAGGGCGTATTCCAGGACGGGGTCGATGCCCTGCGAGAACTGCTCCTCGGTTGCATCCACGAAGATGTCGGGAGGGATGCCTCTTCCCTGCACCCATGTGACGGTGTCGGACTGCAGGATGGTCGAGTCGGGAAGCCACATGGTCCAGCTCCCGGCGAGTTCGTATGCCTTGCAATCGCTGCACTGCCCCTGTGTGGTGTCCCCCATGAGGACGGCCAGAGGGAGCTCCGAGGCGATGCACGCGAACTCCTCGCTCACCCAGCCGCAGTTCTCCCCGACGAGGACGACAAGAGGAACCTGGCACCAGTCGGCCCTGGAGTGGACCAGACGGGGAACCGGGTCGCACAGGTCGTCCCATTCCGGCCCGTCCCGCCCCACGGAGAAGTAGCCGACCCTCGTCTGGTCGTTGAACCTGCGTCCTATCTCGGCTATCCTCTGACCGCTGCCGGCACCGCCGTTCATCCTTATGTCGATGATGACCGCCACTGCTCCGGGATGAGCGTCGAGGAAATCGTCAAGACTCGTGAGAGACATTCCGGGCGACCAGCTCTGGATCATCACGTAGGGAACAGAGTCGAACATGCAGGCCCCCCACGCGTCATACTGGAACCAGGAGAACCCCGCCGGCTCGAGATAGTCCCACAGAACGTCCATGTCGAAGTTGGGCTCGATCTGCGGAACGAAGGGCTGGACGAGGATCCCGCCGCCGGGAGACATGAACCTGATTGTGGCGTCCTCGAGGGGCGCCGTCATCGAGGCGAGAAGCTCCACCAGGCCCATCTGCGTCGTGACGGTGTCCACGAAAGGCGAGCAGTTGCGGTAGGTCTCGTCCCAGTCCACGGGGGTGAAGAGGAAGCCCGGAAAGGTGCGGTCTACGGTCTGCCATGCCAGGTCGAACTCCGCGGCAAACTCTCCGTGCTCGCCCAGATCGACCGGCTCGAACAGGCACGATGCCCCGAGAACGGCTGCGAGGAGAAGAGCGGTGCGCGCATTGGCCGCGAGCGGCCGTGTGATGGTCGAATGACGCAATCTCATCCGCCTCCAGGATCCTTCACCTCAGCACGACCATCCTCCGGGAGACGCATCCGACGGGGCTGTCCACAGCGATAATGTAGATGCCCGGCGGCATGCGGTCCACCTCGATTTCGATGACGCCGCTCCAAGGCTCGGCGTGTTCCTCCGAGAGGACCATCCTTCCCGCCATGTCGAAGACCGCGGCGGCCCAGGGCCCGGTGCCCACCGCTACTTCGATGCATGCCGACGAAGAGCACGGGTTGGGGAAGGGCAGGCCCGCGGAAAGCGTTCCCGGTGCTGGCGGCTCCTCCGTCCCGCCGGGACCCACGCAGGTACCCGTGACGGAGATGTCGTCGAGCCAGAAGCCGCCGCCGACCTGGCCGTCGGTGTCCGAATAGAACCAGAGTTCGATTCTCGCCTGTGTGCCGGGCTCACAGAGGCCCGAAAGATCGTAGGTCCTGGGGAGCCAGTTGAAGTTCTCGTTGAAGGGCAGGAAGCCGCCCGCTCCCAGGAGCCCGCCAGCACCGATGAAATCGAGGGTGTCCGGCTCCAGCGAACCTGTCCGGTCGAGGAGCACATAAAGGCCGTCCGCGCCGTACAGAGCGAGGTCGAACCTCGACCAGAAGGTCAGTTCCGCAGCCGGTGCGAGAACAATCTCGGGGCTGAAGAGGCCGCAGTTCATGCCCGGGTTGTAGCTCATCCCGGGCTCCGAGCCGCAGTACCAGCTATGACTGGTCGAGTGGGAGGCTGACGTGGAGATGTGCCAGAGATCTCCTGCTCCGGAATGCGTCCACCCGCCGGGCCCCGACTCCACATCCTCCGAGAGGCCCGCGTCGCCTATCACGAGTATCAGGGAGTCCAGGCTGTACCACAGGTTCTGGCAGTAGATCTCGAAGAAGACCTCCGGGAAGTCGAACTCCGGGGCCGATATATCGACGGAGCCCGAAAAGAAGGCGGTTCCTGTGGAGTCCGGCATGATCTGCGGGATGGTGTATTCATCGGCGATCCAGACGATGTACGACGGCTGGGTCTGCAGATAGACCCAGATGTCGCCGGCATCCAGCAGGCCCAGGTTGGCTATATCCACCATCAAATCGAAGGTCTCTCCTGCCTCGGGATAGCCGTTCCCGTTGCCCCCCACGGAATCGTCGACCTCGTAGGTCGAGAAGTACAGCCCCGGGGCATAGACGAGCAGGGGAAGAGAGAAGCTCCACGAGCCCTGGTCGCAGGATATCTCGAGCTGGAGCTGGACGATCTCGCCGGTCTGGGCATACTGGTCTATGCTCAGGGCCAGGGGGTTCGAGCCGGATCCCGACATGCCGGGAGAGAGTCCACCGTACGATATCGTGGAGAGATCGATCGTTGCCGGCCCGCTCTCCAGCACAGCCAGCAGTTCGATGCCCGTGAGATCGACCGTCCCCTGGTTGTGCAGGGTGAGCTGTACCCCCGCCGGAGCGCCGGGAATCAGATGCCCGCTGCCCGAGGGCTCGTCTATGACCACCGACGAGAGTACGAGGGACGGCCCGGTGCCGTACGGCAGGGCGACAGTCGTCCTCCTGAGGTGGGTTCCGGTAACGGTCAGCGCGAGGTCGCCGGAAGGCGGCTGGGACAGGGGCACTATCGCGTGTCCTGAAGCATCGAGCTCCGCGACCTCGTAGAGCGAGCAATCCGCATCGTGGATGCACACTCGGGCTCCTTCGACGCTTATGCCGGGAGCGGACACAGTGACGGGCACCTCCGTGGTGGCCGGGGTGACCATTCCCGGAAGGTCTATCGAAGGGCCGAGAGGGGTCATCCGGTAGGGAACCAGAGAGGGATCGCCCAGCAGGTTGACCATGTACTGAAGGCAGCGGTAGGTGTTCGCTTCGCGGCTGAAGGGGACGAATCCCGTCTTGGCGCCGGCGATCACCTCGCCCAGGCTCGAGGAGGGATCCTCGAACAGCTCGTCGAAGAGCGCGATCGTCATCCTGTCCGAGTATCCGTACAGCGGGTTGCCCGGCGAGCCCCAGCCGTAGCTGGAGTTCCCTATGTAGCTCACTCCACAGCCCTGCGGATTCGTTACGAAGTGCTCGGCTATCGCGTCGAAATCGAAGGCTGCCGTCCAGCAGCCGTCCGATGCCGCCATCCCGAAGTAGCGCCCGTAGGAGTTGACCGAATCGACATCGGGGATCCCCAGACAGCCGGCGACCGTGATCCAGCCATGAGCCGTGATGTCGAGGAAGTTGGTGCCCATGCACATCGCGGCCACCGCAAGGCCCGCTCCGTAATAGCCCTGCGACTCGTACTGCTTCTCGACGTCGTAGAAATCCGGGATGAAGTGCTCGTCGAGATAGTCGCACAGTACGCCGCCGTCCGTGAAGGGATTCTGCCACATCACGGCGCCGATCAGCAGGGCGCGGTTCACGTGCTCGGTTATGGAGGCGGTTTCATAGGCCTGTATCTTGTTCACGAACGCCCACGCCTCGTCGAGACTCTCCACGGGCGCCCTGCCGACAAGGACGTCGGGATAGAGGTCCACGCTGTCGGCAACCTCGCCCCAGATGTCGTCTCCGTCGAGGTTCCAGGAGCCATCCAGGTCTGAGTAGTAGAGGTCGCAGGGCAGGCTGTCGTCGCGGCCGCCTCCGGTTTCGTAGCTGAGGGCGAAGGCGTATCGGCAGGGGACGTACTTCGTGTCTCCGCCCAGAAGGACATAGTCGATGCCGTCGGATGCCACCCGGTCGATGATGTAGTTCCTGATGCGCTCGGGATCGTCTCTTCCGGGCCAGGCGTAGACCTCTCCGGTGGTAACCACCTCGGTCGGGATGCCCGCAGTGGTGCGCCACTCGGCCAGAGCCTGCATGGGCGCCAGGATCTCGTCGTCGGTGATGATGACCATGCGCTCGTCGGCATCCCGTCCTCCGCGCGAATGCGCCCTCGAAGAGGGGCGCGTCTCGACGGATACCTCGAGGTCCACCAGGCGCTGCATCTCACCGCTGACAGGGTTCCACCTGAGGGGGTGGACGATCAGCTCCGCGCAGGGAGTGCCTCCGCGAAATCCGCTGCCGGCCAGCTCGACAGGCGACTCGGGCCAGAAGCGGTCGAAGAGGAAGCAGGGTCCCGGCTCCGTCACGGATGCCGATTGCGGGACCGAGGGGATGCAGGGTTCCGGAAGGGGCCTGACTGTCCTTATTCCCGGCATGTCCGCCCAGCGCTCCTGCACGACTTCGATTCCCACAGCGGCGCTGTTCTCTTCGAGTTCGATCCAGGCGGGCCACACCGGGAGGTCGGGCTGCCCTTCGGTCCAGCCGATGAACGCCCCGGGGAGCATAGGCATCTCGAAGCCCAGCGGGTCTTCCAGAATGACGACGGGGTCTTCCGGAAGTCCCACGTTCACGGGGTCTGTCGCAAGCAGAACCATGGAGAGAACGAACCGAATGGAACCGATCATCTCATTCTGCCTCCACAGACCGTGACAACACAGTTCGTTCGAGGGCGGATGTCATGCCGGTCAATATACAGGGCGCTTCGATCCCGCACCTCCCACTCCGGGCCGGCCCGGCAGGCATTCCGGGAACCGCGGCAGAAGTTGCGGAGTTCACGATACCGCCGGAGGCCGGGAGAATCAAGCTGAACTATCTCGAAGGAGGGCTGCAGCATGAAAACCGCGATCCTCGCGTTGCTGGCGCTTCTTGCAGTGCAGGCGGGAGCCCAGGGCTGGCAGGAACAGGAGGTGTCCGGATTCACGCTCCGCTGGGCCACGACCGGCTCCAACGCCCTCTCGGTCGAGCTCACGGGGCCGACAACGGGCTGGGTGGCCGCGGGCTTCGATCCCGACAGCATGATGCTGGGGGCTAATATCATCATAGGCTACTATGCCGGCGGCACTTTCATCAGGGACGACTACGGCTGGCAGCTCACATCCCACCGCGACGACATCCTGCTCGGGGGAACCAGCGACGTCGAGATAGACGGCGGGGGCGAGGCGGGCGGAGAGACTGAGATAAGGTTCACGATTCCGCTCGACTCGGGTGATCAGTACGACAAGCCGCTCGAAGCCGGCCAGACATACACGGTCCTCCTCGCACACGGCCCCGACGGGGCCGACAACTTCACTACACAGCACGAGTTCGTGACGATGACCCAGATAGTCGTATGGGGGCTTGGCCTCGAGAGCACCACGTGGGGAGCCGTGAAGGAGTCGATGGAGTAGCGGATCTCATTCGCAAGCTGTCGTTTTTCCATTGCGGGGCGGCGGAAAGGCCGCCCCGCTTCGTTCATCGGCATCGGGCTTGTCTCCGGCGTGTGCCGAGGCTATCCTGACCCTGCAGAGCTGAATTGAGGAGCCTGCGGACACGGAGGAGCTATGAACAGGAACCTGTGGTCGAGGATGTTTGCCTGGGCGGGCTTCCTGCTGATGCTGATCGGTGCGGTCGATCCCCTGGAGTGCTCGGTGCTCATCCTTGCTGGAGCGGGCATGGCCGCCGCCGGTGCGGCGCTGGGCGGCAGCCGGTTCAGGAAGCTCCTCGCATGGGCTTTCGGGCTCGTCGTTACAGGCGTGGGCATAATGTTCGGCATGACCGCCATCGGCGGGCTCGGCGGCGACACGGGCCGCTCGATGTGGTGGGCCCTCCTGCTCGTTCCCTATCCCGTCGGCTGGGTGCTCGGCATCGTTGGCTCCATCCGACGTCTGCTGGAGCTGCGCAACAGGGGAATGCCTTCCAGCGTCGAGTAGCGTTTCCGCAGGCGGAGCACGAGGAGTCTCCGTCTGCCGACGATCGCAGAAGGTGATTGCTCAAGGTTTGGCACCATGATTAGGATGGTGCCATGCGTCTGGAAGCCTATGAATCGCTGATCAGCAGTCCTGCAAGTGCTCGGAAGTATTTGCTGGGATTCTGCTGGAAAAACCATCAGCGCCACTGTCCTC
>JAAYTY010000114.1 GCA_012523605.1 Candidatus Fermentibacterota bacterium
ATGGAAGTTCCATGCTCAGGAAGCCGTCACCAGGGTCGTCTCCATCGAGCTCGGCGTCGGGCGGACCGGCAGGCTCACGCCGGTGGCGAAGCTCGAGCCGGTGAAAGTAGGAGGCGTCACCGTAACGAGCGCGACCCTCCACAACGAAGACGAGCTGACCAGGAAGGACGTGCGCCCGGGCGACATAGTGATCGTCCGCAGGGCGGGCGAGGTCATTCCCGAGATCGTGAGATCCCTCGGATCCGGCGACGGCCGCAGGGAGGCGCCCTTCGTTTTTCCATCGAAGTGTCCCGTATGCGGAGGGCCCGTCGTGAGACCCGAGGGGGAGTCGGCCCACAGGTGCATGAACTTCTCCTGTCCGGCCAGGCTGCGCGAGAGCATCCTGCACTGGGCCGGCAGAGAGGCGATGGACATCGACGGTTTGGGCGAGAGGCTCGCCGACAGACTCGTGGAGACGGGCCTGGTGCGCGACCTCTCGGACATCTACAGACTCGACGCCTCCTCGTTGGCCGGGCTGGAGCGGATGGGCGCGAAATCCGCCGGCAATCTCGCGGCGTCTATAGAACGGAGCCGGAATCCCGATCTGGACAGATTCATAGCCGCGCTCGGGATTCCCGGGGTCGGCACGGTCGCGGCCAGGGCCCTTGCCGAGAGATTCGGAAGCCTCGAGAGGCTTGCATCGGCGACCGAGGAGGAGCTCCGCGAGACACGCGGCATTGGGCCGGTTCTCGCCCGGTCCCTGGCTGCGTTCTTCAGGGACGGCGTCACCGCCGGGGCCGTGGAGAGGCTGCTGGATGCCGGCGTGAAGCCCTCGGAGGCTCGTCCGGCTTCGAGCGGGGGCCTTCTCGAAGGGCTGACGATAGTCTTCACCGGCGGGCTCGCCATCCCGGGGGACGAGGCGAAGAGACTGGCGGAAGCCGCCGGCGCCAGGGTTACGGGAAGCGTCTCGTCGAAGACGGACATCGTGGTGGCGGGCCCCGGAGCAGGCGGCAAGCTGGCCGAGGCCGAACGCCTCGGCATCGAGGTGATAGGAGAAGCCGAGTTCCTGGAAAGGGCGCGGGGAAGCCGCCGGTTGCCCTAGCTCGTGCCCTTTCCGTATCTTCCAAAAACCTGCCTGCCGGTTGTCGGCGGGCAGGATGAAATCGCCAGGGAGGGCCGTCATGCCTGAGAGAGTGTTCAACTTCAACCCCGGTCCTGCAACGCTTCCTCTGGAGGTTCTGAAGGAGGCCGCGGCCGGTGCGGTCAACTTCCGGAACCTCGGCATGTCCATCATGGAGATGTCCCACAGGGACAAGAAGTTCGAAGAGCTCATGCACGAGGCGATGAACGACATACTGGGCGTGATGGAGCTCTCCTCCGAGGAGTACGCCGTGCTCTTCCTCGGCGGCGGCGCCAGCCTGCAGTTCTGCATGGTGCCCTACAACTTCCTCTCCGAAGACCGAACCGCCGACTACGTTCACACCGGGGCCTGGTCCAAGAACGCCATCAAGGAGGCCAGGCTGTTCGGAAAGGTCAACATCGCCGCCTCGAGCGAGGACAGGAAGTTCAGCTTCATCCCCACCTCCTTCGATCTCACACCCGGTGCGGCCTACGTCCATGTGACCAGCAACAACACGATCTATGGCACGCGCATGACGAAGTTCCCGGACACCGGCGGCGTGCCGCTCGTCTGCGACATGTCGAGCGACTTCCTCTCCCGCAGGCTCGACTACAGCAAGTTCAGCCTCATCTATGCCGGCGCCCAGAAGAACATCGGTCCCGCCGGCGTCACCGCCGTCGTCGTCCGTAAGGCCTGGATAGAAAGCGCGAAGGACGGCATCCCCACGATGCTCTCCTACAAGACCCACCTGTCGAAGGACTCCCTGTTCAACACTCCGCCCGTGTTCCCGATCTTCGTCGTGGGCCTCGTAGTGAAGTGGCTGAAGGCGCAGGGAGGCCTCGAAGCCGTGGAGAAGGTCAACGAAGCCAAGGCGAAGGCCGTCTATGACGCGATCGACGGCAGCGGAGGCTTCTACACCGGTACCGTGGAGAAGGATTCCCGCTCGATAATGAACGTCACGTTCCGCCTGAAGACCGAGGAACTCGAGGCGAAGTTCATCGCCGAGGCCAAAGAAAAGGAGCTAGTGGGCCTCAAGGGCCACCGCGACGTAGGAGGCTGCAGGGCTTCTTTGTACAATGCGATGCCTCTTGCGGGCGCAGTGAAGCTCGCCGAGTTCATGGAGGCGTTCCGCAGAGCCAACTGACCCCTCCGCAGAGTCCGCGGATCAGGAGGGCGCCGGTCTCCCGGCGCCCTCTTTCATTCGTCGATCAGCGGTGACGGGCCGGAACGCCCTATGATGTAGAGGGCCTGAACATGAGCCAGACGCCGATTGCTATGAACACGGCGTCGGCGAGACCAGCTGCGATGACCGGCGAGAGCGTCCCCTTGTAGCCCAGCGTCTGGCCGAACCTGAGGAGCGAGAAGAAGACGAAGGCGAGGAGGATTGCGAGTCCGATGCTCATGGTCTTGCCGCTGCGGGGATTCCTCGCGGCGAGAGGAGCCCCTACCAGCACCATGATGAAGTTGGAGAGCGGGAAGAAGAACTTGAGCCAGAGTTCGACCGTGTCCTCCCTGGTGTCTCCGCCGGCGGACTCGATCCTCTCGATGTATCTCGAGAGCTGGAGGAAATTCATCTCTGACGGGGCCCTGGGTCTCGTCGAGAAGTCCTCCGGCGTCTCCACGAGAACCGGCAGGGGCATCGAATCGGCGGTGGTCAGGATGACCGCTCCCGAGGGCCCCATCTCGCGGACAGCCACTCCGAACGCGACCCACCGTCCGTCCTTGTAGGCCAGCTTGTCAGCATCCAGCCGTCTCACGGTCCTCATGCCGTCGTCGAGCCACAGGATGCTGACGGCGTTCATCGTTTCACGCCGCCCGTCGAAGTAGCCGATTTCCATTATCGCACCGTCGAGGGTCTTGAAAGAGAAGGAGGTCCTGAGGGAGTAGTCCGTGGGCTCGTGCCCGTCTATCTCCACTCGCTTAACCACCGACTGCCGGTAGAGCGCCTCGGGAACCACGAAGTCCCCTAGTACCATCTCGACGAGCGAAGCGGCCAGCCCGACGACCAGCAGGGGCAGATAGATTCTGGGGACGCTCACGCCCGAGCACGTCATGGCCATCAGTTCGTTCCGCCTGGCGAGCGTATAGACCAGGAAAAGCGAACAGAGGAGGAGCGCCACCGGCATCACGAGCACGACGATGTAGGGAAGGCCGTAGAAGTAGTATCTCAGGAATGTTGCGAGCTCGACGCGCCTGTCTATCCACCTGCCCATGTGCTCGAGCGCATCTACGCTGATGAAAACGACCACGAAGGCGGCAACTGCGAATGCGACCATCCTGACGAAGGACCCCGCGACGTAGGCGTCGAGCTTCCTGATCACCGATCCCGCCTCCGGTTCCACCGGGACAGCCGCCGAGCGAATCCCCGCAGACCGGGCAGCAGGGGAATCGGCTCGCCCTCTCTGACGCTCCTTGCAGTGAGATAGACACCGAGGCCGCCCAGCAGGGCGTTGGGGGCCCACATGACGGCCCCGGGCGGGAGGATGCCCTTGTCCGCCAGGCTCTCGCCCCCTATCAGGAACAGATAGTAGAAGAGGATGAAAACCAGGCTCATCAGGAGATTCGCACCCGCCCCCGACTGCCTGGCCGCAATTCCCAGGGGAACTCCCAGCAGAACGAACACGATGCAGGCGAAGGGAATCGAATACTTCTTGGCGATCTCCACGCGGTATCTGAGCACCGTGCGTTCCGTCATCGCGGCTCCTGCGTCGAGCTGCTCGATACGCCCGGCGAAATTGTTCAGTCCGTTCCTGGCCTGGTTGAACCATCCCCTCGGGCTGTCGGAGGATCCGCTGTCCGGGCCGAATGGAACGCCGCCGGAGACCAGAGTCTCTATCGGCGCCCGACCCATCGAGAGGAGAGAGTCGCGGAGCAGAGCGACCTCATTCATCGCCGAATCGACCAGCATCCGCATCTGGGCTGCCGACATCTCCCTGTCGCTCCTGCTCTCCCTTTCCCTCCTCGTCAGTTCCTCGGAACTCGTGATCTCCACCGACCAGGAGGAGAAGTCCAGGAACCTGTAGGTGCCGTCGCGCTGGAGTTCCTGCATCTGTCCGTCCCTGAGGACGAGCCTCATCCTGTTCGCCGAGACAGGCTCCATCCTCCCTGCCAGCGCCGTCACCGTCCTCGGAGTCCCGGAGCCGGGCAGCCTCTGCTGGATGACGACGTTGCCAAGCTCTCCGGTTATGTCGTCCTTGCTGCCCACGAGGATCGTGTAATTCTCTATGTCGTCTATGAACATTCCGGGGATTATCCTGGCGGCAGGCCTCGTCGAGGCTATGTCGAGAAGGAGGTTCCGCGCCATGTGATTCGCGTCGGGGAGGACGCTGTTGTTGAAGTACACCAGGAGAAGAGTCGTCAGGACGGCGAAGCCGAACACCGGGGCCATCGGGGTCAGTATCCCCACTCCCGATGCCTTCATGGCCGTGATCTCCATCTCGGCGGACATCCTGCCGAAGGCCATCAGAACCCCTGCCAGAACGGCCATCGGAACGATGACCGCGATCATCGAGGGGAGGAGGAGCAGAAAGATCTCCAGCACCGTCCTCACGGGAATCCCTCTCGTCACGATCATGTCCAGCAGGTCCAGCAGCTTCTCGAGGAGCATGACGAACGTGAACACACAGATGGAGAGGAGGAACGGCGGCAGGAACTCCTTCATTGCGTATGCTTGCAGCTTGGTCATGTCGCCCCCATGATACGCAGGAAACCCGATTCCAACAACACCGGGGGCCGCCGGACGCAGCCCCCGCGGTCCCGGGAACCGCCGGGAAGACGCAGACTAGTGGAGCATGTGACGGGAAGAATCATCGCCTGCAACGGTCTCCTGGCCCTGCTCCTTCTCGCGGGCAGTCCGGCCGGGGCTGCGGGAGTAAGAGCACCCTCTCTCCTTCCGCTGTATCCGTTCGCATTCGACAGTTCCGCCGTCCCCGTGCTCCATTCTCCTCTGGGCGCTGCGGTTTCTGCGGAGCCCTCGTCCACGTACGGGCTCATCAGGTGGAGGATGCTCTTAGACGGCATTCCACTCTACCGCCTGGGGGCGGGACCGGCCGCCCCAGTCATCGAGAGGATGCTCGCCTATTCGACTCTCAGGGCGTGGAGGGACTGCAACAGGGAGAACAGCATCAGGTCGTCCCGGGAGAGAGGACGCCTGCTCCCGACCATCTATCTTCCACTGGACATGCCGCCCATCATCGCCCGGACCATCGGAGAAGGCGGCCAGCTCGACATTTCCGGGCACCAGAAAATCACCCTCTCCGGCATCACGCACTATCGCCCGAACGCGGTGCAGAGCGAAGGCCAGCGCACCTCCCTGTTCCCCGATCTGAGGATGGAGCAGGAGCTCCAGGTCAGGCTGGAGGGAACGATAGGCGAGAAGATCCACGTTGACGTGGATCACGACTCGGAACGCGAGATGGAGCCCGAGAACAGAATAAGGCTGGCGTACGAGGGCTGGGAGGACGAGATAGTCCAGTCGATCGAAATGGGCGATGTGAGCCTCGCCATCACGGGTCCCGAGTTCGTCTCCTACAGCATTCCGCACGAGGGCCTGTTCGGCGCCAAGGTGGTCGCGCAGGCGGGTCCCGTTGACATCACCACCATAGCCAGCAAGGAGGCCAGCACCACCGAGACTGCCCAGTTCGTCGGCCAGGCCACCGTGGTGACGGACTCGATAC
>JAAYTY010000115.1 GCA_012523605.1 Candidatus Fermentibacterota bacterium
CACCATGCCCGCGCCGCCGGAAGAAGGAGCGCGGACCGATACCCTGCGGCAGAAGGACAGGTCGTGCTCCGAAAGTGCTGCATGGATTCGCCTGCCCTCACCGTTCAGAAGGGGGCAGTCCTGCACCGGCACCGGGTCTCCGGCGCGCATGTGGAGCCCCGTACGCCCGCCGACGACATCGAACGAAACCCTGTTCCTGTAACCCATCGCCAGCGGGGAAGCGATCGTCCCATCCGGACGGACTCCCGGAATCTTCCGAAGGGCAGATTCGACCCAGCGGCCCTTCCATTCGATCTGCGAACGGTACGAAAGGTGCTGGAGGGTGCATCCGCCGCAGGTTCCGAAAAGCGGGCATTCCGGCCTGACCCGCTCCGGTGAAGCTTCGACGATCTCGACCAGCCCGGCCGTTCGGAAGCTCCCGTGTTCGGACAGCATCCTGCAGACCACCGACTCGCCGGGGAGGGCGCCGCGGACAAAGGTCACTGGCAGCCCGGCTGGCCTGGCGACTCCGCCGACCCTGCTCCCAAGGGCATCTATGCGGAGAATCTCCAGCCCCGGAGGATTCACCATGACGAAGGATCGAAGGCGGTCTTCCCTGCGTGCCACGACGCCCGGAAATCGCCGAAGCGCCCTTCGGCGACGGCCTCCCGGATCTCCCGCATGAGCGTCGAAAAGAAGTGCAGGTTGTGCAGAGTCGCAAGTATGGGGGCCAGCCACTCCCGCGCGATGAAGAGGTGCCTCAGATACGCCCTCGAGTGCGATGTGCAGGTATAGCAGGTGCACCCCGGCTGAACGGGACGAAAGTCGTTCCTGAACCTGGCGTTGCGGATGTTCACATGACCGCCTGGAACGAAGAATCCTCCGCCTCGGGCGTTTCTCGTCGGAACGACGCAGTCGAACATGTCGATGCCCATCTCCACGAAATCCACGATGTCCTCGGGCTTCCCGACGCCCATCAGATATCGGGGCCTGTCCTCCGGGAGGAACGGTACGCAGGCGCCGACCGAGGCCTCCATCATCGGCCGCGGCTCGCCTACTGAAACCCCGCCGATGGCATATCCGTCGAAGCCGAGGGAGGCCACGGCCCTGGCGCATTCCGCTCTTAGATCGGCGAAGGAACCGCCCTGGACGATTCCGAACAGAGCCTGGGCGCCACCGCGGTGCAGTCTGCGGGCCCTCTCGGCCCACCTGACGGTGCGCTCCATCGAGGATCGAGTCTTCTCGCGGCTGCTGGGTTGTTCCAGGCATTCGTCGAGAACCATCATCACGTCGCTTCCGAAGACCTGCTGCATCTCCAGCACCGTCTCGGGCGTGAGGAGGTGCCTGGACCCGTCGATGTGGCTCTGGAACTCGTAGCCTTCCTCGGAGCTCCTCCTGAGATGCGACAGGCTGTAGATCTGGAATCCGCCGCTGTCGGTGAGGATGTTGCCGTCCCAGCCCGAGAACGAGTGAAGGCCGCCCGCGCCCGCCACGACATCCACTCCCGGTCGCAGATAGAGATGGTAGGTGTTGGCGAGGATGAGCCTGTAGTCGGAGCGCTCCAGGTCGGCGGCTCTCACAGTCTTCACCGTCCCCTGGGTGCCAACCGGCATGAAGACCGGTGTGTCAACTTCGCCGTGCGCCAGATGCAGCCTTCCGAGCCTTGCTCCTCCGCTCGCTGTCTTCAGGGTGAAGAAGGGCGAGGTCAAGCGTCTCCGGATAGTCCGTCCGCCTGTCCGTGCGGCGGTTCCGCTCCGGGCTCGATCGGTCCCTGGTCCGGCGAGGGGGCGGCCGTGCCGTCGGAGCCTGGGAGGATGGAGCTGTCCGGAGGCACGCCCGCGCTGTCGGCACCCAGGGAGTCGAACGGTACGCTCGGCGGCCTGCCGAACCCGAGAGGGCTCGGCTCCGGCATGGAATCGAGCGGCTGGAGAGCCTCCTCGATCCCGGTGTCCAAATCCTCTCTCAGGAGCAGGACGGGATTGCCCGGGTCGAGCCTCTCCACGTCGTCGAGCTCTTTCGCCAGATCGGCGCTCATCCCGTTCCTGTAGTAGAGACAGGCCAGCCTGACATGGAACTCGAGGCTGTCGGGGAACATGGCCGAGAGTTCGAGATAGCTCGCCAGAAGCTGCCTGTCCTCCTCGGTCATGCCCGCGTCCGGGCTGCCGTCCTGGGTCACGAGAAGCGGGACGCGGGGCATGTGGATAACCACCAGCGCAGCCGCCATGACGAGGGAGAGTATGGTGTAGGCCAGGACGGTTCTCCTGTTCCTGGCCCTGTCGGTCATTATCGCCTCGAGCGGCCTGGGATCGAGAGCCGGATCCAGCGGAACAAGTTTGACGCCCGCCGCCAGCTCCGGGAGCGATCTCCCGCCTCCGAACACCGGCCAGAACCCCGCCAGAAGGAGGATGAAGGAGGGCCCTGTCAGCAGAACCCTCAACAGGGTTCTCCATCTGGACGGCATCCGCCCCGTCCGGTCCACCTCCGCGAGCCCCTTGGCGGTCAGGGGATCGGCCGGACTCGAGACCCGGGCGTCCTCGAGCCAGGCGAGAAGTATGGCCACCATCGTATAGAGAACCGGCAGCGCACCCAGGAACGCGTCGGTCACCAGCCTGAGAATCGCATCGAGCAGGATCGCCCACGCCAGCAGGAGAGCGGTCTCCATGGCCGCCAGGCCGAGATGCTGCCGGGCCGTGGGCTTGATGCTGTGGAGCCAGGCGATGTATCGCGCTGTGACAGTCATTATGGGCCTATACTACAAAATCAGCATGGCGTCGCCGTAGCTGTAGAACCTGTACCGCTCGGCGACAGCCGTTCCGTAGGCCTCGTGCATCAGGTCGAGGCCCATGAAGGCCGCCACCAGGCAGAGGAGCGAACTGCCCGGCAGGTGGAAGTTGGTCACCAGAGCGTCCACCCGCCGGAACTCGAACGGCGGCCTTATGAAGAGTGATGTAGTGCCGGCGGATGGCTGCGCCTCCCCCGTTCCCAGAGCCTCGAGCACCCTGGTGGTGGTCGTTCCGACCGCTATCACCCTTCCCCCGGAGGATCTCGTCCGTTCCAGCAGCCTGCAGCATTCCGGCCCGATCTCGTACCGCTCCGGCTCCAGGGTGTTCATCTCCAGGTCGTCGCACCGGAGGGGTTCGAAAGTCCCCGGGCCCACGTGAAGCGTGAGCATGGCCGTACCTATTCCCCTGCATGCGAGCTCGACGAAGAGGGATTCGTCGAAGTGAAGCCCGGCGGTCGGAGCCGCAACCGCTCCAGGTCTGGATGCGTACACGGTCTGGTATCTGTCGGTGTCGGATGGGCGCGCAGGCCTTCTTATGTAGGGCGGAAGGGGAGTCTCGCCTGCGGCGCGGATCGTCCCCTCGAGGTCACCCGATTCCGCCGACAGCTCTATGACGGCCCTTCCGGGAGCGGACTTCTCTGTTACGGCGGCATGGAGCCCTCCGCTCAGATCCATCGTCGCTCCGCTCCTGATCCTCCTGGAGGGCTTGATCATGGCACGCCATCGAGCCCCGCCTAGGTTCTCCAGGAGGAGTATCTCGACAGGGCTTCCGGTATCGGTTCTCGAGCCCCTGAGTCTCGCCGGAACGACCCTGGTGTCGTTGAGCACGAGCAGGTCTCCCTCGGAGAGGAACTCCGGAAGATCGCGGAAGACCGCGTGGCGGATCGTGCCGTCGGAGCGCCTCACCACCATGAGCCTGCTGGCTGACCTTTCCGGTGCGGGCTCCTGTGCGATGAGCTCCTCCGGCAGCCGGTAGGTGATGTCGGCCCGGGTGAGGCTCATGCCCGGCTCTCTCAGCCCCCGACCGGGAACCTCAGGGAGAACCGGGTGCCCCTGCCCTCCCTGCTGAACACGGAGATGGTTCCCCCGAGCCGCTCCACGAGGCGCTTGACGATGGTAAGCCCTATGCCGAGGCTCGAACCGTCCTCTCTGGACCTGAAGAAGCGGTCGAACACGAACGGCAGGGACCTCGAAGGGATGCCGGCGCCCGTGTCCTCCACCTCCAGGATCCAGGAGTTTCCCTCGAGCTTCAGCCTCAGTGTTATCGAACCGTTCGGCCTGTTGAACCTGACGGCGTTGTCCACCAGGTTGTAGACGATCTCCTCGAGCCAGGCCCGGTCGAACATCGCGGTGAAAGGCTCGCCCTCCATCACCGCCTCGAAGGCCAGCCCCGCCGAGGACGCCCTCGCCCTGAGCGAAGGCAGCATTGCCTCGACGACTTCTCTTGGCCTTCCCCATGCCGAATCGCGCCGCTGCCGGGTCAGCTCCAGCCTGACCAGCGACAGCAGCCTGTCGGACTGCTGGGACAGGGATTCGGCCGCTCTGGCCAGCGAGCCGACAGCTTCTGCAGCCTCCGGCGGCAGCTCGCCCAGGCCGCCGGATAGAAGGAGCTCCGAGAATCCCGTCACCGCAGCGGCGGGCGCCCTCATCCTGTGTGCGACGCCCAGGAGGATGTCCTCGGCATCGGTCGAGGCGGGTGTCCTGTCCTCGTCCACGCTCCTCTCCTGCCTTTGCTGGTGGCTCTCGGGATAGAGCCAGAAGGAGAGCGCTACGGCATACAGGCGCATCAGCATCGGGACGGGATTCGCGAATGCGCCCGGGGAAGGGCTTACGGCGGTCATGACGCCCTGGGCTCTGCCCTTCCTCATCAGCGGAACCGACAGCTCGCTCCTTGATTCCGGCGTCACAGGGCTGAACCTGCTGTCCCTCAGGGTGTCCGCAACATAGACGGACTCGTTGTGGGTATAGGCCCATCCGGCCGAGGTCTCGGAATGAACTCCCAGAGGATCGGGCATCCGGGTGGTGCCGGCCGTCGCAAGGGGGGCCAGGCCGCCCTCGCCGTCCAGCCCGCTCCACACGAAGACCTGGCTGGACCCGGTGGAGGCGGCCGCCCTGTCGAGGAATCTGTCGAGGCCGGGGCTCTCCTCCTGGAGCGTCTCCCATGTCTCCATGAGGTGGGTGAACGTCTGCATGATCTTCTGCAGAGAGATCAGAGCTTCCGCATAGTCGGCCAGAAGCGGGGCAAGCCGCAGTACGAGTCTCGACAGGCTGTCCGGCGCAGCCTGCTGAATGCCGAAGAGGGAGAGCCTTGAGGGTCCTGTGCGCAGCCTCGAGCCTATCATGACGTCGAACAGGCCGTCCTCCGTGCGCGACCAGACCTCGCCCGCCTCCTCCCTGGAAGAGTCGGCAACGGCGAGGTCCCCCATTCCCGCCGGAACCTCGCCGACCGTGGTCGTGACACCGCCGGCCCACAGTGCGACGCCCCGCGCTCCGGTTCCCGCCATGATGAACTCGAGGACCATCCTGCGGGGCTCGGCGACCTCCGCTCCGCCCAGGGCCGTGAGCATGCCTCCGATGAGCCCCGAACGCTCGGGGGCCAGGCCCGCGATGCCCTCGGAGGGGATCACGAAGACCAGCGTCTCCGTTCCCTCCGGAAGCTTCAGAGCGGTGACCTCGACTGCCAGGGTGAAGCCCCGGTCGGACTGCAGGCGGGTTTCGTAGGTGCCGGGGGCGTAGCCCCCTTCGCTTCTCTTTCTGTGCATGGACTCGAGGCTTTCGCGGTCGGGCGGCGCTACCCAGTCGAGGAACATCGTGCCCGTGGGATTCCTCGAACCCATCTGCGCCACCGTCCTGACCGCCGCGTCGTTGGCCCTGGAGATCCTGCCGTCGCTATCGATCAGGAGAGCAGGCACCGGGAGGCTTCGGAACATGGTTTCGATGAAGCTGGATTCGGCCGGGGAGAAACCGGCCAGGCTCAGCGACGGCGGAGTGAACCTTGCCGTCACCGCCCCGCCTGGAACCGGCAGGAGCCGAAGGCTGGCCACCGCCGTAACAGGGCCGCCGCGTCCGCGGATCTCCACGTTGAATGGTGCCTGTTCGCCTCCCGAGAGGCAGTCGGCCAGCGCCGCATGGAAGAGCGGGGCCGACCCCGAGCACATCACGTTGCCGGCAGGCATTCCGGCCACTTCGCCGAGCTGAGCCTTCGCGGCCGACGAAGCCGCCAGGATCCTTCCGCCCGGGTCCAGCAGGAGCACGGGGTCGGGGCCTGCCATGGAGTCGAGAAGCGCACTCAGCTCTTCCGCTCCCGCCGCCGAGGCATGGACGATCGTCCCCTCCGCGGTCTCAATCGAGGTGGCGATGATGCAAGTACCGTTGACGCACAGCGGCCATGTCCCCCTCGGAAGGACGATGTCTCCCGGAGTCAGCGGGGAACCCGCGAGAAGCTCCTCCATGGCGGCGGTGTGCTCCTCGCCCCTGTCCTTCCTGAGGATCGACAGAGCCTCTCCCGGAGGGAACTGGACAGGCCCCCCCCCGAGCATGTTACTATTGGCCATGCTGCACCGGCAGGATCTCTCGAAGCGTCGTCAAGACTTGCAACACCCCCCGCAGATTCTATATTGTATCCCATCTAGATAAAGGAGAATCACTTGAACAGGTCATGCTACTGCCTGTGGGACGTCCAGTCAACGGACCGCTCGGCTGCCATGGCCGAGCTGCTCTGCTCCGATCCCGGTCTCGGGGAGCATACCCGCGAGCTTCTCCTCAGGGCGCTCGAGGCCAGGGAGCACGCCGGAGCCACACTGGTGTCTCCGGGCATCTCGATGCCTCACTGCAGGAGCTTACTGGTCGAGGATTTCATCGTGATACTGGGTAGATCCCGGAAAGGGGTGCCCTGGCCCGACGAACCGGCCAGGCTGATCGTTCTCTTCGTCTCTCCGGTGAAGCCCAGCGGTCCGCAGGAGCACATGGAGCTCATCAAGCACCTCGCGACGAAGATCAGCGAGAGCGGCCAGAAGCTCTTCAAAGCCAGGTCCGAGGAGGAGCTCGCCGAAATGCTCGGATTCAGGCTGGCAGGAAGCGGGACGGATGAACCAGGATCTTGAGAAGCTCATAAGCCTCCACGATCTGGACATCATGATACTGGATCTCGGCAGGACCGACATCCTGCAGCAGGAGGTGAGGCTCGGGCTCTCTCCGGACATGGCGCTGACCGAGCTGACGACGATGAGGGAGCAGCTCGCATCGACCATCCGGAAGCGATGGATGTCGCTGTACGCACAGATCACCGCAAGGTACGACAACGCAGTCGTCCCCGTGATCATGCAGCGCTGCAGCGGATGCTTCACTCGGCTCCCGACCGCCGTATCATCCGCCGACGACCGCAACGAGCAGGTGCGAACCTGCCCGACCTGCGGACGGATCATCTACTGGGCGGATTGACCACGGGGCATCCTGCGGAGGGCTTCATGGACCCGGCGAACTGGACCGAATGCTACACCTTCGACGACGTCCTGCTCCTGCCGGG
>JAAYTY010000116.1 GCA_012523605.1 Candidatus Fermentibacterota bacterium
GCCGCCCTGGCCGCCGGCCCCGCGGGAATCCTCGACGCGGCAATAGCAGGCAGGGGGGCCCATGGATTCTCGACGGTCGAGGTGTCCTCGTCTCCCTGGGGCGAGGTTGCCGTGATGGAGAGAGACGGCCAGAGAGCCTTCTTCCGGGCGGGAGTCCTCGAGGCCTGGGACTCCGCCCCCGAGGCGGCGGAACAGCTCGCCCTGGTGCCGCTGGCCCTCGCCAGTCCGGAGCGTGTCGTGTATGCGGGCTCCTCTCCCGACGGGGCGGAGATGTCCGCGGCATGGCCCGGCGTGCGCAGTGTCGCGGTGGTCGCGCCCGAGGGCTCCGACTGGATCGAGGAGAGCCGTGCCACGGAGGTCCGCCATGGGGATGCCAGGTCGTTCATCTCTTCGCTGGATGCAGACGCCGACCTGATAATCGTTTCGTCCCCGATGCCGCTGACGCTGGCCGGCAACAGACTGCTGACGAGGGAGTTCTTCGGGGAGTGCAGAAGCGCTCTCGCGCCGGGGGGGATCCTCGCGTTCAGCCTCCCGCTCGGCGAGAACAGGCTGGCTCCTCTCCAGGCCGGAATTGCGGCCTCCATAGCAGCGGCCTCGCCCTTCCGCACCAGCCTCGTGGTGCCCCTGGGCGGCGCCCTGTTCCTGATGGGTGACTCCCTGCCGGAGGCCGGCTCGGTCGGGGAGGCGGTCATCCTCCCCGAGGGATACGAGCCGGTCATGCTCGACAGTATGTCGCTCTCGTGGCACCTCTCGCCGGATGCCTTGCGGAGGTACATGGAGCCGATCTGTGAAGCGCAGGCGCGGCATAACGCCGATCTGGATCCGGTCGCCTTCCGCATGCTGATGTCGGGCTGGGGGGTGTACGGCGGAGGAGCCGCGGCTCCAGCGGTTCTCCGGGCGCTGGCGGCGGCAGGCGCCCTCGCACTCCTTTCGGCAGTGCTCCTGCGCAGGCCAGCGGCCACCGCTCTGACACTGGCCCCCGGGATCGCAGGCACCGGGCTGGAGGTGCTCTGCCTGTTGGTCGTCCAGTCGGTCCTGGGGACCGCATGGGTCATGGTCGGAGCGGTGACTGCATGCTTCATGGGCGGTTTCGCCGCCGGGTCGGCCTCGGCGGGTGCCTGCCGGAGAGGAGTCCGCCCGCCGGCCGTGCTCCTCGCGGCGGCTCTTCCGCCCGCAGCCGCCTCCGGCGCCATGCTCATGTACTCGTCCGGCATGCTGGGAGGCGCTCCCCTTGCAGCGATCTGCCTGGTTTGCACCGCTCTCTCCGGGGCCGCCGCTGGTGCGGGCTTCACGGCCGCCGCGGGCGCCGCCGGAGAAGCCCGGATGGCCGGGACTGCCGGCCTCTGCGAGCTCGGCGCCCTCGCGGGAAGCGCTGCAGCCTGCGTGGCCCTGCCTATGCTCCTCCTTCCGGCGCTGGGAGCGGCCCTCTCCGGCATTGTGCTTTTCGCCCTCGTGCTGGCATTCGTGCCGGCGGGCCTTGCGCGGCGCGGCTGCAGCCCGTCCGTCCGCGTCTGACGAACGGCAGAAAGGAGGCATCGAATGGAAGTCATGGATGCGATCAGGGCAAGGCGGTCCTACAGGTCCCTCGCTCCCGCGGAAGCCTGCCCCGGGCTGGCCGACGACCTGGCGATGGCGGCATCGCTGGCCCCGTCGTGCTTCAACCGGCAGCCCTGGAGGTTCGTATTCGCGAGCGGGGACGCTTTGGAGGGCGTTTTCGCTTCCCTGTCGAGGGGCAACGAATGGTTCAGGGCCGCTTCGATGGTGGCGGGCGTCTATACGAAGCGCGATCTGGACTGCGTGGCGGGAAGGAGGGAGTACTACCTCTTCGACACGGGCATGGCTGTGGGGATGATGCTCCTGCGCGCCACCGAGCTCGGGCTGGTGGCCCACCCCATCGCAGGCTTCGACGAGGAGGCCGCCTCCCGCGCCCTGCGACTGCCCGAAGACGCGCTTCTCGTCACACTCATCGCTCTGGGAAGGAGGGCCGACCTGATCAGCCAGGTGCTGTCGGGGCACCAGATCGAAGCAGAGAGAGAGAGGCCGCCCAGGCTGCCGCTGGACGAGATCAGGACTCTCCTGGATTCTCCCGCCTGAGCGGAGAGCCGGTCACCTCAGCGGGGCTCCGCCGAAATAGTCGTCCAGGCGCCAGCGGCCGTCCTCCATGACCATCAGGACCTGCATGACGCCGGTCGAGCCGAGGATACGGTAGTCTATGCTCACGACCGCCTCGCCGTCCTCCTCGGTCGAACCCGAAACGTGCCAGGAGGCCATGGCGAGCATCCCGGCGAGCGCGGGGGACGAGAGCACGGCGCCGAGGAATCCGCGCGGCCCCATGCCATCCAGGTCTCCGGGCTCGATGGTCACGCCGAAGCCGTCGGCGAGCCAGCAGAGCCTCTCCGGATCGGCGTCCAGCAGGGAGTCTATCATCCCGTATGCTTCCGACGAGACCATGTCCAGGGCCGCTGAGGTGTCCGACCTCTGCACCGCCCTCATGAAGATCTCCATCACCCTGCCGGGGTCGGACCCGGGTCCGCCCCCCGCGGCCAGCAAAGCCAGCACCGATAGACCGAACGACATCCCGGCAGTCCTCCAATCCTCCCGGCTACCCGCGGCGCGAACTCACACAGAGACCGCCTCCAGAGATATAATCGCTGGTCCAGAGAGACGGGAGAAACATTGCCCATTCCCACGGTTGCGATCATCGGCCGGGTCAACGTCGGCAAATCGACCCTCTTCAACAGGCTCGTCGGCGGCAGCAGGGCCATAGTGGACGACACCCCGGGCGTCACGCGCGACAGGAACATGGGAATCGCCTCCTGGGCCGGCCGCGACTTCCTTGTAGTTGACACCGGAGGGCTTGTTCCAGACAGCGAGGATGCAATCCAGGCCGCCGTGGAGAAGCAGGTCCGGCTGGCGCTCTCGGACTCTCAGGCTGTGATCCTCGTGGTTGACTGGGAGAGCGGCCTGCATCCCTTCGACTTCTCCGCCGCCGATTTGGTCAGGCGCTCGGGCGTTCCGGCCTTCGTTGCCGTGAACAGGTGCGACAATCCGGGAAGGGATCCGGGCGCGGCGGAGTTCTACCGGCTGGGCCTCGGCTTTCCCTACCCGATCAGCGCCCTGCACGGAACCGGCACCGGTGAACTGCTGGACGCGGTAGCCTCCGTGCTCCCGGCCGTCGAGAACGAGGAATCCGACGAGGTTCCCTTCGCGATCGTCGGCAGGCCCAACGTTGGAAAGAGTTCGCTGTTCAACAGGCTCTGCGGCGACGAGAGGAACATCGTGGCCGACTCCCCCGGCACTACACGCGATTCCACCGACACCGTCGTCGCATGGAAGGGCGGCCGGTTCCGCCTGGTGGACACGGCCGGCCTTCGACGCCGCTCCGCCGACATGGACGACCTCGAGTACTACAGCACCCTGCGGTCGTGGCGCAGCGTCGAGAGGTCGGACGTGGTCATGGTGCTCACCGATGCCTCCCAGCCCCTCGCGGCGCA
>JAAYTY010000117.1 GCA_012523605.1 Candidatus Fermentibacterota bacterium
ATCTGGCAGTACGGCAACGCCCTGGGAGTACCCAACCTCGGTGGGGACACGATCTTCCATCCAGGGTTCGACGAGAACTGTCTGGTGAACGTCGTGGCCGTAGGGCTGGTGAGGCACGACAGGATAGTGCGGAGCAGGGTGCCCGAGGTTGCGAAGTCGCGTCCCTACGTGCTGATTCTCGCCGGCAAGCCGACGGACGCCACCGGCTTCGGCGGCGCCACGTTCGCGTCCGCCGACCTGGAGGAGGAAGGCCGCACAGGAGCTGTCCAGGTGGCCGACCCGTTCCTCAAGAGGGTGCTCTCCGAGGCCAACGCAGCCGTCGTGGAGATGCTTTTCGAAAGGGGCGTCGAATTCGGTTTCAAGGACCTGGGCGCAGGTGGAATAGCCTGCGTAAGCAGCGAGCTGGCCGCACATGGGGGAATGGGAATGGACCTGTGGCTCGACGAAGTCCCCGTGGCCGTCAGGGGACTGCCTCCCGAGGTGATAGCCTGCTCCGAGACGCAGGAGCGGTTCGGGCTGGCCGTTCCCGAGGAGGTCGCCCCCGACGTCCTGCGCATATACAACGCGGATTTCGACCTGCCCGGGCTGCATCCGGGTGCCGGTGCTGCGGTCATCGGCAGGTTCACCGCCGGTGGTACCTACCGCGTCACCTGCGGAGGGGTCGAGGTCGCCTCTACTCCCGTGGAGGCGGTGACCCGCGGCATCAGCTACGACAGGCCGGTGGAGGAATGCCCGCCTCCTCCTCCGGGTCCGGCCTCGATGGAGACCCATCCCTCGGTGGACATACCGGCCATGGCCCTGTCGGTCCATGGGGCCTCCAGGAGGCCCGTGTTCAGCTTCTACGACAGCGAGGTGCAGGGTTCGACCCGGCTGAGACCGGGCGAGGCCGACGCCTCGATCGTCGTTCCCGTCCCCGGCTGCAGGGTCGGGCTCGCCGCCGCCGGCGACGGCAATCCCTGGATCTCCTCCCTCGATCCCTGGCTGGGCGGCGCCCATGCGGTCGGCGAAGCTGTCAGGAACGTGGGTTCCGTAGGAGCGACGCCCATTGCCGCGACCGACTGCCTGAACTATGGAAGCCCGGAGGTGCCTGCGGTCATGTGGCAGTTCAGGAGGGGCGTGGAGGGGATCGCCCATGCCTGCAGGGCTTTCGGGTTCGAGGGCGACGCCCTTCCCATTGTGTCGGGCAACGTGAGCTTCTACAACATGTCACCCTCGGGCAGGGCCATCCCCCCTTCGCCCGTGGTGGCCGTATTCGGCCGGCTGGACGACTTCACGCGCTCCACCGACTGCACCCTGAGGGCCGAGGGCAACCCCGTCGTCCTTTTCGGGGAGAGGCTGGACGAGCTCGGCGGGAGCCTGTTCTGCAGGGTGTGCCTCGGCTGTGACGGAGGTGCGCCGCCCGGATTCAGGGGGGCGCTCGAGAAGAGCATGGCTCGATGCGTCCTGGACTGGATCTCGAGGGGCATCGTCAGATCCTGCCACGACATCTCCGAGGGCGGAGCCGCCCTTGCGGCGCTGGAGATGGTGATGGCCTCGCTCGAGGCTGGGCCCCGCGGCATATCGCTCGACATCGGGACCGACCCCGTGGCGCTGTATT
This sequence comes from Candidatus Fermentibacterota bacterium, assembly GCA_012523605.1. Classification (GTDB taxonomy): domain Bacteria; phylum Fermentibacterota; class Fermentibacteria; order Fermentibacterales; family Fermentibacteraceae; genus JAAYTY01. The sequence goes on from JAAYTY010000117.1 coordinate 1,598, forward strand.
CTGAGACGCCGGGGTACCTCCTCGAAGTGGAGGCGGAACGCCTTCCCGCGGAGCTGCCCCCGTTCGCCAGGGTGGTGGGGAGGGTCACCGGCAGGCCCCTGCTGGAGGGCGAAGGCTGGTCGGTGGACGCAGGTTCGCTGTCGCCGCGCTGGCGTGACATGCTGGCCTCGGTCGTGTGGAGGGAAGAGCTGTGAGGCCCGGCGTGGCCGTGGTCCAGTTCCCGGGATCGAACTGCGAGTACGAGACCGCACTGGCCCTCCAGGAGGCCGGGCTGGACGGCCGGATCGTGAGATGGAACGCATCGCCCTCCTCGCTCGCATCCTTCCAGGCCTTCGTCCTGCCCGGCGGATTCTCCTATCAGGACAGGATCAGGGCAGGCGCTGTCGCCGCGAGGGACGGTGTCATGGATGCGGTATGCTCCATGGCGTCAGCGGGCAGGCCTGTGCTGGGGATATGCAACGGCGCGCAGATCCTTGTGGAGAGCGGGCTCGTGCCCGGCTGGCGTCCTGGAACGATCGAGGCCGCCCTGGCCTCCAACCTCTCCCCGGGCAGAACCGGCTACTACGCCGACTGGGTATTCGTCAGGCCGGCGAGAGGTTCGGCCAGATCCCCCTGGCTGTGCGCCTGCGACGATTCGCCCATCCCGCTCCCTGTGGCGCACGCCGAGGGCCGGTTCCTGTTTCCCTCCGGCACGGAACTCGACGATCTCGAGAGTTCAGGGACTCCGGCCCTGACTTACTGCATGCCCGGCGGGGAGCCGGCGGTGGAATGGCCCTGGAATCCAAACGGCTCGTCCTTCTCGCTCGCGGGGATACTCGACCCTTCCGGCGGCGTACTGGCCATGATGCCCCATCCCGAGAGGGCGAGATGGCTCTGGCAGGTGCCTCCGGGCCTTCCCGGGCCATGGGGCGCGAAACGCAGGCTGTCATCCGGCCGGGCCGCGATCCATGAGCCGGGTCCGGGATCGGCTGTCTTCTCGAGTCTCGCCAGATGGCTGGGGGCCGGATGATGACCACGTTCAGGATCGCCGTCCGCCTCAGGGCGCCGGATCCAGCGGCGCGCACCGCCCGCCTCGCCCTGTCGAGGGTGATGCCCGCCGAGTGTCCCGCGATCCTCTCCAGGTACGATCTCTGGGAGTTCGATGTCGAGTCGGGCGGGCTCGAGGTCGTCGAGGCAATCCTCGGGAGGTATCCGGACATACTGAATCCCAACAAGCAGGAGAGTCTCGTCCTCGGCGGAGAACCCCTCCCGGGAGAGGACGCCTCGATGACCTGGGTTTCCGTGGAGATCTCCGACAGGGACAGCGGCTCGTCGGCCGGGTGGTCCTCGGTGATCGGCCGCGCCGGCTTCCCTGTGGCTGAAGTGCGCTGCAAGGTGCTCTGGATACTCGGATACCCCGGGAGTGCGACGACGGGGGAGGTTCTCGAGAAGGCCGGCGCCGTCGCCGTCTCGGTGACCCGGTCGAGGGGGCTCCTCTCCAATCCCGTGTCCCAGACGGCGAGGATATTCATACCGGAACGCCCGGGCTCCGAAGGCAGTCCGGGGAAGTGACTCCCGCACATCCCTGGGAGGATCTCCTGGCTTCCTCCGGGAAACCCCAGCAGTACATCGGCTGCGAATGGAACTCGGTCAGGCCCCGGGCCGGCCTGCCGGACGTCACGCTCGCGTATCCGGACACCTACGAGCTCGGAATGTCCAACTTCGGGCTCGCGGCGGTGAGGCACATCCTGGTCGAGTCGGGCCGCTTCAACGTCAGGAGGGCGTACTGCCCAGCCCCCGACATGGATTCGAAGCTCCGTGCATCCGGACGCGAACTCGTCTGTATCGAGGACGCGTTCCCCGTGTCGCGGAGCTCCGTGATCGGATTCGGAGTGCCTGCCGAGGCTCTTTACACGAACATCCTCAGGATGCTGGGCTTGGCGGGCCTGCCGGCAAGGGCATCGGAGAGGCCCGATTCCGCTCCCGTGGTGGTGGCCGGCGGCGGCGGTCTCGCCAATCCCCTGCCTCTGTCACCGTTCGTCGATGTCTTCTTCCTCGGCGACGCCGAGGATCACGCCGCAGAGCTGTTCACGATCCTCTCCGGCGGAGGTGGCAGACGCGGAAAACTCGCTGAGGTTTCGCAAATCCCCGGCGTCTGGGTACCCTCCCTGGGCCCGAAGCCCGTTGAAGTCCAGCATGTCCGGGCGCTCAGACCGGCTGACGCTCCAGTCAGGCAGCTCGTTCCGCTCTGTCAGGTCACGCACGATCGCGCGGTGGTGGAGATCGCGAGGGGGTGCAGCAGGGGGTGCAGGTTCTGCCAGGCGGGCTTCGTCTCCAGGCCGGTGAGGGAAAGACCGCCTGCCGAGGTCCTGGATCTCCTCGAGAAGACGATCGGAGCCACCGGTTGGGAGGAGGCCGGGCTTCTCTCGCTTTCGTTCTCGGACTACTCCCGTCTCGAGGATCTGCTGCCCTGCCTGGCCGATTTCGAGCGGAAAACGGGGGTTTCGATCTCGAAGCCTTCGCTCCGTCCTGACACGTTCGCACGCCTCGGCGGCCTCGGCCGGATCTCGGGGCGGATCACCCTCGCGCCGGAGGCCGGCACGGAGCGCCTCAGATGGAAGCTCAACAAATGTATGACGGACAAAGAGATCATTGATTCGTTCGACATGGCGTTCGGCCTGGGTGCGAAGGGGATCAAGCTGTACTTCCTCGTGGGTCTGCCCGGGGAGACCGACGAGGACCTCGAGGGCATAGGAACTCTCGCCAGAGCCGCCTGCAGCGCCGCTTCGAGGCACAGGAGGAACCCGGGGAGGTCCGTCTCGGTGGCTCTCTCTCCCTTCGTCCCCAAGCCGGCCACACCGCTCCAGTGGGCCCCCCAGGCGGGATGGTCCGAGCTGTGGAGGCGGATAAGGTTCACGGCCTCCCGGTGCGGCCGTGCGACCGTCGGTTGGAACGATCCCGGCCTGGCGGTCGTAGAGGCCGTCCTCGGGCTCGGTGACGCGGATTCCACCTCCGAGCTCCTCTCCGCCGCCGTGAAGGCGGGAGCCGGCTTCGACGGATGGTCCGACAGGTTCAGGTGGGACGTCTGGAGAGGGCTGATCGGGAGCCGGCCAGGGCTGGAGGACCGCCTGCGTGACGGCCTGGATCCCGGAGCGCCCCTCCCCTGGGATTTCATCTCGACGGGGGTGTCGCGCGGATACCTTCTCGACGAGCTCGGGAGATACGATGCAGGGCAGGCATCCCCGGACTGCCGGGAGGCCGGCTGCAGCGGCTGCGGGGCCTGCGGCGGAGGAGGCCCACCTGGTGCGCCGTTGTCCGGCTCTCCGTGTCCGGATGCAGCCGGCGTCGCCGGAAGCCTCGCCGGTCACAGCCTCGAGGGCGTGGATGCCGGAATGGGACGGCCGGCCTGCATAGCGAGGTTCTGGTACTCCAAGAGAGGGCTTGCGCGTTTTTCGTCGCATCTTGATACCGTGAGGATGTGGACGAGGGCGTTCAGGCGCGCCGGCCTCGAGGCCGTTACACGGGGCGGTCACGTGAAGAGGCAGCGCATCCGCTTCGGCCCCGCCCTTCCCCTGGGATTCTCCGGTTCGGCGGAGTGCGTGGACGTCCTTCTGGGAACCCCGCCTTCCCCGGGGATGATGGAGGCCGTATCGCGATCGCTTCCTCCGGGGTTCGGCCTATCGCGCGCCAGGGTGCTCCCTCCGGACACGCCCGCTCCCGACAGGGAGGCGGCATTGGCGGAATACGCCGTCATGTGCGATATCCCCGATCCGGAGGCACTGATGCGCTTCGAGGGGGTGAGGGGGGCCCGCATGGAAAACGGCATCCTCATCCTGGAAATAGATCTATCGTATCCGAAGGCCAGGCCCGACCGGCTGCTGGAGGCCGCTGGAGCCGCCTTCGGGAGCATAGAGAGAACCGGTCTGTTCGGCGTCTCCGACGGGCGCAGGCGCCCGCTGGCAGGTGCCGAAGGAGGAGATGATCCGGCTTGAAGATCGATTTCGTGGTGAATTCCCATCCCGACCTGACGAGGATAGCCATTCTCGAGGACGGCCGGCTGATGGAGCTCATCGTCGAGAAGTCCGACGTGAGGAGGATCGTAGGCAACATCTACCTCGGAAAGGTGAATGCCGTCCTGCCCGGAATGCAGGCTGCGTTCGTGGACATCGGGCTCGAGCGGAGCGCCTTCCTGCACATCTCTGATGTCAGAGGAGGGGTGATCGACGCGCACGCCTTCGCGCAGTCCCTGGTCGAAGAGAGGCCAGTCGTGGCGGAGGATCCCTCCGGCCCCATCGAGGACCTCCTGAAGAAGGGTCAGGAGATCCTGGTCCAGGTGACGAAGGAGCCGATAAGCACGAAGGGTGCGAGGGTGAGCACCAGGGTGTCCATCGCCGGTCGCTACGTCGTGAGCATGCCCGGCGACCCCGTGGCCGGGGTGTCCCGCAAAATCGGCGACAGGAAGGAACGCTCCCGGCTTCGCGAGATCGTGAGCAAGGTCAGGTCCGAGGGTTTCGGAATAATCGCGCGGACGGCTGGAAGCGAGCAGGACGAGGACGCTTTCAGGGCGGACGTCGAGAGGATAGTCGAGAAGTGGAAGGAGATCGGCGAGCTCGCCCTCGGATCGCGGGCTCCGGCCCTGCTCCACCAGGAGTTCGATGTCGTGACCATGACGATGAGGGATATCGTCACCCTCGACGTGAACTCGTTCGTCACCGACTCGAGGGAGATGTCCGCCGAAGCGAGGAACTACCTCAGGAAGATCGATCCCGGCCTGGCCGAGAAGGTGAAGTACTATCGCGGGCGCGTGCCGATCTTCGACCACTATGGAATCGAGGGGGAGATCGCGCAGATCATGAACCGCGAGGTGCCGCTGAAGAGCGGAGGCTCCCTGGTCATCGACCAGACCGAGGCGCTCGTGGCCATCGACGTCAACACGAAGCGATACGTCGGCAGGAGGAGCCAGGAGAACACGATACTGAAGACGAATCTCGAGGCCGCACGCGAGGTGGCGAGGCAGCTCCGCCTCCGGGACATAGGGGGCATCATCGTCATAGACTTCATAGACATGGACATCGAAGACCACAGGGAGAAGGTCCTGAACGCCCTCCGCAGCGAGCTGGGCAGGGACAGATCCCCGACCAAGACGTGCCAGGTGAGCCCCCTGGGTCTCGTGGAGATGACCAGGAAGAGGGTCAGACCGAGCCTCGTCCAGTCCCTGTCGGAGCCCTGCTCGCGATGCGGCGGCACGGGAAGGGTTCTCTCGTCGCTCTCGGCGGCGACCAGGTTGGAGAGATTCCTCGAGAGAGCGGGCCTGCGGAAGATGCACAGGAACATCGTCGTATCAGTCCATCCCGAGCTCGCGGCCTATCTCCTCGTGGATGAGGGGAAGAGGCTTGAGCACATGGTCGAAAAGGCAAGACTGGATGTCCACATCTGCGAGGACGCCAGGCTCAAGGTGGACGAGTTCAAGGCCTACTCCCTCGACACGCACGAGGACATCAGTGCTCTGTACGACTCCTGACGAGGTTGACCCGGCCGCCCTGCCCGGCGTATAAACGCCGTTGTTTTAGCGTATTCCGGAGGTGGATGCCTTGTATGCGATAATCGAGACAGGCGGCCTGCAGTTCAGGGTCGAGCCGGGGCTGAGGCTGACGGTGCCGCGCCTCAAGGTCGAGGAGGGCGGAAACGTCGTCTTCGACAGGGTCCTGCTCTTCTCGTCCGAAGGCGGCGTAGTGGTCGGCAGGCCCAGCATAGACGCGGCGAGCGTGGAGGCCAGGGTGCTGAGGCACATGAGGGGCCCCAAGATCGAGGTCTATCACCGCAAGCGCCGCAAGGGCCACGAGAAGAAGACAGGGCACCGCCAGGAGCTGACCGAGATCGAGATCGCCGCTATCAAGGGGAGCTGAAGCCCCCTTGGCGTCGCTCCTCTCCGGCAGGGAGCTGGCCGGCACCATAAGGAGCAGGGTGGCGCTCGAGGCCGGCGCCCTTCCGGGAAGGCCGGTGTGCCTGGCCGTGGTGACAGCGGCGGACGATCCCGCAAGCGCGGTCTACGTCGCCTCCAAGAGAAAGGCCTGCGAGAAGGCCGGCATGAAGTCCGTCGGCATCGACCTCCCTGCGGAGGTGTCCCAGGACGGATACCTCGATGCCGTCAGATCCCTGAATGACGATCCCACGGTGGATGCGATCATCTGTCAGCTTCCCCTGCCCCCGGGGATAGACCCTCATGCCGTAGCCTCGACCGTTCTGCCGTCCAAGGACGTTGACGGCTTCCATCCAGAGAATGTCGGCCGGCTCTGGAGAGGGGAGGACGGAATCTTTCCCTGCACCCCTCTGGGAGTGATGCGGCTCCTGGAAGCCTACGGCCTGGAAATCGGCGGCAGGAGGGCGGTGATCGTGGGTCGGAGCAACATCGTAGGGAAGCCCATGGCCGCGCTTCTGCTCCGCAGCGACGCCACGGTCACGCTGGCCCACTCGAAGACGCCGGATCTCCCCGGTCTATGCCGGACAGCGGACATCCTCGTCACGGCCGTCGGGCGTCCCGGAGTCATCGGACGCGGGCACGTGCATGAGGGGGCTGTCGTGGTGGACGTGGGCATTTCGAGGGATGGAGACGTCCTCAGAGGCGACGTGGATTTCGAAGCGGTGGAGCCCGTCTGCAGCCATATCACTCCGGTACCCGGTGGAGTGGGCCCCCTGACGATCGCCATTCTGCTGGAGAACGCACTGCGTCTCAGAAAGGCCGCCGACGCCCGGAAGGCTGCTACTCCCTGACAGCCCCGCGGAAGCAGATATTAAACAACTGGAGGGCATCGGCCGCCCGGTATCCGTGTTCCGGCTCGCCACGGATGCCGGACTGGTTTCGGGTCAGCCGGTGGAGGTGGCTATGAGCACCCTGGAGGTTCTTGTTCTTGCCGGCGTGCTCGGGATCTGGACCGGGCTGCTGATAGTCGTAGCTGCCGCATTCAGGCTGCAGCGGGCGATGTACGGGCTCGAGAAGACGGTCGAGAGGCTCAGGGAGGACGTCGACTCCCTCACGCCCCGCGTCGCCGGGCTCATAGACGAGATCGGCAGGACGAGCTCCGAGATAGGGCGGACGGCCGCCGCTGCCAGGGGTCTGGTGGAGGTCGTTCCGCGGGACGGCGCCAGACTCGCCCTGGCCGGCCTCGTGCGGTACCTGCCTGCGGTTGTGGCCGCGGGGAGGCTTCTCGCGCCGCTCATTCAGAGACGGAGAAGGAAGTGAGCCCCCGCGGAACTGTGCTGGCCGCGGTCCTTCTCGCGATCGCGTCCGGCTGCATGAAGAAAGACGGCATGGGCCCCTTGGAGGGAGTCCTGATCGTCTTCCCCGACGGCGGCGAGTCCGCCGCTTCGGCGTTCTCCGACTCCCTGCAGAAGTTCGTGAATACGGTCTATGCCGAACCGGTCTTCTCGTTCTCCTTCGTCCCGGCCGGATCGTTCACGGGGGATCTCAGGAGGTACAGGACGATCGTCCTCGTCACGGGCGAGGGCGCCGGGTACCCAGCCCTGCCCGGGGGGCTTTCCATGTGCGGGACGTTCATGGGAGGCAGGGACGTCTGGGCCACGGGCCAGAGGGTTTTCGCGGCGGAACCCGGTTCGACGGACATCCGCGCCCTCTCTGACAGCCTGGAGTCGGCCTACGAGGAGCACCTCCTCGCCTACATCTACCAGTCCTTCGTGTCCACGCAGATGAGCAGCCCCGAGAGGATGGACAGCCTCGCCTCGCTGGGTTTCGTGATGGACGTGCCCAAGGCGTACGAGACGACCGAGTGGGACCCCGGGAGGGGCTTCGTCCAGTTCCAGCGCAGAGTGGACGAAGAGGGTCTCATAATGATAAGCATCCGCTGGCTGGACTCGGATTCGGTGCCGACGGCGGAGGAGGCAGTCGGCTGGCGCCAGGAGATGGCCAGGCGGTTCTTCTACGACGCCTCGGCGGATTCGGTGGACAGGGCGAGGCTGTCGGTCTCCCCCTGCTCCATCTCCGGCGCCCGCGGATGGGAGCTCGTCGGCGCCTGGCGCAATCCGGAGCATGTCAACGCGGGTGCTTTCGCAAGCTATGTTCTGCAGGCCGGAAGCAGGAGGTACATCCTGGATGCCGAGGTGTACAACCCCGGCGAGGAGAAGGAGCTCTACATCCGTGAAGGCCGCCTGATCATGAAAACATTCGTCCCGGAGGGGTGATGACATGGCCGACGCTCTTGAGGCAGAGATAAAGCAGCTCTACGACGACTGGATCGCCAACCCCAGCGCCGTGGTGTGCGCCCGTCTCGCCGACAGGCTGCGGCTTGCCGGCAGGATCGGCGAGGCGCTCGACGTCGCCTCCAGGGGCCTGGAGGAGTGGCCCGCCAGCGCGCAGATAAACCTGGCCTGCGCGAGGTGCAGGCGCGAGTCGGGCGAGATCGCGCTCGCCCTGGAATCCTTCCAGAAGGTTCTCTCCGCCGATCCGCTCAACCTCGTCGCTCTTCGAGCAGTGGGAGAGATCGCCTTCGAGCAGCAGAGATACGAGGATGCCGAGAGGCTCCTCGGGGACTATCTCTTCGAGAATCCCGCCGATCCGGAGGCCGAGAAGCTCCTCGGCAGGGTGAGGGAGATGAGGAGCGCGCCGCTGACTCCCTCCGCACCTCCGGTGAGGGAGCCCGCCCGCGCTGCGGAGGCTTCGACGTCCGAAACGATGCCTTCCGCCCCTCGGCGGGAGGAGGTTCCGGAATCCGGGCCGGCCGGCCCGGCTCCGGTCTCCGCTCCGGCTGAACGGGAGCCCGTGCCGGCGGCGGAACCCGTTCCGGAAGCCCCTCCCGACCTGGCTCCCTTCACCCCGTTGATCGCCGTGGACGAGCCCGTGGAGCATGCTGCCGGGAAGCAGGAATCAGTACAGACGCTGTCCGTCGGCGCTGAGAGCTCGCCTGCCGGGGTGTCCGCAACCGGCGGCAGCGGCCCGGTCGGGATGCCTGCGTCCGAAGACACCCCGGCCCGGCCCGAACCTTCGACTCCAGCCGTACACTCGACGGACTCACAGCCCCCCGCAGGATACGACTGGATAAGGTCGGCCGCGGGCCTGTTCTCGGTTGACGCCGGTTCCGCGGAACCCGAACCGCCCGCCGCCGCGGATGAAGCGATCCCGGAAACGACCGCTCCGCCGCGGGACGTCTTCCCCAGGACCGATAGAATGGAGAGGATAATCGAAGCGCAGACCGTTCAGCAGACAGCTCCCGCCGAGCCCTCCGCCGGAGCCGTCTCCGCGCCGGGATCCGGGGCGCCCGTCGAGGAGCCCCCTGCCCCGCCCCCCGCTCCCCCGAACCATCAGGCTCAGCCCAGAACCCCCGCCCAGGCTCAGAGACAGGCCATGCCGCGCAGAGAGCCCAGGAGCCTGCTGGATCTGTTCAGCCTCGAGGAGAGGGAGGAGCTGGGCCTGGAGCCTTTCCGGCAGGAGGAGCAGTGACCGAAGCCGACTCCAGCAGAGTGGCCGTGCTCAACGGTCCCGGGCTCGGCGCCCTGGGAAGGCGACAGCCCGAGATATACGGAAAGCGCTCCGAGGACGATCTCAGGAAGCTCCTCGCCTCCTGGGCGGGCGAGCTGGGCCTGGAGGTCGAATACTCCCAGCACGACGGAGAGGGCGAGCTCGTGTCCGCTATCTGGTCGTCATCCCCCCGGTGCGGCTCTCTGGTGATCAATCCCGGGGGCTACTCCCACACCTCGGTGGCCGTCATGGACGCGATGGAGGCCTTTCCGGGAAGAGTAGTCGAAGTCCACATCAGCCAGGTTCTCTCGAGGGAGCCCCTGCGCCGCAGGCTCGTCACGGCGAGATCGGCCGACGTATTGATCGCCGGCGCAGGGCTGGAAGGCTACAGGCTCGCCCTCGAGGTCATCGCCAGGCCGGACGGATCGTCCCGCGCCTGAAGCCACGGAAGGTTCCTGATGATTACGAGCAACGATCTCCGACGCGGTGTGGTCATCGAGGTGGACGGAACTCTCTACCAGGTGCTCGAGTTCCAGCACGTGAAGCCCGGAAAGGGTCCGGCCTTCGTCAGAACGAAACTCAGAGAGATTCCCAGCGGCAAGGTGCTCGACAGGACCTGGCGCGCCGGCGAGAAGGTCAGGGACGTCCGCCTCGAGCGCAGGTCTTTCGAGATGCTCTACAGATCCGATGACGGCATCGTCGTAATGGACCCCGCCTCCTTCGAGCAGATGACGCTTTCCTCCGAGGTCGTCGGGGATGCGCTCAAATACCTCGTTGACAACACAAGCCTGGAGGTTCTCTTCAACGGCTCGGAGCCCATAATGGTCGAGCCTCCCGCATTCGTAGACCTCCTCGTCGTGAGGACCGATCCGGGGCTGAAGGGCGACACGGCCAGCGGCGGATCCAAGCCGGCCACCCTGGAAACCGGGCTGGTCGTCCAGGTGCCCCTCTTCATCCGCGAGGGCGAGAGGATACGCATAGACACCAGGACCGACGGCTACATAGAGCGGGTGAAAGCCTGAGCGCGCCGGCCGGGATCGTCCTGATTCCCACCTACAACGAGGCCGGGAACGTCCGGGAGTTGCACGCCTCCATCAGGGAATCGTGCGACTTCGAACTCCTCTTCATAGACGACTCCTCCCCGGACGGGACAGCGGGCGTCATCCACGAGATCATGCAGAGCGATTCCCGCGTGAGGATCCTGTCGCGTCCCGGCAGGCAGGGGCTCGGCAGGGCGTACTCGGAAGCTTTCTCGCTCGTGGCCTCGGAAGGGTCTTGGGACAGGATATTCATGATGGACGCCGACCTGTCGCACCAGCCGAGGCATCTGGCGGATCTCGACCGGGCGCTCGACGAGAGCGATTTCGCTGTGGGCTCCCGCTATGTGAGGGGTGTGAGCGTTCTGAACTGGTCCATACTGCGGCTCAATCTGTCAGTCGCCGCCAACTCGTACGTCAGGCTGGTCACCGGAATGCCTTTCAGCGACTGCACAAGCGGGTTCAGGGGCTTCAGGTCGGGCCTGCTTCCGCTGTTCGTCTCATCCGGCATCAGGGCTTCGGGTTATGCCTTCCTCGTGGAGATGCTCTACAGGGTCTGGAGAAGCGGCCACAGCGTCTCCGAGGTTCCGATCGTCTTCGTGGAGAGGCGCAGCGGCGCCAGCAAGATCTCGGCCGGCGTCCTCCTGGAGTCTGTGCTGACCCCTCTGCGCCTGTCGGCCTCCAGACTGCTCGGCACGGGGGTTGATCGTCGGTACCATTCTCAGACTCCGCTGTAGAGAGCCCTGATCACGCCGTCCTGCCAATCCTTCGCGGCATAGACCTCCCCCGGGGGCGTCTCGGCCAGGATCGCCACGGCGAGCCGCTTCCCGGACGAGGTGAAGACCACGCCTGCCAGGGCGCAGGTGTCGCTCAGGGTGCCGGTCTTGCCTCTGAACGCTCCAGGCGGCAGGTCCGAGAGCCTCGACCGCAGAGTTCCGTCAACTCCGTTCACCGCGAGCGAGGCGATGAATTCGGGGCCCCATTCGATCGAGCAGGCTCCAGCGGCGACAACCGCCGCGAGGTTGGCCGGTGACAGGCGGTTCAACCGCGACAGGCCCGAGCCGTCGGCAAGCTGGAAGGATGCGCATCCGGGGGTGAGCCGCCTGAGCATTGCGCCCACGAGATCGCAGGCCGCGGCGGTGGTCACCGGCTCGCCCGCGGCCGCCAGCCCGGCCGTCCTCAGCACCTGCTCGGCCACACCGTTCATGCTCCACTTGTTCATGTCGCACAAGATCGAAGAAAGTTCGTCTGACCTGATTTCGGACACGGTCCGGAGCCCCGGCTGATCCGGAGCATCGCCGGGGGCTACCTCCTCGATCTCGAAGCCGTTCGCTTCGAGCTCTTCGGAGAACATCAGAGCGAACTCCGAGGGAGCGCCCGCGAACGGCGCGAAGATCCTCCTGGCAGATCCTCTGGGCATCGAGCCCGAGACAACCATAGAGTTGTCCGAGCCGTCCCATCCTCTGGCCGATGCCGACAGAAGGGCTTCGCC
>JAAYTY010000118.1 GCA_012523605.1 Candidatus Fermentibacterota bacterium
TCCTCGACGAAGCCTACATCGAGTTCAGCTCCGCTCCGAGTCTGGCCGTCGAAGCCGCCCGCTCAGACAACCTCGTGGTGCTCAGAACATTCAGCAAGTGGGCCGGCCTCGCCGGGTTGAGGATCGGATATGCGGTGGCTCCGAGGGCGGTGTGCGAAGCCCTTTCCGCAGTCAGGCCGCCCTATCCCGTTTCTTCCGTTTCGGAGGCGGCCGCCGTGGCGGCGATCGGCGAAACCGTTCTTCTGGAACGGCTGGCCGCCAGAACCGTCGCGGCGAGGGAGAGACTGAGGGACGATCTGAGCGGGATCCCGTTCCTGAGGGTCCTTCCCGGAGAGGGCAACTTCCTCCTGTGCGAAGTCAGGGGCTTTCCGGCCTGCGAGGTGGTCGGTCTCCTCCGCCGGAAGGGTATAGCCGTGAGGGGATTCACCGAACCGCGTCTGGAAGGATTCATGAGGATAACCGTTGGCACGAAGAGGGAGTGCGGCCTGCTGGTCCGCGCCCTCCGCGGATTGGAGGCCGATCGTGTCGCAGAGAAGCGCCGTGATCCGTAGAAGGACTCTGGAGACAGACATCGAGATGGTCCTTTCTCTGGACGGAACAGGCTCCTCGCGGTTCGATAGCGGCATACCCTTCATGGACCATCTTCTTTCCCAGACGGTCTTCTTCGGAATGTTCGACCTGTCGGGCTCGGCGAGGGGGGATCTCGAGGTGGATGCCCACCACACCCTGGAGGATACGGCCCTCTGCCTGGGCTCCGCCATCGCATCCGCAATGGGCGACCGGACCGGCATCAGGAGATTCGGCTGGGCATGCATTCCCATGGACGACGCGCTGGTCTCGGTAAGCGTAGATGCAGGGGGAAGGCCCTGGGCGGGCTTTTCGGGCCGTCTGCCCGGCCGCATGCCCGGCGGAATCGAGCCTGAGCTCATCGAGCACTTCATCAGGTCCTTCGCCTTCTCCGCATCCGTCACGTTGCACGTGGAGGTCAGGGAGGGCAGGGATCCCCATCATGTTTCCGAAGCCCTCTTCAAGGCCCTAGGGGTGGCCCTCAGGGAGGCGCTCGAAGCCGATCCGCGCAGATCCGGGACTGCTTCGACGAAGGGCGCGTCATGACCGAAGCGACGGTGGTGGACTACGGGGCCGGCAACCTGAAGAGCGTCGAGATAGCCCTCGGCAGGCTCGGCTGCCGGGCGATCCGCGCCGCGACTCCAGGAGACATCGGCAGGGCGCGCCGGATCATCCTGCCCGGAGTGGGCTCTTTCTCGGCCGGCATGACCGCTCTGGTGTCTTCGGGAATGGACGATGCCCTTCGGGAAGCGGCTGAACGGGGAACACCCATCCTGGGAATCTGCCTCGGCATGCAGATGCTCATGGAAAGGGGTGCCGAGGGCGGTTGTTCGAAAGGACTGGGGCTGCTGGCAGGCGGGGTGGTTCCGTTGATTCCGGGCAGGGGGCTGGCAATGCCCCACATGGGCTGGAACAGCGTCAGCATCACCAGGCGTGTCGGAATCCTCGACGGCGTACGCGACGGCGCGTGCTTCTACTTCGCTCATTCCTACGTTGTGGAGCCATCCGACCCCGGCGTTGTCTGTGCCGTCACGGAGCATGGATGGATCTTCCCCTCTGTCGTGTCATCGGGAGTCGTATCGGGCGTGCAGTTTCACCCCGAGAAGAGCCGGTTCGACGGTGCAGCCCTTCTGGGCGGCTTTCTGGCGAAAGGTCGGGAGCGATGATCGTGTATCCGGCGATAGACGTCCTGGAGGGCATGGTCGTGAGGCTCACGAGAGGGGATTCCTCGCAGGCCAGGGTCTATTCGAAGGATCCGGTCGCGACCGCGGCAGGATGGGTTCTCCGCGGAGCCTCCTGGATCCATCTGGTGTCTCTCGACGCCGCTTTCGGAAGAGCTGAAGCGCCTCTGGAACTCATACGGGCGGCGGCCTCCACCGGAGCGAAGGTGCAGTACGGAGGCGGAGTGCGCACCGAGCGGGCTGCCTGCCTGGCGGTCGAGGCGGGCGCTTCCAGGATCGTTCTCGGCACCGCGGCGGTCGCCGATCCGTGTCTTGCTACCGCTCTCGTGAAGGAGCTCGGAAGCGGCATGGTGGCGGTTGCGCTGGATGCCAGGGAGGGAGCGTTGGCCGTATCGGGCTGGCGCGAAACGACCGCACAGACCGCGGTCTCGCTGGGCGGGAGGCTTGCAGACTGCGGAGTGCGCCATGTCATCTATACCGAAGTGGAGAGAGACGGCTGCATGAGCGGACCCCCGACGGCCGCCGCCGCCTTTCTGGCCGAAAGCACCGGACTCGAGGTGATCGCCTCGGGTGGCGTATCCTCCCTGGAAGACATCGCCGGGCTCGCGCGCACCGGGAGGATAGCCGGCGTGGTTGTGGGAAGAGCGCTATACGAAGGCGCTCTGGATCTGGCCGATGCCCTCGGGGAACCGGGAACGGGGGGGTCGGCCGTATGCTGAGAAAGAGGATAATCCCATGCCTCGACGTGGATCGGGGGCGGGTGGTCAAGGGAGTGAGATTCGGAGACCTCGCCGAAATGGGCGATCCGGCTGTGCTTGCCGCCTTCTACGATCGCGAGGGTGCCGATGAGATATGCTTTCTGGACATCTCGGCGACATTGGAGGGAAGGAAGGCCATGACCGGAGTGATAGAGGCCGTCGCAGCCGTTGTCTCGCTTCCGCTGTCGGCCGGAGGAGGGGTGGCCGATCTGGAGGATCTCCGATCGTTGCTCCTGGCCGGGGCGGACAAGGTCTGCATCAACAGCGCAGCGGTCAGGAACCCCGGGATCCTGGAAAGCGCGTCAGGCATCTTCGGGAGCCAGTGCGTAGTTCTCGCCGTGGACGCCGCGTCCAGGGGTGGGAGGTACGAGGTCTTCATCGACGGAGGTCGGACTCCGACCGGCCTCGATCCCGTCACATGGGTGGAGAGGGCGGTGTCCCTGGGCGCGGGCGAGATTCTTCTGACGAGCATCGACAGGGATGGAACGAGGGCCGGGTACGATCTCGATCTGCTGAGATCCGTGACACTCGCCGCAGGCGTACCCGTCATCGCCTCCGGCGGGGCCGGCGGGAAGGAGCACTTCCGTGAAGCTCTGGTCGAAGGGGGCGCATCGGCCGCACTCGCGGCCGGGCTGTTCCACGGAGGTGACATGCGGATAGGCGACCTCAAGGCATGGCTGGCCTCGGCCTGTGTAAACGTCAGGCTCGAGGAGGAGGTAGAGCGTCATGAAGGCTGGAGTTGATGCGATCGGATGGGGCTCCGACGGCCTTGTTCCGGCGGTTGCACAGGATAGCGTCACAGGCGAGGTGCTGATGCTGGCCTGGATGAACCGCGAGGCGCTCGACCGGACATTGGAAACCGGCTTTGCGCATTTCTGGAGCCGAAAACGGAACTGCCTGTGGCGGAAGGGGGACACCAGCGGCAATACATTGCGGATCAACAGAGTAAACACGGATTGCGATGTTGACGCAATACTCCTCCAAGTGACGCCCGCCGGCCCGGCCTGTCACACAGGCGCTAGAAGCTGTTTCACGGGAAGCATCGAAGGACCGGGCATCGTCACGTCCGAATCGCTTCTGCCCGGGATGGTGCTCGGGAGGCTGTCCGATGTCATTTCATCACGGCTGGCCTCTCCTGTCGAGGGTTCGTACACCTCCGCACTCGCCGCGGGAGGGGTGCCCGCCGCTGCGAGGAAGGTGGGCGAGGAGGCGGTCGAGGTCATCCTGGCGGCTTCCGGCGAGGGGGATTCGAGGCTCGTGGAGGAGTCGGCGGATCTGGTCTATCATCTTCTCGTTCTGCTCGCTCTCAGGAGACTGTCGTTCTCCGACGTCGCCGGCGAGCTGGCGGGCAGGATGAAGCATGAAGTGACCTCACCGGACTGAGGGAGTAGTTATTGCACCGGGCTCGCTGCGCTTATCTTATCGCCGACGACGAGCACCCGACTCTTTCCGAGGAGCCGAATGCATTCCAGCCTCGCCGACCTTCTCGACAGGGACCTGCTGAAGCTGGCCGAGAGCGCACGGGATGCCTCGTTCAGGGCGGAGAAGATGAGCCCTGGCGAGCGGAGGGATGTCGCGATACTCTTCCTCGACATCGAAGGTTTCACGGCTCTTTCCGAGAATCTCAACCACGAGACGCTCCACAGACTCACTACCGGTCTCATGGGAGCCCTGTCCCGGATCATCGAGGGTCTGGGTGGGTACATAGACAAGTTCGAGGGCGACCGGGTGATGGCCCTTTTCGGCGCACGCGAGGCCACGGAAGACGACTGCACCAGGGCCGTCACCTGCGGTCTGAGGATGCTCCAACTCATGCGCGATCTCGCCCCCGTCCTGGAGCAGTCCGGTCTTTCCATCGGCGCCAGGGTGGGGCTCAGCTACGGTTCGGTCACCGTCGCTCTCGATGCCGCAGGGCACATGACCGCTACCGGAGACGAGGTGAACGTGGCCTCCCGGCTCGAGGGCATGGCCGACAGCAACAGCCTCTTCGCGTCGGGAAAGGTGCACGACATGTGCGCCGACACCTTCGAGTGGACCGACCTGGGCCAGATGCAGATAAGGGGCCGCACGAAGACCGTGAGGGTCTGGCGTGCCGACGGATTCGGGGGCAGGCTGCTCGAGAGGTGGGAGAAGGCATCGGCGCTCAGGCCGGCGCCCCTGGTCGGGCGGGACGCCGGGTTGGCTGCCCTGGAGGCCTGCTGGATGGAGCAGGGGAGCGGGTCGGGGCTCAGCCTGAGGGGTGCTCCGCGTCATGTCGTGGCTGTGGTCCAGGGGGTTGCGGGCATCGGGAAATCGAGGCTGATTCACGAATTCCTGGAGGCGCACAGAGACGAGATCGTGCTGATGAGCTCGCGAACCGCCTCGTTCGACCAGCCTCCATGGTGGCTCTGGACGGGGTTGCTTCGCAAGCTGGCGGGGAAGGACCGTCCGTCCCCGGACGACCTCCTCAGCGCCGTGAAGACAGCCGCCGGGGGCTGTGTCGCCGTGGATGACGCTCTCTCGGGATCGGAGCGTGCGCTGAGGGCGCTCTCGATCCCTGGCGCCCCCGGAAAACCCGAAGCGGATACGCCCGAATCCTGGAGCGACGGGATAAAGGTGGCGATCCGTGATCTCGTGAGAACGCTTGCCTCTTCGAGCCGCAGGGCTGTTCTTCTCCTGGAGGACATGCAATGGGCCGACGGCGCCTCCATGGATGCGCTCGACTTCGTCCTGCGCAACACGGAGATCGCACGCCCCCTGCTCGTTCTGATCTCCCAGCGGTCCGACACCGAGGAATGCGCGTTCCGTCCAGGTTCCATGTCCTCTGGATACATCAACCTCCATACGATACATCTCCATCCCCTGGATACCGGCTCGGCAAGGCTGATAATCCGGTTCAAGCTCGGATACCGGCCCGACGAGGAGGTCCCCGGAGGAATCGAGAACTGGATCCTCGAGCGCTGCGAGGGCAACCCCTACTACATAGAGGAGATTCTGTCCGAACTCGTGGGCAAGGGCATTCTCGTTCCCGATGGAGAGAGATTCACGCATGTTCCCGGAATACACGGTGGATTCGTTCCATCCTCCATCGCCGGCCTGATTCGATCGAGGATCGACAGGCTCCCGTCTGACCTGAGGTGCGCCCTTCAGATAGCTTCGGTGCTGGGCGGCGAGTTCGACGAAGCCGTCTTCTCCGAGCTGTGCGGACAGGAGGGGATGGAACCAGCCGTGGTTCTCGAGGGCCTTTCGTCCCTTCGGTTCATCGGCTCGCGCGGAGGTTCCGGGCAGAGGGTCGTGTTCTTCAGGAGCCCGCTGGCCCGGGAAGTCATGTACGAGCATCTGCTGCGCCACAACAGGACCGTCCTGCACAGGAGGGCCGCAAGAGCGACGGAGGAGGCCGCGGGAACCGCCTCGGGAGCTCTTGCGGGAGCCGTGGCCTGGCACTGGTGGAAGGGCGGGGAGCCCGTGCAGGCGATACGGAGGGGAACGGAAGCTGCTGCTTCCCTTTCCGAGAACTTCCAGCTCGACTCGGCGGAAGAATGGGTCGAACGACTGCTTGACTGGATGGTCGAGGTCGAGGAGGGGCCTCTCCGCGATGAGCTTATGCTGAGACTGCTCCTGGTCCGGATCGGGATAATGGAGAGCAGGCCCGGGCCGGACATGGAGGAGGTCTGCCGGAAGGCCCTCTCTCTCGCCGGCTCCCTCGGCCTTCCCCTCGAGGAAGCCATCGCCCGCAAGTCTCTCGGTTCTGAGATCATCAGTCGCGGGAGGCCGGAAGAGGGCCGTCCGCTGCTCGAGGAAAGCCTGGCCTGGTTCGAGGCGAACGATCAGTTCACGAGTATGCTCTACACGAGATTCGTGCTGGCGGACATGCTGAGAACCCAGGGAAAGCTGGACGAGGCCCTGTCGGTCATCGAGACGGGGCTCGGGGAAGCGAGAAGGAGGAATGCGGCGAAGCAGATCACCTCGTGTCTGTCCTCTATGGGCGCGATACTCGTCAGCAGAGGCAGGTTTGACGATGCCCTCGCCGCCTTCAGCGAAGCTCTCGATATAGAGCGGAAGAAGGGTCGGACCCGCGGATTGAGCGTACTGCTAACGAATGTCGGAGTTCTCCACGGGATGAGAGAGGAGATCGACGAGGCGCTTGCATGCTTCGAGGAGTCGATGAGGATCCAGGCGGAGCTGGGCGTGAGGAGGGGCGAGGGTGTGGCCCTGAACAACATGGGCAACTGCTATGTGGCTTTGGAGCGTATCGACGAGGCCAGAGCCTGTTTCAGAAAGCGCTCGTCATCCACAGGGAAACAGGCGTGGTCAGGGGACAGGCCGTTTCCATCGTGAACCTCGGAAACCTGGCCGAGGAGGCGGGCGACTACGACACCGCGGTTGCCAACTTCCAGGAAGCAATGGACATGCAGAAGAAGGCCGGCAACGAGCCTGCGGCTGTCAACGCCGGATGCCTCTTGGCAAAGGTCTGGGCGAAGAAGGGCAGAACCGTTGACGCGGTGGAGATGTACCGGCAGTCCAGGGCCGCCGTCGAGAGGATGGGTCTGGGCAAGGAGCTCGCTGCGCCGGTCGCGGAACTCAGGAATCAGCTTCTTGCGATGGGCATGAACGGTGACGGATTGGAACTGCCGGAGAACTGGTGCGAACCCGCCGGGGAATCCCCA
>JAAYTY010000119.1 GCA_012523605.1 Candidatus Fermentibacterota bacterium
TGCAAGGGCGTCACGGTCTACAGGGACAAGAGCAGGGACCGGCAGGTTCTCAACATCGGGAAGCAGCAGGAGAGCACGACTGAATGCGCGGCGGAGAATAAGCCCTCCGCGGGCCCCAGGCCCCGCCCCGAAGTCACTACGGGGATCACCAGGCGCGTCCGCACCGGCTGCGGAAACCTCTACATAACGATAAACGAGGACGAGTTCGGGCCTGTCGAGATCTTCACCCAGATGGGGAAGGCCGGAGGCTGCGCCGCCAGCCAGTCGGAAGCCCTGAGTAGGCTGGTGTCGCTGGCGCTGAGGTCGCACATCGCGCCAGACGCAGTGGTTCGCGAGCTCAAGGGCATAAGCTGCCACAGGGTCGTCTGGCAGGGGAGCGACAGGATACTGTCCTGTGCCGATGCGATAGGGAAGACCCTGGAATGGCACACCGGAAACCGTCCCGAGGGCCTGCCCGGACCTCTGGAGGACCCCGTTCCGGCGAGGGCTCCCGAGGTGTTCAGGGACGACGACCTGCAGAATCACGCGGGGGCCTGTCCCAACTGCGGCGGCCCCCTGAAGTACGAATCCGGCTGTGTATCCTGCGCGCTGAACTGCGGCTATTCGGAGTGCGGCTAGGGCTTCTTCCCCGGCTCCAGCTCCGCAAGCGCCCTGCCGATGGCCTCGGAGACCTGCGCAGCGATCTCGGGGGTCATGCTGAGGCCCTTCCTGGTGGGCAGCCACTCGCCGTTCTCCGACATGTAGAACATCCTGGCGTCTATGTACTGGCGGCCCCTGAACTCCTTGAGGACCACCCTCAGGAGATCCTCGCCCTTCTCGAGCTCCAGTATGGTTCTGTCCACCGGACACACCTTCCTTGAAGAGACGGCCGGGTAGCTAACTGAACCCGCCCGGGGCCGTCAAGTGCAGTGAACCGGTCCGCAGGCCGGGCTCACGGCGGGCATCGGCCCTCCGCCGCCTGCGGCCCGATGCCTCCCGGCATCCTGAACGCCCTCGGCATGAGCGAGCCAAGCGTGGTGGATTCGACGGCTCCCGAGGGACCGGAGAGCAGTATCTCGGCTTCCGGCCGGCAGAACTCGGCCAGAACCTGCAGACAGGCTCCGCACGGGACCGGCGTAACGTCCGGCGAGTGGACCAGCGCCCGCACGAACTCCCTGCATCCCGAGGCTACCGCGGCGGCGGCCGCGGCCCTTTCCGCGCAGATCGAGAGTCCGTATGAGGCGTTCTCCATGTTCACTCCGCGATGGAGACCGCCGCTCGCGTCCTCGATCACAGCGGCAACCCTGACTCCGGAGTAGGGTGCGTAGGCGGAGCCGACCGACTCCATGGCCAGCGACAGCATCGAGGCGGGATCGCTCATCCCGTCACCTCCCCGAGGAATGACGATGCATCGAACCTCTCCGGCAGCCCGAAGTACTCCGCAAGGGTGGCCGCCACGTCAGCGAATGTCGTCCGCGTGCCCAGGGGCGCTCCCTTCGAGCCGGGGGACAGGACCAGCAGAGGGACGTGCTCCCTGGTGTGGTCGGTCCCGGGGGTCGTGGGATCGTTTCCGTGATCCGCGGTCAGGATGAAGAGATCCCCTCTTCCGAGCTTCCGCAGGATCGCGCCCAGCCTGGTGTCGACCTCTTCGAGCCCCCGCGCGAAGCCCTGCACGTCGTTCCTGTGCCCCCACAGGGTATCGAAGTCGCACAGGTTCGCGAACACCAGCCCGCCACCGGGTCCGCCCGCCCGCTCCTCCAGAAGGTCCAGGCCTTCCCTGTTGGAGGAGACGTGGGCCGAGGATATCGCCCTGTGGGCGAAGAGGTCGTCAACTTTCCCGATTCCCATGGAGGGCGTCCCCGCGGCGGCGAGAAGGTCGAGGAGGGTCGTCCCCGGGGGCGGGAGCGAGAAGTCCCTCCTGTCGGGGGTCCTCCTGAACGCGCCGGGAGAGCCGGTGAACGGTCTCGCGATGACCCGCCCCACGCCGTCCGGCGGCTGGAGGATCTCCCTGGCCCTCCTGCAGGCCTCGTACAGCTCCTCGAGCGGGACGACGTCGAGGTGTGCCGCGACCTGGAAGACGCTGTCCGCCGAAGTATAGACTATCAGCGCGCCGGTCTCGAGGTGTTCGGGGCCCAGGAGTTCTATGATCTCGGTGCCCGAGGCCGCCACGTTGCCGATGACCCTGCGGCAGGAAGCCTTCTCGAAGGCTTCGACGATCCTGCCGGGAAAGCCGTCGGGATAGACCGGGAAGGGTGTCGTGCTGGAAA
>JAAYTY010000120.1 GCA_012523605.1 Candidatus Fermentibacterota bacterium
ATTCCCGGGCGACACTGTCCACAGGGCGCAGTGGCCTTCCTGGAACGAATCCGATCTCGCAAGGGAAGAGATCGAGCTCGCCGTGCAGATCAACGGAAAGGTCCGCGGCAGGATAACCCTTCGGGCGTCCGCCACCGAGGAGGAGACCGGCAGGGCGGCGCTCGGCCTCCCGAGGGTCGCCGAGCTTCTCGAAGGCAGGACGCCGGAGCGCGTGGTGGTGGTGCCCGGCCGGCTGGTGAACATCATCGTCTGATGTCCTCCTTCAGGGAGTCCGATCTGTACGCCCCGGTGCGGGACTTCCTGGAAGGTCAGGGGTATTCCGTGAAGGCCGAGGTCGGTTACTGCGACGTGACGGCCGTGAGGGGAGGCACGCTCCTGGCCGTCGAGCTGAAGCCGACGGCGAGCCTCAGGCTGATCATGCAGGCAGTCTCCAGACTGGAGACTGCCGACTCCGTCTATATCGCCGTTCCCGCCGACGCTCCCGCCGCGAGGAGGGAGAGATCCTCTCTCATCAGACTGCTGCGGCTCCTCGGGCTCGGCCTCCTGCTCGTGGACACCGAGTCGGGCTCGGTATCCGCGGTGCTCGACCCCTCGGAATACAGGCCGAGGAAACGGAAGGCGCGCAGGGAGCTTCTCCTGCGGCAGCACGCCGAGCTGGCAGGCGACCCCAATACCGGGGGGTCGCGCAGGCTGGGCGGGATCATGACTCCGTACAGGCAGAGGGCCCTCCGAATCGCCGCACTGCTCCGGAACCGGGGTCCCGTCAAGGCGAGCGAGGTCAGGGACGAGCTGGTCGAGCCAGCCGCATGGGGCATCCTCTACAGGAATGTGTACGGCTGGTTCGAGAGGGTGGGAAAGGGATCCTACGCCCTGTCGCCGAGGGGGGAGAGGGAGGTTGCCGAGTGGACCCTGCGCGGAGGCCGCGCCGGGGTTTCGGATGACGGCGGCGGCGGCGAAGGCGGCTGACACCGGGAGCAGTTGCGGGAGAGTGATGAAGACCGGCTTCCATAGACCATGAACGAGAAAAGCGCGGTGGACCTGAGCCCGATGGAGTACGAACCGACTGCCACCCTGCGATACCCTGCCCGGAATCCCATGTCCCTCCGGCATGACCCTCGTGAGAACTCCCGGAGCCGGGCTGCCGGCCGCCGATGGAGCCTGGAGCCGAAGGAGATCAGAACAGGGTCTTGATACCCCCCCAGGTTGAAGGCGAGAGCCCGAACCAGTCCGAACAGCCTATCTGCATGCAGGGAATCCAGTGCCAAGGCGCATCCGGATCCCAGTCGCCCAGCCACCATGAGTAGGTCACCGCGCCGTCCGCGGGCGTTCCATTCTCCATTCCGATGTAGGTTCCGGGCTCGAGCGAGCATCCGAAGGCGATGATCTCCCCGGGATGGATTATCGCCAGTTCGCCGGACGATACATTCACCGGAGTGTAGGCAACGCCGGTGGAATCCTCGTGACCCTGCGGCACGACGGGCAGGAACTGGACGGAGATGTCCTCCGTCCCCGGCGGCCCGGGCGGGCCCATATCGGGCAGATCGAGCCAGATGCCGGCTTCAAGGGTCTGGGTTCCCGCCACGCAGAACTCGATTGATTCGACCAGCAGAAACGGATCGGCCTCGAGAGGCACCTGGAACACCGTCACCGAATAGGTGCCGTATGAGTTCTGGTTCTTCATGTAGCTGTTGGGGTGGTTCCAGTCCCCGCACGTGTTCCATGCGAAATCGTAATCGTAGGAGCAGGCAGAGAGTCGGGGAACCTGTCCCCCGGCCGAAGTGAACACCGTGATCAGAACCAGCACGAGAGCGCTCATGAATTTCCCACTCCTCTTCTTCGGACCCCCGGGGGGCGAACAAAGCAGCGTGTCACCTGTACGCCCGCGGCTTCGACTTCCGGGGCACGCCCTCCTCCACTTCGATATGACCCGCATCACACCGGTGGTTCCCCGGCCGGCAACCCATTCCACGGAGGCCGGCGTGGTCCGGCATCCTCACGGCAGAACGACGGCGGTCTCGCACGATGTAGAATGCCCGCACTCGAGGCGCAGGAAATATACCCCTGCCGGGAGGCCCTCCCCGGCGTGAATCTGCACCGGATCGTCCGCCGGGTCCAGGTCGAGCCGCTCCAGATGCCGGCCGTCGAGGTCGAAGACGTCCAGAGCCGCACTTCCGCCTGAGCCGGTCGAGTAGAGGATTACGACGGTTCCGATGCATGGATTCACAGCGCGGAGAAGGAGTTCCGGGCTTTCCGGAGGTTCGGGTTCCAGGCCCGTGCCCCCCCATCCCGCCGCAAGAGCCATCAGCCACCGGAGTGCGCGGCCCTTCTGTTCGCAGCTCTCGGCGGTAGTGTGCCCGTACTCGTCGCCGTAAAAAATGCGGGTGCTCCGCGGGGATTTCCGAGCTGTTATACAGATAGGTGTGGTGCTCCCGGCCGGAAACGTGGTTGTACCACCAGCTGTCGAGGTCTTCGAAATCGAAGAGAAGCCTGCCGCTCGACCGGCAGTAGTCCCTTATCTGGGCGTTCCTCAGCCACCTGTTCCAGCCAGCCGACCCCGTGCCCTGTGCGTTGCCCGTGAAATAGACGAATGTCACCCCGGGATACTCCGACTCGAGAACGGCCATCGAATCGAGACATGCCTGCACCTCCTCCTCTTCGTAATAGCCGCACTGGGTGCACCAGCACCACATGGACGTGTCGAGCGAGGGATTGTGGTCCAGCACGGCTCTCGTCATGTCCATTCCGGCCTGGGTCTGCCAGTAGAGGTCCGGAGTGATGCAGGTCTCTCACTCCTGGCCGTCGAAGATGCACCACTCGCCGCTCGACTGGGGCAGGTACGAGCAGCAGATCTCGAAGGCGTAGAAGGGATCGCCGTCCTCGACGAACTCGAGGCCCCATGTGAGCTGGGATCCGTGCGAGGTGTGCGCGTAATGCGACTGGATGCCGTTCTTCACCTGATCGATCCTGTACTCGGGAATCGCCTGGAGGTCAGTGCATGTATGTTCGACGACCGTGGCACGGGTCTGCGCGGTCAGAAGAACGGGCAGAAGGCATGCGCCGAGAAGGCGGAAGGACTTCCTCATTCCGACCCCTTTCCGGAGTCCCGGCCTTATACTCGTGCCGTTCCCCGGGCGGGTCAACTTTGGGAGCGGGAGGCGGAATGGGAGCGAAGACACACGAGGGCGGATCGGTGTCCCGCAGCGGTGCCGCCTCGGCGTCGCTGGTATCGGCCTGCTACATCGCCGCACAGATGCTCTCCGACATAGCGAGCCTCAGAATCGTCATCGTCGCGGGTTTTTCGATGGACGCGGGCACTCTGGTGTATCCCGTCACGTTCACGCTGAGGGACCTCCTGCACAAGGTCGCCGGCAAGACCACCGCAAGGGCGATGATAGCCGCCGCGGCCGTCGTCAACGTCGTCATGGCCGCGCTCTTCTGGCTCGTCTCCAGGCTGCCGGCCGACATGACGGTCGGCCCCCAGCACGAGTTCGGAGCCGTGCTCTCCCCGGTATGGAGGATCGTCGCCGCGTCGATTGTCGCGGAAGTCCTCTCCGAACTGCTGGACACCGAGGTCTATTCCGCATGGACGGCCTGGATGGGCGGCCGGATGCAGTGGACGAGGGTTCTGGCGAGCAATGCCGCGGCTGTTCCCGTGGATTCCCTCGTATTCTGCTGGCTGGCTTTCGGGGGCGTTCTGCCGGCCGCCACGGTGTGGGGGATAGTGATCGCCAACCTGCTGCTCAAGGGCGTCGTCACCCTCGTCTCCGTTCCCGCCATCTACCTGGTGGGCGAGGGAGGCAGGCCGCGGGATCGGACGGTTTCCTGACCGCTTGCGGCCTGGAAGCAGAAGGCCCCGGGGAGCTGCTCCCCGGGGCCGCCTGTCACCGGCCGGGATCTCCTACCGGATCACGACCATCTGTCTGCTCTGCTGGAAGCCGCCGGCATCCATCCTGATCACGTAAACGCCGGCCGGAACGGCTCTTCCAGAGCCATCCCTGAGGTCCCACTGCAGGGAGTGCGGTCCCTCCGCCATCCAGTCGCTGCCAAGATCGGCAACGATGCGGCCGCTGAGGTCGTACACCGAGAGCGAAACCGGGCCTGGGGCTCCGAGGCTGAAGGCTATCGAAGCCGAGACGGAGGCCGGGCTCGGGCAGACCGGGGAGAAGGAGTAGACAACCGGAGCGCCCTGTCCCTCCTCGGCGCCGAGGCCGGTCACCTGGATCGTGCCGGTATAGGTATTGTAGTTGTGATACCAGGCCCTGACCGTGATGTTGCCGGTGGTCTCGGGCGATGCGTACAAAGTCACCTGGCCGGAGGCGTTCGTGGTCCCGACGGCGTACACCTCGCCTGTCTGCCAGTTGCCCTTCTGGATGCACACCCTCGCCCCGTTGAGCGGGGTGCCTCCGGTGCCCGTGACGGTGAAGGTGATGTTGGTATTCCCGCTGATCGAAGCGGGATGCGAGCAGGCCAACGTCATGTCTTCCAGTGTCCACATCGGGAGCTCGGGGTCGCCGAGGAGGTTGTACTCCTTGAGACACCAGTTCATGTACTCGTCCGACGGCGGGCAGAAATGGTCGGTGGCCAGAGCGTGGGCCTGGCCGAGGAACCAGATGTTGTTGGTGTAGTACTCGTAGTAGAACCTTTCGCAGACAACCTCGCTGGGCCCCTGCCCCGGGCTCGAGGGGCTGCCCCAGCCATAGCGGGCGTTGAAGGCTCCGAAGCCGCCGCCGTTCGCGGAGTTGTTCCAGGCGTCTCCGCAGCAGGTTCCGGTATCGAGCGCGCCGATGAGGCAGGCGATCGAGTTCCAGATCGCCACGTTGTCGCCCGTGGTGATGTTAGTGAGGGCCAATATCTGGGCGACCGTGAAGTTGTCGCCGTAAGAGGTGTACATACTGGTCTCGCTGCCGTGGCTCGCGTGATAGACGTGGTGAGGCCCGGCGTTGATCATGGCGATGGTCATCGCCGTGCTGTTGTTGGGCTCGTAGAGCTTCTCCTCCTCCCACGTGTCCGGGCAGTAGCCGCTGATTATCTCGGCGCCCGCCGAACCATGGCAGTAGGGGCTGGTCCAAAGCACGCCGCAGGAGTAGCCGATGCGCATCTCGAGCGGAGCGGTCTCGAAGTAGTCGGAGGAGGGCAGGGCCTGGATATGCTCGTACCAGAGGACCTTGTCGACGTAGAGCGCGGCTTCGGCTGCGCTGTTGACGCTCGCACGGCCCACCCAGAAGTCCGGATGCCAGTCCACGTTGTCGGATGTCTCGCCCCAGATGTGGTTGTTGTTGCTGTCCCACCTGTCGGCGCCCGGAGCCGTGTCGTTGTTGTCGGCGAAATACAGGTCGACCGGGGCGTACTCCGTGTAGCCGCCGGCGCTGAGTATGGCGTCGCGGCAGGCTACCTTGTCGTCGTCGCCGCAGATCAGCACGTACTCGGCGCCCTCCAGACGGCAGTCGGTCAGGAAGGCCCTGATCTCCTGCTGGAGGTCGTAACAGGTGTACTGGTTCTGGATCCAAGTGGTCGTATAGACGTTCGCCGGGATGCCCTTGGAGGTCTTCCAGTCGGCCAGCTCCTGCATCGCCGTCTGGTAGTCGGGATGGGTGATGATGACGTACTCGCCGTACGCGAGGGCGCGAGGCTCGACGAAGTCGGCACCCGAACCCGAGACGTCTGCTGGGTTGATGACGATCGCCCTCACGGCGTCCATCGAGCGCTGCTCGCTCTGGGCGGTCCGCCGAAGGATGGTCATCGAACCGGGGTCCTGGTGGTACGAGAGCCGCACCGTGAGGCCGCTCAGGACTTCAAGCCCGCCGCTCGCGGGGTTCCACCTGGCGGGATAGACCAGCAGGCTGGCGACCGGGATGCCGAGGATGGCGCCCGAGCTGCGGAGCTCGACCGTCGAGAAGGGGAAGGTGCGGTCGTGTCCGTAGATGTGGGGGTCGGGCTCGACGGGATGCACCGTCTGCTCGACGGAGAGGGGCAGAGTGGGGCCGGCAGGCATCACCGTGCAGCGGCTCCTGATCGGGGTCCACGTTTCGCTCACTATCTCGACGCCGTCGGCCACGCAGGCGGTGGGCAGAGCGACGCGGACCGGGAGCATCGGCAGGGCCGGCTAGCCCTCGACGGAGATGACGCCTTCGCCGTCGATCCAGACCATCGTGTAGGGACCTGCCTCACGGGTCTCCACTGCGGAGGGATCGACGGGTATGTCCAGAACAAGCTCGCCTGCGAACGCTGGCACGGCTGCCGAGGCAACAAGGAACAGAATCAGCTTCCTCATCTCTCCTCCTTTTCGGGGTCTGTTGCAGCAGGGTTCGATCTCGGTGCTTCGGCGGACGACAAAAAGGCGGGTGCGAAAACCCCACCCGCCTTACGATCGATTTCGCAGCCTGATCCCGGACTCGTCCGGGCCGGCGCAATGCCCAACTGACTCACTCTCCCTGCTGGAGCCTGTCCTCCCGTGCGAGAGCTCTCACAAACCGGAAACCCGCCTGCGGAACTCTGCGCAGGGCTGGCTACCGGTCTTCAAGGACCGTGGTAATATACCAGACCGCTTCGGCAACGCCAGTCAGCGGTCCCGACCATTCAAGCCCGTCGGACGAATAGACCTCGACGACGCCTTCGGAGTCTTCCCGTGACACGACCACCAGCAGGTCCGTTCCGAAGAAGGCGGAGGCCATCTCGAACTTCCCCTGACCATCGGCATCACCCAGATCCAGCAGATCGGGATAGAGTACGAGACCCGCCGGCGCCCCGCTCCCTCCGATCGCCTCCCTTGCCTCCTCGGCGGCGCCTCCGACCCCGGATACGGCCACTGAAACCTCGAGCGGTGCGACATCCCGCTCCACTGCGTTCCAGTCTACTCCTGTGGGCGCCAGCGCCGCCTCTTCAGCCCCGGAGTCATCGTCGCCGAGGGCGTCGAGTAGGAGGAGACCTCCCACGACTACAGCGGCGCCGACAGCCAGGTATGCGTCTATGCTTCCGCCCTCGTCAGAGTCGGAAGCTGTGTCCGGTCCTGATGCCGAGGCGGAGGGGCAGGCCGCCGTGAAGTTGAGCATCAGGAAAGCCAGCAGCGCTCCGGGCAGTCCGGACATTCCGCCTGTCATCCGTGCGCCTTTCGTCAGTCCTCTTCCTCCCTGGCGGTCTCGGCCATGATCCGCTCCTGGATCTCCCGCGGAACGGGCTCGTAGTGCGAGAAGCTCTGGGAGAAGCTGCCCCTCGCCTGGGTGAGCGACCTGAGAGCGCTCGTGTACTGGTAGAGCTCCGCCTCGGGCGCGAGAGCCCTGATCACCTGGAATCCGCCTTCCGCATCCATCCCCTGTATGCGGCCTCTGCGCGAGTTGATGTCCCCTATCACGTCGCCCATGAACTCCTCCGGCACGGTGATCTCGAGGTTCATGATCGGTTCGAGGACCTGCGGGGACGCCTGGAGCATGAGCTGCTTGAAGCACTTGCTGGCCGCGAGCTTGAAGGCCATGTCGGACGAGTCGACAGGGTGGGAGGAGCCGTCGTAGACCACGGCCTTGACGTCGACGACCTTGCTGCCGGCGACGGGGCCGTTGTCGAGGCATTCGAGGACGCCCTTCTCCACGGCCGGGATGAACTTGGTGGGCACCGTGCCGCCCACGACCTCGCTGGCGAACTGGAAGCCCGCACCCCTGGGAAGCGGTTCCAGCCGCATGAACACGTGCCCGTACTGCCCTCTGCCCCCGGTCTGCTTCTTGTGCTTGTACTGCCCGGAGACCACCCAGGAGATCGTCTCGTGGTAGGCGATCCTGGGCCTGGAGAGCTCCGCTTCGACGCCGAAGTAGTCCCTCAGGCGGTTGAGCATGGTGGAGAGATGCTGTTCGCCCATTCCGGACACGGTCGTCTGCCCTATTTCGGGCTCTATCCTGAAGACGAAGCTGGGATCCTGGGCCGAGAGCTTGGATAGTCCCGCGCCCATCTTGTCCTCTTCGCCTCTCTTCTTCGGGGCTATGGCCGCCCTGTAGACCGGGGCGGGATACGACACCGGAACGAGCTGGACGGGTTTCTGCCTGTCGCAGATCGTGTCGTTGGTGGTCGTGGACTTGAGTTTCGCGGCGGCGGCTATGTCGCCGGTGACCAGCCTCTCGGCGTCGATCCTCCTGCCGCCGGAGACGAGATAGTAGTTGCCGAGGCGCTCCGATACGCCCTTGGTGGAGTTCATGACCTCGGCGGAACCCTCCACCCCGCCCCGCAGGACCCTGAAGTACACCATGTCGCCCACGTGCCTGTCCATGGTGCTCTTGAAAACGCGCGCGACGAACGGGCCTGACGGGTCGGGACGGATCTCCTGGCCCTGGTCCGAGATCTCCGGCCTTCTGTCGAGCGGGGAGGGGATGAGCGACGCCAGGCCGTCGAGGAGGAACCCCTGACCGCAGGGAGGCACCGAATTCCCGCAGAACACGGGGAACAGCTGGCGACCCGCCACCGCGATCCTCAGGCCTCTGTCGAGCTCCTCCGGGGCGAGGCTGTTGTTGGCGAAGAAGCTCTCCATGAGAGCTTCGTCGGACTCGGCAGCTGATTCGACCAGCTCGTGGCGCCAGGTTTCCAGCCTCTCCCTCTCGGATTCCGGGACTGGCATCGGCTTTCCCGAGGCATCCACCGCCGTGCCCGAGAGCACGTCCACTATTCCTGCGAAAGATGAGCCCGAGCCGGCGGGGAACGAGAGGGGCACGATCCTCCTGTTGAGCGTCTCCCTGGCCTTGGCGATCACGCGGTCGAAGTCGGCGTTCTCCCTGTCGATCCTGTTCACCCATATGAAGACCGGCACCTTCGCATTCGATGCGAAGCCCCAGGTCTGGAGAGAGCCCACCTCGACCCCGGATGCGCAGTCGAGCACGAGCACGGCGCCGTCGCTGACCGCTACGGCGCCGATTGTCTCGCTGTAGAAATCGGCGAAGCCGGGTGTGTCGATGATGTTGATCCTGCAGTTCTTCCACTCGCAGGTCGCGATGGAGGAGGACAGGCTCTGCCTGCGATCCCTGCTCTCGGGGGAGTAGTCGAAAACGCTCGTGCCTTCTGTCACGCTGCCCAGCCGCTCCACCGCCCCGGCGGCGAGCAGGAGGGAGTCGCAGAGGCTCGTCTTGCCCACGGATCCGTGCCCGATGAAGCAGACGTTCCTCAGGTCTCTGGGGGTGTGTTCCTTCAATCCCGTTCTCCTGTGACTTCTGTGGTGCCTCCTGGCCGACGCATGGCGGAAGCTGGCTACTGCCGATCGGAATCGATTATCTACGGGCCTGCGGCAGGGGTGTCAACCACGGGAGTTCTGGAGGAGCGGTCGTTTGGAAAGCCTGCAGATCCTCCTGGCCGCCTGTGCGGCCGTGCTGGCGCTGGTGCTTCTTCGGAGGGCGCTTTCGGAGATCTCCCGGAGGCCCGGCAGGGAGGAAGTCCTGCGCCGGGTCAGGGAGCAGGCGGACCGCGAGGACCGAGTACAGCCCGGCGGGCGCGAATGCCCGGTCTGCGGCTCGCCGACGAAATTCTTCAGATATCCTCACATCTCGGTCTGGAGATGCACCCGCTACCCCGAGTGCAGGGGTTTCGTCAGGGCGGAAAAACTCTCGAGGCCCGCCTTCGCCGTCAACTGGGAGCGGAGGGGAAGAGGACGCGGAGGCAGCCGTTGCCCCGGATCGCCTCCGGGCTTAACTTAGCCGGTTGCCGCGGACTCTGCGGCGCAATGACCAGGGAACGGAGCGTGGCCGATTGCCTCCTGAAATCACAGGCGGACGCATAGAGAGACATCCGGTGCTGGACCGCCCGGAGCGCAGACAGGTTGTCTTCCACTTCAACGGAGAGCCCCTTGCGGGCTTCGAGGGCGAGATGGTGTCCTCCGCCCTGGTCGCCTCCGGCCGGCACGTCTTCGGGCATCACGCGAAGAACGGAAGCCCGCAGGGTCTGTTCTGCGCCAACGGGCAGTGCTCCCAGTGCGCGCTCGTCATAGACGGAGTCCCTTCCAAGAGCTGCATCGTTCCTCTGCGGGAGGGCATGGACGTCCGCAGCGTGGAGGGTCTCGCCGAGCTGGGCGACCTCCCGGGTCCGGGCGTACCGCCTCCATCCAGGATGGATGTGGATGTGCTGATCATCGGTGCGGGGCCCTCGGGGCTGGCCGCCGCCATAGAGCTGGGAAGGGCGGGCGCCAGGACGCTGGTGGTGGACGACAAGGACAGGCCCGGCGGGAAACTCGTCCTGCAGACGCACAAGTTCTTCGGGTCCGAGGCCGACTGCCATGCCGGGACGAGGGGGATCGAGATCGCAGGCATCCTCGAGCGCGAAGCGCGCGAATGCGGTTCGGTCGAAATCTGGCTGGAGACGGTGGCCCTAGGTGTCTACAGCGACGGGTACTGCTGCATGAGGAAGGGTCAGGCCATCCACTTCGTCAGGCCGCGATTTCTGCTGGTGGCCGCCGGAGCCAGGGAGAGGTCGCTCGCATTCCCCGGAAACACCCTTCCCGGCGTCTTCGGAGCCGGGGCCTTCCAGACCCTCGTGAACAGGGATCTGGTGAGGTGCTCCAGGCGCCTCTTCGTGGTAGGCGGGGGGAACGTCGGGCTCATAGCCGCCTATCACGCGCTTCAGGCGGGCATGGAGGTCGCGGGGCTCGTCGAGGCGCTTCCTCGCTGCGGCGGATACAAGGTCCACGCCGACAAGATCCGCAGGCTGGGGGTGCCCATACACACCTCCCACACGGTTCTGGCGGCGCACGGCGGGGAGAGGCTCGAGGCGGTGACGATAGGGGGGGTGGACAGCGCATTCCGCCCGATACCTGGAACCGAGAAGACCTTCGACGTCGACACGCTCCTGATTGCGGTGGGCCTCGAGTCCGTGAGCGAGTTCCACAGGAAGGCCCTCGAGTTCGGAATCCCCTCCGCGCTCGCCGGAGACGCCGAGGAGATAGCCGAAGCCAGCGCGGCCATGTTCTCCGGAAGGATCAGGGGCAGGGAGATCGCCTTCGTACTGGGCCTTTCGGGTGATCGGGTGCCTCCGGGATGGGCGGAGAAGGCGGAGGTCCTGAAGAGCCCCGGCGGGCGCATCCACCCCTATTCCGTCCCTTCGGCGAAGGAGGGTGTCTTTCCCGTGCTGCACTGCTTCCAGGAAATCCCCTGCAACCCCTGCATGACGTCCTGCCCGAAGGGTCTGATCGGCACGAGGGGACACCCCGTGCTCGGCATCCCGGAGTACTCCGGGGGGTGCACGGGCTGCGGGAAGTGTGCAGCCGTGTGCCCGGGCCTCGCCGTGACGATCGTC
>JAAYTY010000121.1 GCA_012523605.1 Candidatus Fermentibacterota bacterium
CGGGCGAGTCTCCGGAGAGAGCCAGGCATCTACTGACGAGATCCGGTCTGTCCGGCGCCTCTCCAGCCGCCAGAGGCGCACTGATCCTCGAAAGCATCAGAACGATCGGACTCTCGAACCTCTCCGCGCCGGCCCGGTAGATCGAGTCGTAGTCGCCTCCGGTGATCGAAGCCAGGCTGACCGCCATGGCGTACACCTGAGGGGATGCGTCTGGCCTGTTCATGGCTGCGCCGATGAAGGACACGGCCGATGCAGTGTCGCCGGCCGCCAGCTCGGCGCCCGCGAAGGCGGCCAGAACTCCGGCTTCCGGTCCGGCTGTCCTGAGGTAGGACTCGAGTATGTCCGTCCGCCCTGTCTCGGCCGCCTGTCTGAGCACCAGTCCGTCCAGGCCGGGAAGGTCCCCCCCCTCTTCCGAGAGCCTCTGGAGGAGAATCGTGAACCGCTCCCGGTCCCCGCTCGCCGCCGCGAGATTCAGACCGACGGCCAGCAGTTCCCTGCTGCTGTCTCCGGAGGCTTCCGCAAGGTCGTGGGCCCATTGAGACCTCGCCATGTCCCCCGCCATGTGCGCCGCCTGCGCCAGCTCGACCAGGGAGCCTCCGCCCGCGGCCAGCCGGGAGGCGGCGACATGAGCGAACTGCGCCTGGGAACTCCTCGAGAACTGCGCATCGAGGGACTCGTAGTGCGTGTTCGCGGCAGTCTCAGTCGGAACCGGGGCGAGAACAGCCACCGATGCGGCCAGCACGACAACCGCCGCCGGAGTGACCAGCCTGCCGCCGCCGGAAAGAGCCCAGAGCGCGGCGACGAGGCAGAGCGGAGCCACCGGTACGATCCCCGAGGTAGGAACGAAAACCGCCGAGGCTCCTGCCGCGGTGGCTGCCAGGGCGAGCAGAGAGCGTCCGGGTGCGCCGGGGACCGCTCCGCACGCGAGAGTGCATGAAAGAAGGATCAGGGCCAGCGTGGGCCAGCCGACGGCGGCGGCCGTGATCAGCGCGAGCGACATGACCGGGAGCCTGCGGCCGGACGGAACCGACAGGAGGAGAGCGGAAGCCGAGCCGGCGAGACCGGCGCCGAGGATCGCGGCCAGGTCGGCGAATGTCGCGGCATGCCTCGATGCGGCCATCCATGCCGCGGCCGCTCCCGCGGCGGCACCGGCCATGGCGGGAAGGGAGAGGGAGAGCCTTCCCCCCGTCTCCCGCCAGGATCTCCTGTCGAGCCTGGGCCAGAGCCAGAGCGATATCAGCGCGACCGGCCATATGTCCACGAGTAGAACGGTGTAGTGTGCGGAGCCCGTCAGCGGTGGGGCCGTGGCCACATGCCACTGCATGAACTCCTGGGCCGTCACAGTCCATGGGAAGTGTCTCTCGAGGAGGATCTTCACGAGCATGGGCCACGTGAAGAACACCAGGAAGAGCGGAACGAAAAGGACGGCGGTCGCCACGCCCCTTGCGACAGCCATCCTGCCTGCGGTGGAGTAGACGAACACCCCGGCCAGGATGCATCCCGCGACCGCCTCGATCCTTATGCCCGCCGTGGTTCCCGGAAGGCTCACGGACGGGTTCAGGAAGTTCCTGGCGAAGAATCCCGCGTTTCCGGCGTCCAGCGGGAAGTAGCCGATGGAGGAGGAATGGCCGCTGACGAGATCGAGGAGAGGGGGGAGGAGCGTAAGTGTCCAGGCCAGTGCCATCAGTCTCAGCATGCGCGGAGCCTCGACGCCCGAGAGGAGGTGCATCAGGGCCGCTATCCCCAGCATCGGGAAGACATAGGCGACGGGAAAGTGGAACAGGAACGCCGAGGGCTCGAACACGATCCCGTCGGCCGCACCTTCGAGCAGGTTTCTCGCGGTCACCGTGAACAGGAAGAGGGCGACCAGGGCGCCGTCTCCCGGCATCGCCTTCTCGGCTGCCGCGATCAGCCGGAGGACCAGGCTCCTCATCTCGGGAGAGACCTGCTGTCGAAGGGATCGAAGTCCAGCGCTCCCACAGCGGGGACTCCCGCCGCCAGCCTCTTCTCCCAGGGGATGCCGGCCAGGATCCGGAGAGTTCCCAGCAGCCCGGCGGGGGTCAGGCCTTCCACGAGCCCCCGCCTGATGTGCCTGCCGGTGATCGCGGCCCATCCCCTGGAACGGTTACGGAGGGGTGGAGCGTATATCACGAGGCTGGCGCCGAGGGAGTCTGCCGCCTCCAGCCATCGTGAGGAGATCTCGAAGGCGCATTCCACGCAGTCCGCCTCGCACCTGAAGACCAGGATCTCGGGCTTGTACTTCGCGAACATGGCGGCTACGGCAGAGCTCCTCTCGCTGAGATCGTCCCATCTGGCCCAGGCCATGTCCATTCCCACCCCCGGCGGGATGCTCACCGGCGCCTGGACCGAATCGGGACCTGTCGCCGTGACAACCGTGATGTCGTCCCTCTCGCGGCCCGCCATGGGCACGGGCTCGTCCACCGCCGCCACCAGCATTCCCTCGCGAACGGCGTTCTCGAGCAGGAGGGCCGGGACATCCGGCACTCCGCCCGGCGCGTCCGAGAGCCTGGCCCATGCAAGAGGCAGCATCGTCGCTCCGGCGAGCGACTCGGGCAGCGTGGCGCAGGCCGGCAGGCTGTCCAGAACCACGAGAATCACGGGCGACCGCCCTGGACCGGTGGCTTCCGCGCACTGCCGGGCTCTGCTTCCGCACCCGCAGGGCATGGCTGCCGCACAGGCGACAGCCAGGGCGATGGCGGACTCCGTTCGCTTCAGGAGGATCGTCATGTCGAGAAGATAGCAGAAGGAGGGCCGGGAGGGGGGAGCCCCGCCCCCTCCTCCCGCCTTTTCCGTTCTACTCCAGGTAGGTGAGCCTGCTTCCGGAGACCTGCCCGGCCGCCGAAAGCCTCAGGAAGTAGGTTCCGCTGGAGGGCAGGCCTGCCAGGGCGACCTCGTGTTCGCCGGCCTGGGCCTGGGCATCGTACAGGACCGAGACCAGCCTGCCGGAGAGGTCGAAGACGTCGAGCCTGGCCTGCGTATCCACCGGCACGGTGAAGGAGACCGAAGCGCCGGGGCCGGCGGGGTTCGCAGGCAGGGTTATGGATGCGGGCTGCGCCCCCGGCTCGCCGCCCTCCACTCCCGTGGAGTAGGTGATGCTGTACGTGTAGTACTTGTCCAGGCTCGTGTCGGTAAGCAGGGCCGGAACGAAGATGACATAGTCCCACCCGGTGGTGGAGACCGCCACGTCCTTCACTCCTGCCGTGCTGCAGTCGTACCACTGATACTGCCAGTCGAGCCCCTGGTCCCACATTATCACTCCGAGATCCCAGTCGAAGTTGTCACGGCCGTCGAAGTGCATGTTGACCCAGCCGTTCTGGTAGTTGGCCAGAGCGACCTTGATCCAGTGGATGCCGTAGGTGTCGGGCGGATAGACGCCCTCGTCGCCCGAGGCAGGCAGGGTAGTGATGTTGTGGTACGAGAATACGTAGGGCCCCGGAGTCCACTGGGCGGCCTCGCTGTCGTACAGGCCGCATCCGGCATACCAGTTGGTCGCCGTGAACCAGCGCCAGAGGGCGTACTCCATGAAGCCCTGCTCCCAGGTCATGCCGTGAGCCGAGAACATGTTCTGCTGGGCCGCGAGCATGTTGTTGCCCCATACGGCGGCGCAGTTCTGCCAGACCTCGAGGACAGCGTCGACGTCTATCCTGTGTTCCATGAAGCGCGGCCAGATGCATCCTGCGTACCAGTAGAGGCTGCTGCCGCCCTCGCGGATGTCCCACCAGGGTTTTCTGAGGGGGTTGTCTCCGCCGTGGAGGTAGTTCCAGTAGTCATTGACGTCGGGATAGACCTCGTCCTCCATCCAGGTGGCGCAGTTCTCCATGAACCAGGTCGGTTCGGCCTGGTCGCATGCGAACTGGCACGCATGCTGGAACTCGTGCGAGACGGTGACCTGGCACAGGCCGACTCCCATGCCGGGTGCGATGGCGATGTAGCTGGAAGTGTCGTTGTTCGGAGTGGTGGGGTCGGGAATGCCGTCGGGCGAGGTGTAGCCGAGCGAGCTCTGCTGTTCGATGTAGATGTCGTACTTGTTGTCTCCCCCGAGTCCGAGATCGGAGGGAGGATCGTAGTAGCCCATCTCATCGATTTCCACCTGCCAGCTGTAGTCTGCGTAGGTTCCCACCGCCTGCGCGTACTCCAGCGTGGTCGCGTCGCCGCCCGAGTTGGTCCAGTGGATCTTGAAGTGCCCGCTGGCTGTGTCGAACGTGTACTCCGGCCCGCTCAGGGTCGGCCTCGCGAGGAGAAGCTCCACTTCGCCCGCAATCGGCGTCGATGAGCCCTTTACGAGCCTCAGGGCCTCGACTATCGCGGGTGTTCCGCACCTCGCCGCCTGGGTGCCTGCGGTGAGATCGGCGGGGAGCAGGGAGGGCTCCACTGCCGCGGCGGCCAGATGCCACGCCGCCTCTCCGCCCG
>JAAYTY010000122.1 GCA_012523605.1 Candidatus Fermentibacterota bacterium
AGGCAACCGGGATGAAGTACATGTTGGCGACGCTGTGCTCGAAGCCGCTGGTCACGAAGGCCATGATCGGGAAGAAGCAGGCGAATATCTTCCCGATGACCGTTCTGGAAGCAAGAGCCATCCACACGGCGAGGCAGACCAGCCAGTTGCAGAGAATGCCCCTGCTGAACGCCTGCATGAAGGTCAGCCCCACCTTCGTCTTGGCTATGTTGAGCGCGCTGACGCCGACCGCCCCCCCGTTCGTGCCGAGCAGGCCTGTCTGGGTGATCAGCCAGGCGATGAGCAGGGAGCCGGCGAAATTCGCGAAATAGACTATGACCCAGTTGCGCAGCAGCGAGAGCACGCTGGCCTTGCCGTCGAGCACCGAGATCATGACGAGGTTGTTCCCGGTGAAGAGTTCGGCCCCGGCGATCACGACCATCATGAGGCCGACGCTGAACACCGAGCCGGCGAGAAGCTTCTGGACGCCGACTCCGAGGAAGGTCGCCGCGTCGTGGCCCACCATCGTGGCGAGCTGTGCGCCGAAGGCGATGTACACTCCGGCCAGGATTCCCATCACAGAGAGAAACAGGAAGTTCGCCTGAGCCTTCTTCGGCCCGATAGTGCAGGCAACGCTTTCGGCGACCTCGGCGGGACTCTTGCAGACAGTCTCCATCAGCTACCTCCCATGGCTGTTCCGATACGATCGACTCTGCATGCGGCGACCTTCAGCTCCGGTATCTTCGCTACGGGATCGAGCGCGTCGTTGGTCAGCCTGTTCGCGGCCGCTTCCACGAAATGGAACGGGATGAACACCGAGCCCTCCGCCACGCGCCCGGTCACTCTGACCTCGGTCTCGATGCTTCCCCTTCTCGTCGTCACCCTGGCCCGGCCTCCGTTCTCGAGATCGAGGCGCAGGGCGTCGGCGGGATGGATCTCCATGAAGCCTCCGGGGGCATACTCGTTCAGGGCGCCGACTCTGCGGGTCATCGTCCCCGTATGGTAGTGATAGAGTATCCTACCCGTGGACAGGATGAACGGATACTGGTCGTCAGGCAGTTCATCCGGAGGTATGAAGTCCACGGGATGCAGTTTGCCCAGCCCCCGGCTGAACCTGTCCTTGTGCAGGAACCTGGTTCCGGGATGGGTCGGATCCGGGCACGGCCACTGAACGCCCTCGGAGAAGAGCCTCGAATGCCTGATCCCCGCGTAGATGGGCGTCAGGGCGGCTATCTCCTCCATTATCTCGGCTGCGCTGGAGTAGTTCATGGGATATCCGAGGGCGCCGGAGAGTCTGCAGATGATCTTCCAGTCGGGCAGGGCCTCGCCCGGAGGCGGCAGGACCTCGCGCAGGAGGATGACCCTGCGTTCGGTGTTCGTGAAGGTGCCCTCCTTCTCCGCGAACGACGCCGCGGGAAGCACCACGTCGGCCATCGCGGCGGTCTCGGACATGAAGATGTCCATCACGGCGAGGAACTCGACGTTCTGGAGGGCCTTCTCGACATGGGCGAGATTCGGATCCGACACCATCGGGTTCTCGCCCATGATGACGAGCCCCCGGATGCCGTTCTTCTCGATCTCGTTCATGATCTCGACTACGGTCAGTCCGTTCCTGCTCGAGAGGTCCCTGCCCCAGGCCTTCTCGAACTTCTCCAGCACGGCCGGATCCGTGACCTTCTGATATCCCGGGAACACGTTCGGCAGTGCGCCCACGTCGCAGGCGCCCTGGACGTTGTTCTGTCCTCTCAGCGGATTGACTCCGCTCGAAGGCTTGCCGATCTGCCCGGTGATCATCGCGAGATTGGCGACCGAGAGCACGTTGTCGGTCCCCGTGACGTGCTGAGTGATCCCCATCGAGTAGATGATGGAAGAGGCGGGCGACGTCGCGTAGATCCTCGCGGCTTCGCGCAGGAGTCCGGCGGGGATTGTCGTGATCTCCTCGACGCGTTCCGGAGTGAACTGCCTGACGACCTCCCACAGCTCGTCGAAACCCTCGGTCCTCTCGGCGATGAAGGCCTTGTCGTGGAAGTTCTCGGTGATGATCACGTTCATCATGCCGTTGATCCATGCCACATCGGTGCCGTTCCTCTGCCGGAGCCAGAGTGTCGCGTTGTCTACGAGATCTATCCTCCGCGGGTCCACGACGATCAGTTTCGCTCCATGCTCGCGCACGGCCCGCCTGATGATCGTGCCGATCACCGGATGCGTCTCCGTGGTGTTGGAGCCGGTGACCAGGATGCACGAGGCGTGCTCCAGTTCGGCGATCGAGTTGGTCATCGCCCCCGAACCGAAGGCGGCCGCGAGGCCGGCGACCGTGGACGCATGGCACAGCCGCGCGCAGTGATCCACGTTGTTCGTGCCCACCGCGGCCCGCATCATCTTCTGGAACAGATAGTTCTCCTCGTTCGACACCCTTGCCGACGCCAGCCCGGCTATGGAGTCGGGGCCGTGCGAGTTCTTTATCCTTTCCAGTTCGGATGCGATGCGGCCTATCGCCTCGTCCCACGAGGCCGGAACCAGCATTCCGTTGCGGCGCACCATGGGGGTTTTGAGCCGCTCGGCGCTGTTCACGAAGTCGTGTCCGAAACGGCCCTTCACGCAGGTCGAGCCGTAGTTCGGCACCACATCGGCGCCGTCCACCTTCACCAGCCTGCCCTCGTGGACCCACATCTCGAGCTGGCATCCCACGCCGCAGTAGGCGCAGCTTGTGCGGACCTTCCGGACATCCCAGTCCCTCACGCCGATCCTTGCCTTGACCGAGAGCGCGCCCGTAGGGCAGAGCTGAATGCACTCGCCGCATCCGTCGCACTTCGAGTCGCTCCACTCGACGATGCCGCCGGACACGGAGACATCCCTGCTGCGGTTGACGGCCGCGATGACGCCCTTGCCCTGGATCTCGCCGCAGGCTCTTATACAGCGAGTGCAGTTGATGCACTTGGACCTGTCGTAACGGAGAACGGGGGACGATTCATCCGGCATGGAGACATAGTCTTCGTCGCCGATGAAGGATCTGGATCTCCTGTCCAGCCCGTACTCGTAGGCCAGTTTCTGCAGTTCGCACCTGCCGGCCGCCTCGCAGACGAGGCAGTCGCAGTCGTGGGAGGCCAGGAGCAGGTCCACTATCGTCCTGCGGGCCGATCTCACCCGGGGAGTGTCCGTCCTGACCACCATGTTGGGCGTGATCGGCGTGACGCACGCAGGCTGGAGGGTCTTCCAGCCTTCCACTTCGACGACACACAGCCTGCAGTTCCCGGCCAGGCGCAGCTTCGGATGGTAGCAGAGAGCAGGAATCGGTATCCCTGCGCTCTTGCAGGCTTCCAGGACCGTCACGCCCTCCTGGACCGTATGCTCCCTGCCGTCAATGTTGATAGTGATGAAGGGCATGCTTCACCTTCCCTCGTGGCACGGGTTCTGCTCGTGGACGCGCGAGCAGTCTTCCGGCAGGTCGAGAAACCCTCCCACGATGTCCACGAAGCAGTTGGCGGAGGTCTGTCCGAATCCGCACTTGCTCGTGTCCTTCATGACGGAGGCCAGTTCGAAGAAACTGTCGAGACACCTGCGGCAGCAGAACTCTCCCTCGAGAATCTTTCCGACAGCCAGCCTGAGCTGTCTGTTGCCCTCCCTGCAGGGCGTGCACTGACCGCATGACTCGTGGACGAAGAAGTCCGAGAAGTTCCTCAGGACCTCGAGCATGTTCCTGGAGCCGTTGAAGACTATCACACTGCCGCCGGGGGGCAGGTCCCTGAATGAGAGCTTCCTGTCGAGCTGGTCCCCCCTGATGGTCCTTCCGCTGGCGCCGCCCACCTGGACGGCCTGTATGTCCACGGCTCCGGCCAGATCGAGGAGTTCGCCGATGGTTGATCCCATCGCCAGCTCGTAGACGCCCGGCCTCTCTACGTCGCCCGATATGCTGAAGAGCTTCGTGCCGGCGTCGCCGTCCTCTCCCAGGCCCCTGAACCACTCCGCCCCGTTCAGGATGATGTGCGGCACCGTTATGAAGGTCTCGACGTTGTTGATGATCGTCGGACAGCCCCGGTATCCCGAGTTCACGGGATACGGAGGCTTGTTGCGGGGCTCGCCTCTCCTGCCTTCCAGACTCTCCAGCAGAGCGGTCTCCTCGCCGCACACATACGCCCCGGAACCCATCCTCACCTCGACGTCGAACGAGAACCGGCCGCCGAACAGGTTCTTTCCGAGGAGGCCCCCGGACAGCATCCTGCTCCTCGCCTCCTCGATCACGGGAACCAGGTAGGGATACTCGGCCCGCAGGTAGATGATCCCCTCGTCGGAACCGATCGCATAGCCCGCGATCGCCATGCCTTCGAGAAGCCTGTCGGCGTATCTCTCGATCAGAACCCTGTCCTTGAACGTTCCGGGCTCGCCCTCGTCGGCGTTGCAGATGACGTACTTCTTGGCGCCCGACGCGCCTCCCGCAAGGACCCATTTTACTCCGGCCGGGAATCCCGCGCCTCCGCGGCCGAGCAGCTTGGCCTCTCTCACCTCGAACGCGATGTCCGCGGGTTCCATCTCCATGGCCCTGCGCAGAGCGCTGCCGAGCTCGGGCTGGTCTGGAGACAGCAGAACTTCCCTCTTCATACCAGCCTCCTATCGCAATCCGCGAACTATCTCGCAGGCGGTTTCGGGGGTCAGCCCGGAGTACGGAACGTCATTCACCAGCATTGCCGGGCTCTTGTCGCAAAGACCCAGACAGCTCGTGGTCTCGAGGGTCACCCTGCCGTCCGGCGTGGTGTTTCCGGCGCAGATGCCGAGTTCCTTCTCCAGGGCCTTCAGCACCTCGCTGGATCCCTTCATCTCACAGCTGACGGTCGAACAGAGCCTGACGATGTGGCGCCCCCTGGGCTTCGAGGAAAGGAAGGAGTAGAACGTAGCGACTCCCCGCACATGCGCCGCGCTCTTGCCGGTGATCCTGGAAACGGCGCGGATCGCTTCATGGGGTACGTATCCGAATTCCCTGTTGACTTCCTGAAGAAGCCTCAGAACGCTGTCCGGAGATCTACCTGTCCGGTCGGCCGCCTCTGCGACCACCTGTTCGGGAGTCTTTGCCATCACCTCGCCTCCCCGGAGGTCAGTTCACGGATGCGTGAGATGAGGATCTGCGGCTGGACGGGCTTCTCGAGGAAGACATCCACCGGGAAGAAGTCGGGATGCTCGGAAGGCTTGAAGTCGTAGCCCGTCACCTTCCCGACCGACGTCAGCATGATGATCGGGACTTTGCTGTGGAGCTTCCTGCGGATGTCCCGGGCGACGGCCAGCCCCTCGTCGGTGTTCTCCATCATCACGTCCAGAACGACTATGTCGGGGTTGTCCTCGCTCACGCGCTTCAACCCCTCCGCTCCGTTCAGCGCGGAGATGACCTCGAATCCGCTGACTTCGAGGACGATGCTGTTGGCCTCGATGAAGTCGGGGTCATCATCCACCAGAAGCACTCGGATCTTTTCGCTCATCACCTCTCCTCTGGTGTTCGAAAACGGCATGGCAAACTATCCAGGCTTTCATCCGGGCCCGCGGAAACGCGGGATGTCCGGCGCCGTTCCAGGAACTGCGCGCGCAGGGCCCCCGGCTTCGGGAAGCCCTTGCATACGAACATGCCCGCCGCGGCAAGACGCTTCATCAGTATCTGTAGTGCTCGGGCTTGTAAGGCCCTTCGACGGGAACGCCGATGTAGGCGGCCTGCCGCGGAGTGAGGCCGGTGAGCTTCACGCCGATCTTCTCCAGGTGCAGGCGGGCCACCTCCTCGTCGAGTTTCTTGGGAAGCCTGTAAACGCCGATCCCCGGCCTCTCGGAGAGGAGGGCGAGGAGGGCGAGGCACTGGTTAGTGAAGGAGTTCGACATCACGAAGCTGGGATGCCCGGTGGCGCATCCGAGATTCACGAGGCGCCCCTCGGCCAGGAGGTAGATGCAGTGCCCGTCAGGGAAGGTGTACCTGTCCACCTGCGGCTTGATGCACTCCTTCTTGATTCCGGGCAGGGCCTCCAGGGCGTCCACCTGTATCTCGTTGTCGAAATGTCCGATGTTGCACACGATGGCCTGGTCCTTCATGCGGGACATGTGCTCCACCGTTATCACATCGCAGTTGCCCGTTGCGGTGACGAAGATCGAAGCCTCGTCCAGGGCGTCCTCCACGGTCTTCACCTCGTAGCCCTCCATCGCGGCCTGGAGGGCGCAGATCGGATCTATCTCGGTCACGACGACCCTTGCCCCGAACGCGCGCATGCTCTGGCAGCAGCCCTTGCCCACCTCGCCGTATCCGCACACTACGACGGTCTTGCCGGCGACCATCACGTCGGTGGCCCTCTTGATGCCGTCGGGCAGGGATTCCCTGCATCCGTAGGTGTTGTCGAACTTGCTCTTCGTCACGGAGTCATTGACGTTGTACGCCGGGAAGAGAAGGCGGCCCGCCTCGTGCCTCTGATAGAGCCGGTGGACGCCCGTAGTGGTTTCCTCGGAAACGCCGATGATCTCGGGGACGATCGAATGCCAGAACCCGGGGTTCTCCCCGAGACCTTTCGAGAGATTGTCGAAAAGGGCCTGTTCGTCACGCGAGGCGCATTCGGAGGCCGGAATGGAGCCGGTTCGCGCAAGCTCCTCCTCCATCTCGTAGCCCCGGTGGATCATCATGGTGGCGTCGCCGCCGTCGTCCACTATGAGCTGAGGGCCGAGGCCGACGGGAAAGGTGAGGGCCTTGCGGGTACACCACCAGTACTCGTCCTGGGTTTCGCCCTTCCAGGCGAACACCGGCACCCCGGAAGCCGCGACGGCCGCCGCGGCATCGTCCTGAGTGGAGAATATGTTGCAGCTCGCCCACCTCACGCTGGCTCCCAGCGCGACGAGCGTCTCGATCAATACCGCCGTTTCGGTGGTCATGTGCAGGGAGCCCGAGACCCTGACGCCCTCGAGGGGCTTCCCGGGCCCGTACCGTTCCCTGACCGCCATGAGTCCGGGCATTTCGGCCTCGGCCATGGCGATCCTCCTGCGGCCGAGCGAAGCGAGTCCCGGGTCGGCGATCCTATGATCTTCCATGATGTCCTCCGGTTTTCTCGAATGAAAGGAGAAATACCCTGGACTCGGCCGGCGACATCGCCGCTTTGCAGGCGAAGCCGGCCGCCGAAGCCCAGCGCCTTACCTGGGCCGGCTCGAATCCAGGCCACAGGTCTCCCTGGCTTGCCCGGAAACCGGCGTCATCGTGGAGTGTGAGGTCCGCTACTATCGCTCTTCCCCCGGGAGAGAGCACCCTGGCGATCTCCCTGAAGGCGCCAGGCGGATCGGCGAGGTGGTGCAGGACCATGTGAGCCAGGCACGCCTCCATGGAGGAGTCGGCGAGCGGCAGATGCTCGGCTTCTCCCAGCCTCAGCTCCACGCCGGGCCATTCCTCGCGTGACAGATCGCGCCTTGCGCGTTCGAGCATCTCCGGCGAGGCATCCACCCCCACGACCGAGCGGAACCTGCCTGCGATAGGCTTGAGCATCCTTCCGATGCCGCAACCCACTTCCACGCAGGAACCGCCCGTGCCCAGCATGTCCAGCATGTCCTTCATGTAGGTTTCCGCGTCGGGAAGCTGGGCCGAGAGAACCTGCCAGTCGGCCGCCGCCCTGTCGAAGAACTCCCTGGACCTGGAGCTGCGGAGTTCGTAGCAGCGTGTGAGCGCGCGGTCGTCGGCGTCATGCCAGCCCGTTCTGCCGGGCGAGGCGGATATCGCCGTG
This sequence comes from Candidatus Fermentibacterota bacterium, assembly GCA_012523605.1. Lineage (GTDB taxonomy): Bacteria > Fermentibacterota > Fermentibacteria > Fermentibacterales > Fermentibacteraceae > JAAYTY01. Next base: position 7,701 of record JAAYTY010000122.1, read on the forward strand.
GCAAGGCCGGAAACCACCGGATCGTCGAGCGCCGGGGCATAGATCGCCCAGCCGGCGATGCTCCGCCTGTGCACCATCCCGGCTTCGAGCAGGGTCTTCAGGTGATGGCTGGCGTTCGACTGCGAAATCCCCAGCGTCTCGCATATCTCGCTCACGGTGAGGGGACCCCGCATGAGGGCCGAGAATATCCTCAGCCGGTTTCGATTCGACAGCGCTCTGAAGAGGTTGTCCATGAACGGCCGATACCGGTTGTTCCGCGTGCCGTCATGCGGCCGCGCGACCGGAAACAGGTCTCCCCCTTCCTTCACCCGGCGGACGGAGCCGGGCGGATCCGGCTACAGCGCCACGGGGCATTTCGCCCGGCTTCTTGATCCAGCGGGCTTCCTCGGCGGTCGAAGACGGCTCATCCGTTCAGCCCGTTCTCGGTTCACGCCCGATATGCACCCGATCACCGGGGTATGAATATATGATAATATGGTCAATTTGATGCAGCGTGCAAAGGATGCCATGATCCGCTCATGAAGCATCTTCCCGATCACAGGGATGCGCTCGTGCGGATCATCTCGGCCGAGAGGGCTCTGCACCCCGATATGGAGGTGCGGGATCTCCACAAGCTTCTCTTCCAGTCGGAAATGGGTGCCGACCATCTGCTTGGCCTGCCGGAACGCGTTGCCGAGGAGGCTCTGGCGGGAGAATGGAACGCTCTGCCCCTTTCGGGATGCTGGTTCGAACCGCCGCTCCAGATGATCAATCCCGCGGCCCCGGTCGCCAGACTGCACCTCGCGCCCCTGAAGGCGCTGGGGATCCCCCTCAGGGCGGTGGCCGACACGGTGTTCAGCCAGAAACCGCGCGACGGATCCCTCGAGAACCTCGCAAAGCTCGTCGAGGAAGCAGTGGAACTCGCGGAGGAGGGCCTCATCCGGTTCCATCCGGCGGAGCTGCGCTCCATCGTGACAGGCCCCGTTCCCCCGCATCACTCCCCTTCGTACGGGTCCGCCCATTACCGTGTGTTGAACGACGCGGGAATGCTTGCCGAGTCTGCCGGATGGAGCACAGACTCCCTTCGACCGCCCCGGCAAGGCTTCTGACTTCAGCATCGAGAAAGCTTCGGCGGCACAGGAACAGGGCATGACAGGAACCCCCTGCGCGGAAGGCATCCGCCGCCGTGCCGTTCCGGGAAGACGCCTCGCATCCGTCCACGGCGACGGCTATCCTTCCTCTTGGCCGTCGTCATGGCCGGCGCAATAATCCCGGGGCCTGTCGCGGATGCGCTTCCATGCCGCGCCTTCCGCTCGCCGCGAAGCGCTGGCATGCCGATGTGAAAGAGGGTAGTTTCCTCGGGGAGGGATGGAACCCGGAGCCGTGCCGGCCTGGATGTCCGGCCGGCATGCGAAGAAGGCGGAAAGGCCGCATGGGCGCTCAGCCTGATTCTTTCGAGAAATGGCGTCTCGAGGGCTACTCGGACCTCGTCCTGGACTTCACGGGCACCCTCTCGAAGGACGGAGTGCTTCTTCCCGGGGTGGCGGACAGGCTGGTCCGGCTCGCCGAGCGGTTCCGGATCACGGTGCTTACCGCCGATACGTTCGGTACGGCCGGTATCCAGTTGAAGGGCCTGCCCTTGGATCTGCGGATCATCGAAAAGGGCCCGGACAAGGCCGCATTCGTCCGAAGGACGTGCGGCGCTCGTGCGATCGCCATCGGCAACGGCAGGAACGATGCCGCCATGATGGAGGCCGCCGGCCTGGGCATCGCGGTCATCGGCCCGGAGGGAGCCGCCGCCGAGCTGCTGAAGGTTGCGGATGTTGTTGTCGGGAACATCAACGACGCGTTCGACCTGCTGGAGAACCCGCTCCGAATCAGATCGACGCTGAGGGATTGATTCAGGTGAAGGGAAGGGATTCATGAAGGCCGGAATCGCTGCCGTCAGGGCGATGGAGATCCTCGACTCGAGAGGCAATCCCACCATCCGGGTGTTCTGCAGGCTGGACAACGGTCTGGAGGCTTCAGCTTCGGTTCCTTCGGGGGCTTCCACGGGGGAGAACGAGGCTGTGGAGCTCCGGGACGGGGACAGGAAGCGCTATGGCGGAAAGGGCGTTCTCAAGGCCGTTTCCAACGTGAACGAGATTATCGCTCCGGCCCTTTTGGGAATAGAGGCCCGGATGCAGGCCGAGATAGACCGCAGGATGATCGAGCTGGACGGTACTCCCAACAAGGGCAGACTTGGAGCCAATGCCATCCTCGGGGTGTCCATGGCGGTCGCGCGGGCCGCCTCCATGGAGGCCGGCCTTCCTCTCTATGCGTATCTCGGGGGCCCCGGAGCGGTCCGCATCCCCGTGCCCATGATGAACATCCTCAACGGCGGCAAGCACGCCGACAACAGCGTGGACTTCCAGGAGTTCATGGTGATGCCGGCAGGGGCGCCCACCTTCGCCGAGGCTCTGCGCTACGGAGCCGAGACCTTCCATGCCCTGAAGAAGATTCTCTCTGGAAAAGGCTACTCCACCAACGTAGGGGACGAGGGGGGATTCGCCCCCAACCTCCGGAGCAACGACGAGGCCTGCGAGGTCATCGTCTCCGCCATCGAGTCGGCTGGATACAAACCGGGCGCCGACATCGCCATCGCACTCGATCCTGCGGCCAGCTCGTTCTTCGAGGACGGCGCCTACAACCTCTCGAAGTCTGGGCAGGGCAGGAAGAGCAGTGCCGAGATGACTCGGCTTTACGAGGCCTGGATCGGGAAGTATCCGATCGTTTCCATCGAGGACGGGCTTGCCGAGAACGACTGGGAAGGCTTCAAGGAACATACCGCCGCCCTGGGATCGAGGATCCAGATAGTGGGCGACGACATCTACGTCACGAACACGCGCTTCATCTCGCGCGGCATCGAGGAGAAATCCACTAACGCCGTTCTGATCAAGCTCAATCAGATCGGCACGGTGACCGAGACCATCGAGGCGATCCACCTCTGCAGAAAGGCCGGATGGGGCTTCGTCATCTCCCACAGGAGCGGGGAGACCGAGGACTCCTTCATGGCCGACTTCGCGGTGGCGATGGGCGGGGGCCAGATCAAGACCGGCTCGGTCTGCCGCAGCGAGCGCATGTCGAAGTACAATCGTCTTCTGGAGATCGAGTCGGAGCTGGGCAGGGCGGCGGTCTTCGGCAGATAGCCGGGCGGGCGGCTCGGCGCTTCGCGTGGGCAGGCCGGCCCCCGCCGGGTCGGCCCTGCCGATCGCATCCTCAAGGTTAGCAGAGGCGCGGCTTGAACGCGCCGGCGGGGGTATTGCCCTGAATGCCCGGCACGTTCAGCGAGTTCGATCACTCTGCGAGGTCAATACAAGAGGGCAGGACTTATACTCTTGCCTCTCCGTTTGCCTGCCCGTACCCGAGCTGGTGAGCAAAATGAGAGGAGGCTGTTGTTGGGCTTTGTCTGATCTTTCTCAGGATCGGTTTTGCGTACTCGATGAACTCCTGCTTGCGGCTGGGCGGCGTCCGTCAATGTGGTGTAAGAAGGGTTGCGCATCCGGGCACATGATCGGCTGGCACCAGGGCCTCGCCCGGGGAGCTCGAAGCAGCTTCGGGCGAGGCGATTCTCATATACCTCCTTCCGGTCATCCATTCCTCGTTCTGCTCCAGGAGAAGTGTCCCTACGAGCCTTA